>NZ_JBEZZF010000001.1:0-308523 GCF_040639055.1 Promicromonospora sp. NPDC023987 | reverse complement strand
TGGCCGCCCGTACGTCCGCGCTCCGGAAGTCCGGCCGGGTCCTGCTCTACGCGGAATTCCGCGGACCCGGGCCTCTTTGCGTCCCAACCCTCAGACTGCCGCCGGTTGCAGTTGCTGAGTCCGGCCTGGATGGGTGACGCGAACGAGGTGGGTCGCGCTGACGACCACCTTCGATCGGTCGCCTTGCGGCCGCGCACGGGCGTGGAACGGACATGGACCGCGCATGGACCGCCCATAGCGGCGTCCGCCAGTCTTCACGTACGAGATCAGTCGACCAGGGGGCTTCTTCGCCTGGGCCCGACCTGTGAGGAGCATGGTGTGCCATCGACCCTGATGTCCTACGACGCGAGCCGGCGTCAGTTCTTGAGAGGCCTCGCCGTGATGGGCGTGGGGAGCGCGGTGTCGTCCCTCGGCGTGAGCCCCGCTGCCTTCGCGGCCCCGCTCGGCCGGTCCGACGGCGGACTTGTCCATCCCGGAGCGCTCCACACCGACGAGCAGCTCAAGGCGGTCACGGCAGGGATCGCCGAGAGCGCGGACCCGGTCGCCGTCGCCTGGTCGCGGTTGACCGCCGATCCTCGTTCGAGCGCGAGCTGGACGCCGACACCTTCGGCGGTGCTGCGGGTCGGCGGGGCCGCGTCGAACCATCACACGCTGCTCGACGACACCCACGCCGCCTACCAGAACGCGCTGATCTGGCGCCTGGGTGGTGACGAGGACCACGCGCGAGCTGCCTGCCGGATCCTCGGCGCGTGGTCCGCGGAGCTCCGCTCGGTGGCCGGGCAGCCGGCGACGTACCTGGCCTCCGGGATCCACGGGTTCCTGCTCGCGAATGCGGCTGAGCTTGTGCGCGACCGCGACGATCTCGACACCGAGGCGTTCGGCACCATGCTCCGCGACGTGTTCCTCCCGCTGAACCAGAGCCGCCTGCTGGACGAGGACGACGGGTGCGGATCACGGTTCGGGATCGTCTGGGACCTCGCTCATCTGGCGTCGATGATGTCGATCGCGGTCTTCAGTGACGACGACGCGCTGCTGGCGCAGTCCGTGGATCTCTTCGACCACCGCCCCGGGGCGCCGATCGCGAACACCATCCCGTTCGCGCACGACGAGGGGGCAGGCCAGGTCCACTCGATCATCGCGACGGGCCTGGCGGCCGCGGTCTGTGAGACGGCCTGGAACCAGGGATACGACCTCTACTCGTCACAGGGCTCGCGGCTCCTCGCCTCGGCGTCGTTCGTCGCCGGCACCACGCGGGACTACGAGCACTTCCAGAACAAGGACCGGCTGTGGGGAATCTCCGAGACCGGTCCCGCCTGGGCGCTCCTCCACGACCACTACGCCGGACGGCAGGGCGTCGAGGTCTCCACGACGCTCACCGCCCTCGCCGACCGGTCCCGTGCGGAGGGCTGCGCCGTGGACCGCTTGGGCCTTGGCCGGTACGCGTACTCCCTCGACTGATCTCCGAGACAGCCCGGCCTCGCCGGGCACAGACCCTCGCCGGGCACCGAGGTGCCGGGCACGGACCACAGGAAAGAGAGCCATGAGATTCGTAACTCGCGCGGAGTGGGGAGCACGCGCACCGCACGTCGACGACTATCCCGCCGGGTTCGGCTGGCGTGGTGTGGCGATGCACTACGAGGGTGAGTCATCCATCGCGATCAGTCACTCCCGGTGCGCCGCCAGGATGCGGTCGGTACAGAACTTCCACATGGACGGCCGGGGCTGGGGCGACATCGCGTACAACCTGGCCGTCTGCCTGCACGGCTATGTCTTCGAGGGGCGTGGGAAGGACGTTCGGTCCGCGTCGCAGGGGAGCACCGAGGCCAACCACGACTACTACGGCATCCTGTGCTTCCTCGGTGCGGCTGACGGCTTCGGCTTCGCGTACCGGCCCACACCCGACATGGTCGAAGGGATCAAGGATGCCATCGCCTACTTGCGGCGTTACGGCGCGGGGTCCGCGATCATCGGCCACAGGGACGTCAGGAGCACCTCGTGCCCCGGCGGCCCGCTGTACGGCATGGTCCAGGACGGGTCGCTGGACCCCGGCTCGTCGAGCGGCGGGACCACCCATGTCGTGCAGCCCGGCGAGACGCTGAAGGGGATCGCCAACCGCTACGGGGTCCCCTACACCTACATCGCCGAGGTCAACGACCTGGAGTACCCCGACTACCCGATCGTTTCCGGCCAAGAGCTCATCATCCCCGGACGAGGCCAGGACCTGGACGATCCCGACCCCGGTACCACCACACCGCCGGGAGGTTCCTACACACCGTTCCCCGGCACCGCGTGGTTCAAGGGTGCCCCCAACAGCCCGATCGTCACCGCGATGGGCGAGCGGCTCGTGGCGGAGGGCCACGGCCTGTACAAGATCGGCCCCGGTCCGCAGTGGTCCGACGTCGACCGCCAGTCCTACGCGAGCTGGCAGCGGTCCCTCGGCTACGCCGGCGCCGACGCCGACGGATGGCCCGGGCTGACCTCCTGGGACCGGTTGCGGGTGCCGGACACCGGCGCCGCACCCGGCCCGGTCGAGTACGAGCCCTTCCCCGGCGCCGACTGGTTCCACGACAACCCGAACAGCCCCGTGGTCACCGCGATGGGGGTGCGTCTGGTCGCCGAGGGGTGCAGCGCGTACCTGTCGGGACCCGGTCCGCAGTGGTCGGACGTGGACCGGCAGTCGTACGCGCTGTGGCAGGAGAAGCTCGGGTACTCGGGCGCCGGCGCCGACGGATGGCCCGGACAGACCTCCTGGGACCAGTTGCGGGTGCCCAAGCAGTCCACCGCCGAGTACGAGCCCTTCCCCGGCGCCGACTGGTTCCACGACGGCCCCAACAGCTCGATCGTCACCGCCATGGGCAACCGCCTGGTCGTCGAGCGGTGCAGCGCGTATCTGTCGGGACCCGGTCCGCAGTGGTCGGACGTGGACCGGCAGTCGTACGCGCTGTGGCAGGAGAAGCTCGGGTTCTCCGGCACCGCGGCCGACGGGTGGCCCGGACAGATCTCCTGGGAGGCGCTCAAGGTGCCCCGGCAGACGGCGGGGGCCAAGGAGCCGTTCCCGGGGGCCGACTGGTTCCGCACTAGCCCGCGCTCCACGGTCGTCACCGCCATGGGCCACCGTCTCGTTGCCGAGGGGTGCGCCGTCTATGAGGTGGGTCCGGGGGCGCAGTGGTCCGAGGCCGACCGGGAGTCGTACGCGAACTGGCAGCGAAAGCTCGGGTACTCAGGTGCGGACGCTGACGGATGGCCCGGGCAGGGTTCCTGGGACCGCCTGGGAGTGCCACTGACCTGAACCCCGCACCGGCGGCCGCCGGTGCGGTCCTTCTTGGCAAACCGTTCAAACTGAAGGGAAGTCACCATGTCACCACTGAAGAAAGCTCTCGCGCTGGCGGGGGTCGCCGCCGTGATGTTCGGGGCGACGGCGGCCGTCGCCCCGTCCGCCTCGGCCGCCGTGAACAACGGCGTCTGCGACAGCGGCGAGGTCTGCCTCTACGACGGCACCGGACGCAGCGGCTCGATGCGCGACGTCGTCAACAGCTGGAAGGACTTCGGTACCGGGTCGGGCTGCGCCACGTTCGTCACCGGGTCCAAGCGCGGGCAGTGCCTGAAGAACCAGGTCGGTTCGGTGTGGAACCGGACGAGCAAGACCGTCGGGGTCTACTACAACTCGGGCTACCGAGGAGCGGGTCAGAAGATCGGCGCCAACTCGGCCGCCAACCTGAACTCGACCCTCAACAACGACAACGCCGGCATGCACATCGGCAACCTGAACCGAATCGCCTGGCAGCTCTACGAGGCCGGCGGCGGCACGATCACCTCCCACTTCGACGGTTATGTCAACACCCCGGGCCGCCACGAGGGCATCGACATGGCGAAGGGCATCGGAACCCCGGTCCATGCCCTGGCACGGGGCTGGGTCACCCGTGTCTCCGAGGGGTACACCGGCCGTGCCGGTCTGTCCACGATCGCGGTCTACTACTCGGCCATCAACAAGACGGTGGTCTATCTGCACGCCAACCCCAAGGACTCCGTCGACGCCGGGGACTACGTCCACACGGGCGACGTCATCGGCTACGAGTCGTGGCGAGGTGTCAGCTCGTCGTCGGCTGCGCACACGCACGTGGAGATGCGGCCGGGTCGGCACACCAGCGCGGCTGTCAGCGTTGACGACTGGACCTTGGAAAACCCCGACCCGACCAACTTCTGGGTCGCTCGAGGACTCCGCGAGAACTGAACCACGTCCCGTGCGGTGGGCAGGGCATGGCATCCAGCCGTCCTGGCCCGGACCTGACTCCCGGTCACCAACAGCTGGTCGAAGCTGGTGACCGGGAGTCAGCCCTCGTCGGCCAAGGACTGCCGAGAACCATCCGTCGAAACCGTGAGGTCGGCGATGAGCGAGAGGGAGCGCTGCTCGTCGTCCCACAGGCCGTGGCTGTGGTAGAAGTCGGCGGCCTCGCTCAGCGAGGCGACCGCGCGTTCCCGGTCCGCCAGGGCCGCCAGGACCGGCCCCATCTGGAGGAGCGTCGCGGCGGCACAGCGTTCGTCGTGCAGCATCCAGAACGTCCGGGCCGCCTCGTCGAGCCGTTGCCGTGCCATGTCGGCGCGCCCGTCGGCGAGCTCCAGGGCACCCACGTCCCGCAGCGCCACCGCCTCCCGGTGGGGGTCTGCGGTGCGACGCGCGAGGGAGATCGCGTCATCGAGCCAGCCTCTGGCCTCATCCGTACGGCCCTGGAGGACCAGCAGCCGACCGATTCCGTTGCGCAGCACCGACTCCTTCGGGAGGTCGCCGGCGGCATGGACCACGGTCAGTGCGTCGCGCAGGATGGTTTCTGCCTCGGGATACCTGCCACGGCACCGAGCGACCGTCGCCAGCCCGGCGTGCGCCAGCGCGGCACCGACCGTTTCGCCGTGGTCCCGGTACGTGTTCGTCGAGCGGGTCAGGTACTCGGCGGCGGTGTCCATGTCGCCCTTGTAGATGTGCACCTGACCCAGCCCGCGCTGCAGCGTCGCCGCCGCGAGCGGATCGAGGCCGGGGCAGGCCAGCACCGCAAGGTGGCTCGCGCGCCAGTCCTCGTACAGGGCGTACTCGTCGTACAGCGGACCGAGCACGGCGGCCAGACCGTACGCTTCTCGCGCGAGGCCTTGCCGGCAGGCGAGATTGACGGCTTCCAGCAGGCTCTGGCGCTCGACCGCGATCCAGCTCGTGCTGGCGGAGTGGTCGAGTGGGCCTTCCTTCGTGCGGGGGATCCAGGACGGCACCGGCTCCGGCACCGCGTCGCGCGGGCGGTCCGGGGGATCGAAGAAGCTGTGCGTGCGGTTCCTCCGGAGTTCGCCGGCCAGGAGCGTCCAGCCGTGCACGACACGTGCCGCGGCACGCCGGCACACCCCCGGTCCGCGCTGCGACGCTCGCTGCCGGGCATAGGCACGCAGCAGGTCGTGCATCCGGTAGCGGAGCTGCCCTGCTTCGTCGACGCCGGCCTGCTGGAGCAGACCGGCGTCGACGAGCTCATCGAGCACGTGGTCATGCTCCGCTGTGTCGAGCAGCGCACCGAACGACCAGGCCGGCGCCTCGCTCACGCCGAGCAGACCGAAGAGGTCGAAGGCCGTCGCGGCGTCGTCGGACAGGGACCGCAGGGACAGATCGAGGCTCGCACGCACGTCGAGGTCACCGATGCTCAGCTCGCCCAGCCGACGTGTCTCGTCCTCCAACCGTTCGCGCAGACGGGCCAGCGGCCAGGACGGGCGGCCTACGAGCTTCGCGCCGGCGATCCGGATCGACAACGGCAGGAAGCCGCACAGACGCAAGATGGCCCGGGCGTCGTCGAGCTCGTCCTCGATCCTCTCCTGCCCGACGATGCGGGCGAGCAGCCGCAGCGCGTCGGCCGAGGTGAGCGTGTCCAGATGCACCCGCAGGGCACCCGGGAGCTCGGGTAGCATCCTGCGGCTGGTGACCACCACCGCCGACCGGCCGTTGGGCGGCAGGAGCGGAAGGACCTGACCCGCGTCCGCGGCGTCGTCGAGCAGGAGCAGGACGCTGCGTTCGGACAACAACGAGCGCAGTAGGGCGGCACGGTCGTCCTGGGCGGTCGGAAGGATGTGGCCGAAACCGGTGATGGACTGCAGCATCGTGGTCAGCAGCTCGTCCGGCCGCCGGGGGCCGGGGCTGGTGCCCCCGAGGTCGAGCCGGAGGTGAGCATCGGGGTATCGCTTCCTCACGGCGCGGGCGACGTGCACGGCGAGGCTCGACTTGCCGGTGCCGGGCATCCCGTGCACGACGACGACGGTGGCCTGGTCGGTCCCGCCCTCGTCGTCGTCACCGTCGAGAAGAGCAGTGAGCTGGTCGACCTCCCCCGCACGGCCGCAGAAGTCCGGAAGCCCGGGCGGGAGCTGGCGGAGCGCCGGAGGAGCGGGCGGCAGCGCCGGCGACGCGGAGTCGGGCGACGACGGTGCTTCGTCGCCCGGCAGTGACTCGTGCAGGATCTGCTCGTGGAGAGTCCGCGTGGCGAGGCTCGGGTCCGTGCCGAGCTCGTCCGCGAGCCGACGCCGCAGCCGGTCGTACTGCTGCAGCGCCTCACCGGCCCGGCCGCTACGGTAGAGGGCGACCAGGAACTGACGCCACAGCGGTTCCCGGAAAGGGTTCCGAGCGATCTGCTCCTCGATGTCGTCGACGACTCTCCTGTGCTGACCGAGGTCGAGCCGCGCCTGGAAGCAGTCCTCGACCGCCGCCATGCGAAGGCTGGTCAGGCGGTGGGCGAGCTCGACGGCGCGCTCGCCCGGCGGACTGCCGTCGAACGGCTCGCCGCGCCATCGGGACAGGGCGGTCTCGAAGAGGTCCAGCGACTCGTCGAGGCTGCCCGCTTCGAACGCCCGCCGCCCGTCACTGATCCCCGCCTCGAAGCTCCGAGCGTCGACCCCGGCGCGCTCGGTGTCCAGCACGTAGCCGGAGTCCGACAGTCTCAGGCTCATACCCTGCGGGTCACCGAGCAGCGTACGGATCCTGTGCACATAGCTGTACGTCTGGGCCGCGGCCGAGCTGGGGGGCACCGGCCCCCAGACGTCCTCGACGATGTCCTCGACCGGGACCGGATGCGGGGAGTGCGCGACGATCGTGCCGAGGACGGCTCGGCACCGCGCCGCTGTGACCGGAGCCCACCCCAGACCGTCCGACACCTCCACCGGACCGAGGATCCTCACGCGCACGGGCACTCCCTTCGGGCCGTTGACGACGACGTCTGGATCGGGACGTCCTCGGGCTGCCACACGCGTGACAGACCCGGACGCGGGATCTGAGAGTACCGTCACCGCTCCGCGGCCAGCGTTCGTACGGGTCCGGTCGATCAGGTCGATCCAGAGGAGCTTGCGGACGGATGAGGCGCCTTCGAGCGCGGTGCGACTCGGCGTCCTCGACGACGCCGAGGCGATCGCCGTCGTCGACGAACAGGTGATGGGTTTCGCCCGGGCCGGAGCCGCTCGGAGGAAGGACCACGTCCCGTCGTAGGCAGCCCTGAGGAAGGCCGAGGAGACCGGGCTCGGCCGTTCGCTGACCAGGGACGAGGAGCTGTAGATCCACAACGAGGGCTACACGATCGAGGTCCCCAAGGATGTGCACGGTGCGGGAGATACTTACAAGGGTAAGAACACACCCGCGAAGATCGCGGGAGATGCCGCCGATCTGGGCAAGGCCGCCGCGCGGGACTACGCCACCCAGACCAAAAACCTGATCGCTGCCGGATTCTCGCCCCAGGACGTGGCCGCGGCGATCGACAAACTGCGAACAGCCAATCAGGGACGAGGGATCGGATGACAACGGTCACGGGCGACATTGCCGTGATGCTGAGCGTGCTCGGGCTACGCAAGGGGGACGCCCGGATCCTCGACGCGCTCGTCCTGCTGGGCCCCGACATGGAGACCACGGAGCTCGACTGTGGTGACGTGCTGACTCGCGAGGTGTCCGGATGGTCGGTGGACCAGACACTCGGCGCCTACGAGTGGATATGGGCCGACGAAGGGCTCCGCACGCCGATCGCGGCCACGGACTATGTGCCGGTCGCTGCAGAGGCGAACGGGAATCTCACCCTCGCGCATCGGCGTACCGGGCAGGTCGTCTGGTTCGCACCGGATCACTTCGCGTCAGGCGTCACGGTGCTGCCGGGGTGCCCGGAGTACTCCCTGTACACGTTCGACGGCGCGCCGGACCTGGCCTCGTGGATCGAGACGGGCGCTGTCCAGTGGGCGCAGTGAGCTCGTCCCTGATGGTGGGCGATCCGCATGTCGCGCCGGCTCGAAAGGACCACACGGCGGGAAATGCGCGTGAGGTGAGGCCATCACCATCACCATCAGCTCACGCGAAGGGGCCACCTCTCAGCGCTTGCGGTACCGCGGTGCGTGCGCCCGGATGAGGTCGCCTGCCGGTCCGACGTCCTTGGGTTGCAGCGCGCGTTTGGGCACCAGGATTGGTGTCGACAGGACAGCGGGCGATACGTGGAACACGAAGGCGTGCTTGCCCTCGATCGTGAGGACCACCGCAGCCCACGTGAACGTGGACGATGCGACAGCCTGTTTGACCGTGATGCCGTCGACAGTGATCCCGACGCTCGTGGGACGCCGGGCTGCGCTGTGGGCGCCCCAGATCAGCCGCGGTACAAAGATGGGGGCAAGCAAGGTGGCCCAGAGCAGTACCGCCGCTGATGCCAGCACAAGCGTGAAGGAGAAAGACCTGCCCACGGGGTCGTTTCGCCAGCCGATCGACAGCAGTATCCCGATCGCCCAGAGTGCGATGAAGAACAGAAGGAACGAACGTGGTACACCGGCCAGTCTGATGAGCGCGACGATGTCTCGCCGCTCGGGGTCCCACTGAGCGGAGACTGTCTGCCTGGTGATCGAACTGTCGGAGGCCACCGGGGAAGTTTGGCATGGGCCGGTCAAAAAGGGCCCCTCTCCAAGGAACCGGGGGCGGTTCACCGAACGCTCGTTCCGAGCGATTCCACCTAGCCACCTTGGCAGAATCCGGTACCACCCGTGTAACACTGTTCGCCGTTCTCGAAGTTGTTGACCTGAGGCAGGGTGTCGCTCCAACGGATGTATGGGACGGCGAACAGAACCAGTGCGGCAACAGCTGTAACAGCGACCAGTCCGTGCCAGACGAGCCGCCACCGTCTGCGGTTGTACAAGGCGGATCCGATGGCTACCAGCACCAGCAGCGGTGTGATGACGGCGAGCACTCTGTAGGTCGTGATCTGCTGGGCGTCGGGCGTGCACTGGGCGCCAAAGAAGCACAGGTATGCGGACACGAAGTTGTGGAACACGAGGATGATCGCGAGGACCGAGCCGATCGACGCAACATTCTCGATCACCCGGGTCGACCTGCTCCGTTGGCGAGTGAGATCTTCACCGAGCGACCGCTCCATTCGGCACACGCTAGGGCCTTCGAGCGCGTAGACGCTCGTATAGCCCCTTCTCAATTGCCATTTCGCATGGGGCTGCCCGGTGCCGCTCGCCATCGCCCCGTTCTCCATGCGGCACTTGAGCGTCCAGGCCGAGGTGCGTTGGTTCCTGACCGACGACGTGATCGTGCTCGCTGACGACGCGGCAATCCTGATCAGCGCACGGACCCAGGAAGCAGCCGACGCATTCAGGGATCGCTACCCAGCGGACTGGCTCAACGAGTAGGAGCGCTGCGGCGTCGTCCGTGTTCGGTCAGGTACCCGGCGCGGCGCGCGTCGACGCGCGACCAGTACACGAGGACATCGACACCGTAGCCAAGGACGATCACAGCTTCGCGATCATGCCCGACCAGCACGACCTCTCGAAGACAGCGGTCGGGCGTCTGGACGCCCGCGTCCTCGTGCAGCCGTCCCTCGGACCACCCGAGTTCCACCGAAATGATGTCCCGAGGCCCACGTCGATGCCAGTACCGGGTGGCCTCGAAAGTACGGCCTGCCATGAGGTGGTTCGGCAGTAGCGGCTCAGGGTAGATACCAAGTCCCTCGCTCGTTCCAGCCTGTTCCCAGATCAAGGACCATGTCGAGCCGTCGTCGAGTTCGAGCTCGAGTCCGTGGTCGAACAGGACGTGGTCGCCGACATGCCAGTACGGCCGGTCCGACTCGTACTCGAGGTCGATGAATCGCACTCTGCAGATCCGCCGACCGGTTAGCTGGCGCAGGCTGTCAGCGATCCGAGCAGCCCCGTCATCGTCAGGGGTCCAGGCCGTCCACGATGGATTCATCGGTGGGTCTCGCAGTAGGTGATGTGAAGCCTGTCAGGTGGATTGCGACGGTCGTACCGAAGCGTTCGTCCGATGTCGACCTCAGCGCAGCAGTGAGCGTCGGGCGTTCGGGCAATGTGCGAGGGGCAGTCCTCGGCAAGCTCCCGCACCTGCTTGGAAGCTAGCTCGAACGCGGGCCGACTCCCGATCACGAACAGCGTGTCTGCGGCCGTCGCCCACAGCAGGTGGTCGCGGAACCCGTGGTGCCATCGGCGTTCATGATCTGGCCGGGTGACCTCCGGGAATGGCTGCGCAGGCAGCCGCACTGTGTGCGGAGTCCATGAGGTGGCGCGGCCGCGAACTTCTTTCCACTGCTTCACCGGGAACTGCATGCTGTGGTGCATCAGTACAAGGTCGGAGGGCTGCCCTTCGATCCAGGACCCGCACTTGCCTGTGGCTTGGCGCAGTGGGAGGTGGATCAGGCTGTTCGGTGAGCGGGCGGCGAGCCACCATGCGCATGCGATCTCGAACGCGGAAGCTTTGTCTACGACGAGCTGTGCGGCTCCGCGCCCGGCGCCGTCGTACAGCGGGGCGTGAGCCTTCGGAGAGGCCGGCTGAAGCACCCGGTACGACTTGCCGCCCAGCGGCACAGTGCTGACGAGCGTGCGCCATTTCTGTTCTGCGAGCTTCATGCCACGCCCCGCAACCCTGCGGCGAACGCGACGCGACTCTCGCGCCATGTCTCGGGCCACACCTGCGGAAGCAGGGCGATGAGCTGATCTCGCTGTACCTCGGTGGGCTGAGCAAACTGTGGAATGGTCATGTTGCGGCCGAGCGCGGCGAGAACAGGGTCGTGGTCGAGCAGGATCTCCAGGTCCGCGATCGTCTGGTCCCAGCCGCTGCGGTTGCGCTTGAGCCACCATGCCCGACGCCGGAGATCCGGGTCCGGAGACGACACCAGCGGAAGCAGCTCGGCGTCCGACCACGCGGCAGGCATCTCAAGGAGGACCTCGGATGCGAGCCGCGCGACACGGTTGGTGCCGGTCCGCAGGACCTCGAACAACAGCGGGGCGTCAGCAGGGACCGTGCTGCCGGCGAGAAGGCGAAGACCGGCCTTCTTCAGCGGCGGCTCGGCACCGCGTACCAGGCCGAGCGCTACCTCGCGGTCCACTGTGCCGCCGGCCTCGACGAGGCCACGGTAGGCCCGCGCACGCACAGCCGCGGGCCCCGTGCCCAGTGCGACATCCCGATACACCGAAAGCGCGTCGTGGCCCTGTTCCTCGTAGCACTGCCGTGCCCACAGCCGGACCAGGACGCCAGGATCGACCAGCAGCCGCTCCACGTCTGCGGGATCGAGCAGGTCGGCGGTCAGCCGGACGAGCCCGAGCACACGGCTCTCGGCCGAACTGTCGTTCAGGAGGGCTGAGGCCACGACGTCGGGTCCAGCCCGATCTGCGATGGCGTGCGCCAGGAGACTCTGGACGATGCGGTCGTGTTCGAGTGGTAGCGCGGCGACGGCGCCACTGACGCTCAGCAGCTCGCTGGCCAGACTGTGCTGGAAAGCCGTGCGCCGAACTGCGGGCGTCGTCGAGCGGCGCAGGCGCGACCACAGTGCGGCTTCTCCGTGAACCCCAGCGAGTGCGTGCAGGTACAGGGGCAGGACTTCGGCGCCTCGCGTGCGTCCCTCGATGAGGTGCAGCACGGGCACGATCTGGTCCGCTTGGGTCAGTGACGTCCTGCGGAGCACCGCCCTGGTGGCTGCCTCTCGGACGGGCCAGACGTGATCAGTGAGGCGGACGGCGAGCATACGGTCAGCCAGTGGGGCATCGGTCCGCGAGAGGATGCCGACGGCGGCTTCCCGGACTCGGCCGTCGCCGTGCATGCTCGCGAGGGCAGCCCCGAGGTGGCCGGACGTTCCGAGTGCTCCGCCCTCCCAGAGGCCGGCCGATCCCAGCGCGTCGCGGTGCCGCCAGAACCGTGCCGTACGGTCGATCCGGAGCAGTTCACGCGCCGACGCGAGCAGCAGCCAGTTCTCGATCTCTGCAAGCGGGCCCGGGGCACGTGAGAGCACGGCAGCGGCGCCGTCTGAGAGACGGTCGGCGATCTCGGTGGTAGCTAGCACGCCGCACATAATGTCAACGACCAAGAACGGCGGACAGCCGAATTATCACCAGCGGACGTCGGCTGGACAATCCCACAGCGAGGAGCCTTCGCGCATGTTCAGGAGGACTGCGGAGCGGTCTCCTCTCGAAGCGGTCCTGGGTCGTAGCCCGGCCGATTCCCTACGGTGACCTCTATGAATCGACGAGACGCCCGCTTCACCATTGGCCCGTTCATCGGCAAGTTTCTCGTTGCCGAGGCCGACGAGAGCGGCTCGATCATCGCGCTCATCTGCGAGGGGCAGCCTGGCTCCCTGACCACGATTGGTGACTGGTGGTTCGCTGATATGAGCGAGTGCGAGCTCGGCGTGACTGAGGATGGCTGGGACGTTGAATGGCTCCCTTCGGGGAGCCTCGGGACACCGCAGTGACATGGGCTGCCCCGGTGCCATACCGCGCATGTTGAGGGAGATAACCCGGTGAAGCGCATCTACCGCCAGCCGGCCCCGCTCGGTCGGGATGACCTTGAGCGGGCATGAGCGGATCTTCAAGGGCCTTGCCTCTGCGCGGTCGAAGATCGTCGCGGAGGGGTTCGACGACGCGGGGGTGCACGCCGGGCGCAGGCAGTACCTCGAACACCCCGAGGAATCGGTCGACGTCGTGACGGTCGTGCTGTTGCACGACTCCATGGATGGTGACGTCGCGCGGAAGACGGCTGCCACGGTGGTGTGGAACGAGTTGCCGATGAGGTTCGACATTCTCACGATCGAGTATCAGGGCGAGGTCCGGGACATCGAGTACAGCTGGTTGGCGAACGAGCTCGGACCGCGCGCCAATCGCGACCGGAAGGCAGCGTGTTTGAAACGCGGCCAGATGGCGAGGAAAAGCTTCGCGGACGGCGCTTGTCAGGTGTCATCGTGAGCCGATGAGCGAGCCACTGGTGCGCCCCGCGGTTCTCGACGACGCCGAGGCGATCGCCGTCGTCCACCACACCGCCTGGGTGCAGACGTACTCCGACCTGCTCCCCGCAGACCACTGGGAGAGCGACACCGTCGAACGCCGCGCGCAGCAGTGGCACGAACGGCTGTCCGACGACGTTCCCGGGTCCTTCTCGGTCGCCGTCGTCGACGAACAGATGGTGGGTTTCGCCAGGGCCGGAGCCGCTCGGAGGAAGGACCGCGTCCCGCCGCCAGTCCGACCCGATGAGCTGTGGGCGCTCTACGTGCTCAGCGAGCGGCACGGGACCGGGATCGGCGCTCTCTTGCTCGACGCCGTCCTACCGCCCCCTGCGCCCGCCGAGCTGTGGGTGGCTGACGCGAACCCACGTGCCCGCAGGTTCTACGCGAAGCACGGCTTCACGCCGGACGGTGCCCGGTTCACCGATGACCGCAACTTCGTTCTCATCCGTATGGTGCGATGAAGCTTCGGCGAGCGTCTCGACAAAGCAACACAGATGATCGAATGAGCGAGAGCATTCCGCGCCCGAGATGTACGTGCACAGGTCTGGGAATCTGATGATTGACCTCAATAACGTTGGCTGGCCCGACCTGTTCGGACCGATCACCGCCGTCGACACAGTGCTCGTGCCCGGTTACGTGGATGACGACTCACGGACATCGAGCCGTCATCAGGCCGTAGGCCGACCACCCCAAGGTGCACGGTGACTCGCGCTCCAGCGGCCGCCGGCCGCCAGAGTGCCATCTGCCGATCGATCCGGTCGGATGCCCGTCCGTCAGGCGACGTGGACGAGGACCTCGACGGCGTTCAGCTCCTGCGCATGGGTCTGCTGCTCCAGGCGGGTGTCGTAGTCGGCCTGAATGATGACCCAGTATGACGGCGTGAGCCCAAGCGCCCTGGATAGTCTCAGCCCCGCGGCTGGCGTGATGCGACGGCGGCCGCGCACGATCTGCCCGATGTGGGTCTGCGACAACCCTGTCGCCTGCGCGAGCCGGTAGGCGCTGATCCGGAGCGGGTTCAGGAAGTCCTCGGCGAGGACCTCACCGGGACGGATCGGGGCGTAGAGCTGCTTTCCCATGGCTCTCGTTCCTCGTTCTGCTCAATGGTCTGGGGAGGCTGCGCGACGCCGCAGTGGCGGCCGTTCGGCGGTTCTCAGCCGTACACGAGGTAGGTGCCGGTCTTGCCGGGCTCGACCAGCTCGAACCTGCGCGTCAGGTCGGTGCGCTCGATGAGGTCGACCTGCTGCGTGAACTGTTCGTTGGTGACGAAGACCGTGCGCTCCAGCTTCCAGGCCTCGGCGAACCAGGCGCGCAGCGCAGCGAGCAGGCGTTCGTCCAAGCCGGTCTCCATGCGTGACCGGCGCACCCAGAAGTAAGCGACGGCCTGGACGTCTGCCCATACGTCGTCGCCTACCGGCGTCACCGTCGCCCTGGCGAGGAACGTGGCGTGCGTGGGGAAGACGTAGACGCAGCCCAGGCACTCGGTACCGAGCGGGTCCTGCACGGTGTACGTGTAGGCACGGCCCGCCGCGTGGCGCTCTTCGAGGTCGACGAGGTCCGCGCGGTTCGCGTCGACAGTGAAGTCATCCTCCGGCCACGACGACTGCTCCCACAACCGGAGATGCTCGCGCGTCTCCATGACCGCGGCGTGATCCATCGCGGCGTCTCGCGCCGTGATCGGGCGGAGGGCGAACTCACTGGTGCGTAGCTCAGCCGGTACAGGCTCACGTAGGTCGATCGCCGACATGGGTGCCTCCTCGTGCGCGCACTTGGCGTCGTCGCGCTGGATCTGCTCGACTCCGGTGCTCGGCGAGAGCACGAGCGTCTGGACGACGTCGAGCGTGCCATGCGGGGCGGGGCACATCACGTGATTTAGATGCCGGCGCGCATCTGCCTCCCATGGTCTGGAAGGCAGACGTGCGCCGGGTGCCGGCCGCGTGCGGAGGCCGCTATCGTGCGGGCGTGACCGTTGCCCGCTCGCTGCTGTTCCTCGACGTCGACGGGGCCCTCTTGCCGTTCGGCGGGCCCGGGATGCTGCCTCAACCTCGCGACGGTAGGCCGGAGGACCCCGACATGCCGCGCCCGGAGTTCGACTTCATCGATCCGGCCCTCGGTCCGCTCCTGCAGGGTCTGGGCTGCGACCTGATGTGGGCGACGGCCTGGATGGGTGACGCGAACGAAGTGATCGCGCCGCGGGTCGGACTGCCAGAGCTACCGGTCGCAGATCTGCCGCCCTACGGCGAGTACGGCCCGAACAGTCTGGGGTGGAAGACGCGCGCCCTGGTCCGGGTTGCTGCGGGCCGGCCGTTCGTGTGGGTCGACGACGTCATCGCGGAGCTGGATCGCTGGTTCGTCGATCTGGAGCATCCTGGGCCTGCGCTGCTGTTCCAGGTCGAATCGTCTGTCGGGCTGACTGCGGACGGCGTCGCCGAGATCGCGACATGGCTGCTTGAGCATGAGCCGGGACGGGGCGCGGGTGGCGGCGTGCATAGTCCTGCAAAGGGACACAGGTCCATCGGAAACAGCTCGATCAGGCGTGCGCTCGCCATGCTCACAGCGACGCTCGTCTCCTGACCGGATGTTCGTCTTCGGCGGGTTCGAGTGAGTTCTTCAAGGGCCTTGCCTCTGTGCGGTCGAAGATCGTCGCGGAGCGGTTCGACGGGGCCGGCAACGGGAACGGAGGTCTTGCGCCAGGCGACGGGGCCTGTTCCTGCAGTCGTCTCCGAAGGGCTGAGGAGCCCGTGGGGCTAACGGCGTGCCGGATTCTCGGTCTTGGACGACGTCGGCATCCGTGACGTCGTCGGTCCAGGACTCCGGGTAGGGGGCACGGGCGTCGCGCCGATGACCTGAGCGACATCACTGGGAAGTGGGTAGTGCCGTTGCGGTGGAAGCTCGGCTGCGACGGCGTCCGCTCCGGTTCCCACTGCACCCGCACCTCGGATCGGTGCTTGCGCGCGGTCCAGGCCGCGACATCGATGTAGACCGACCGGTCGAAATGCGACAGGCACGAAACCGCCAGCGCTTCCTAGAACCCGGCCCGGGTGATCCGGACGGCCACGACACGCTCCTGGCCGGGCTTGGTCGCCCAGCCGGATCGGTACATCATCCACAGGAACGACGGTTTGATCCAGGTCATCCGTTCGCGTTTGAACGGTGACACGAACGTTCCGGACGCCAGGGCGGCGTCGGCGATCGCGGGGCGTGTCATGCGAGATTATCGCCGAGGGCATGACTCTCAGGTGAACGCCCCACCGGAGTCCTGGGTCATCGAAGACGCCGGTCGATGCGGAATCCATGCTCGCTCTTGGGTAGGTCGTGCCGGTTATGTGCGTGCCCGCCGTCGGGCGTAGGTGCGTAGCGTCGATGGTCCCGGGCTCGGGGGCACGGACGTCTCGAGCAGACCGAACAGGGACCTCACCTGATCGTCATCTCGCTCGGTGATGTTGTCGGCCGACAGCAGGTACACACTCACCGCGCCGACACCGCACTCGCGCACCAATCGTACGGAGCCACCGGACGAAGGCCATGACACGGCACTCTAGCGCGCAAGACTGTTATCGCAATACGATAGGTACTTACCGTAAATCGATAGGGGTGGTAGTGGTGAACGTTCTTGCGACAGGCCTACTGAGGCTGGTCCTCATCTTCATGTTCTTGGGCGTCCTGGTGACACAGCTGTGGGTTCTCCCCGACATCTCCAGGTCGCTCGCAGCCCAGTACCCGGAAGCAGCCCACCTGCGCTCACCGACGCTGGTGACTTCGGTCATCACCCTGGTGGCCGCCCAGCTGGTCCTCGTCTGCGTGTGGCGGCTGCTCACCCTGGTACGCCGCGACACCGTCTTCACGCTCAAGGCGTTCCGCTGGGTCGACATAGTCATCGGCTCCGCTGCTGGCGCCGGCGTGCTGAGCCTTGGCCTCCTGCTCTGGCTGACTGCACAGACCACGCAGACCGGCATGCAGCCAGGCATCGCTCTCATGCTGCTCGGAAGCTCGGTGCTCGCGGTCGGCATCGCGTTCCTGGTCGGTGTCCTGCGCTCCCTCCTTGCGAAGGCAGTCGGACTGAAGGGTGAGGCGACAAACCTACGAGCCGAGCTCGACGAAGTGATCTGATGCCAATCATCATCGAGATCGACGTCATGCTCGCACGCCGAAAGATGTCAGTACGGGAACTCGCAGAGCGGGTAGGGATCACGCCCGCTAACCTCGCCGTCCTGAAGAATGGCCGCGCCAAGGCAGTCCGCTTCACAACGCTCGACGCCCTGTGCACTGCCCTCGGCTGCCAACCAGGCGACTTGATCCGCTACGAGGCGGACAGCGCCAGCCAGGAAGAGTGAGACCCGAACTTCGGGAGCTCAGCCACCGCTTGCATAGTGCAGAGAAGCGAGGACAGGGCCTTGCCGTCCTCGGCGAACCATGGTCCGTCAGCAGGCCTGACTTCGTGAGTTCAGCGATCATCTGCTTGCGTAAGGTTTCGGACCTCGACGTCGATTGAGCAAGGAGCATGCCCGGCAGGCAATCGCTGGGACGCCCATGCCCAGTCGATCCGCTCTTGCTCCAAGCGCACCCGCGTCCCGTGGCGGTCGGTGACGAGCTCGGTATAGAGGGCGGCCTCGGCGTCGGTCAGGCGGGCGAGCGCGGCCGACGTCGGACGTTCCTCCCGCCCCCAGCGTTCCTCGTGAGCCAGGAGCGTGTCCCGGTCCATCAGGTGTCGGGCCTCATCACCGTTCTGCAAGGAGACCCGTCGAGGCCCTACGCACGACGACGTTTGAGCAGTAGCCTCCCGTTCTATGTCATACATCGAGGTCCCGGCGGGCGGAGCTCGAAGCACGGGATTCGTCGCCGAGCGGGTGGTCATCACCGGAGAACAGCGGCCGTTGGCAGGCTCAGGGGTCGAGTGGCACCACTTCTCGGACAAGGCTTCCGCGGTGTTCGTGATCGATCCCGAGCTGCGGGGTCGCCAACTTGAGGCGGTGCACGAACAGATCGCCGCCGTGCAGCAGGCCCGACGGTCTGCGCTTCGGGTCCAGGACGGGTGGATCGGGTTCGCGTTCTTCGCGGTCGTGATCGGGCTGACCTTCGTCGGCCAGAGCCTCTTCGCGCCGATCGCCGATGACCAACGGTGGTACGGACCGATCATCGGGACCGCGCTGGCTGGGCTCGGCGTCGGGGCGTGGCGTCTCGGAAGCAGAGCTGGCGAGCGGGCGACGGCTGCCCTCGGGCCGTTCCGGGAAGAGACCCCAACCGTCCGGCGGATCGTGCTCGACGATGACGGCAACGATGTGGATACCCCGGACACGTTGTATGACGTCATTACCTTTCTCGACGCGGCATCGAGGGATACGTCGGCACAGGCTCAGCGCGAGGCGCTGAACCTGCTCTGGAGCTACGCCGGACTGACGTGGGCGATCGACCGTGGGGTGCGCGAGAGGTCCGAACGAGGCGACGACGACGGCGATGCCGAAACTGTCGATCCTGGTTCGATCGACGACATCTTCGAGCAGCTCATCGAGATCGAGCAGCGGTTCGATGCACGGGTGGCCGAGGTATTCGGGTGACTGGCAGTCCGATCCGATGAGCTGTGGGCGCTCTATGTACTCAGCGAGCGTCACGGGACCGGGATCGCTGCCCTCCTGCTCGACAAAGCCCTACCGCTCACTGCACCCGCCGAGCTCTGGGTGTCCGACGCCAACCCGCGTGCTCGGAGGTTCTACGAGAAGCACGGCTTCACGCCGGACGGCACCCGGTTCACCGATGACCTCAACTTCGCCTTTATCCGCATGGTGCGATGAACTCGTTGCGGATCGCCCAGCCGACCCGGTGAGTGCGGCGGCCGTCCACGTGAAGTGTTCAGTCCCACCAGAACACCCAGGCGTTGATCCCGATGAGGGCGGTCGCGTACTGGTCGATGGTGTCGTAGCCGCCTTGCCACAGGTTGTCCGGACAGAAGGCGAAGTGTTCACGTGACACGGCCAGGGCGTGCTCCAGGTCCTTGGGCGGGTGGGCGACCGACAGCCAGAGCATGTCGGTCCCGAGTCCGACCACGTGTGCTCCGAAGCGGTCGCCCCAGGAAGCCAGTGCGGCGGAGATCAGCTCTGTGTGGTTGGTGTGGTTGCACGGGCCGTCCCAGCCGGCGAGCGTCAGGGCACTGGCGCCGTCGCGCGCGGGGATCAGGCCGAGATGCCACTGACGTGGTCGGCCGTGGAAGTCCATGTCGTCCTGGAGATGCGTCGCGTACTGATCGGCCATGGCCAAGGGGTTGCCGTCGCCCGTGCCGGGCGGAGCGAGTCCCGGCCACGGGCCGGCGGGCCACTCGTCCTCTGGTATCTCGTCATCGTCATCTTCTTCGGGTTCGCGATCCTCCTGGAGCTGGTCCCAGAGCGTGCTCAGGGCCGTCTCAGGATCCGTGGCATCGAGCACGTCGATGGTCTCGGGGAAAGACCACCGGTCATCCCAGGCACGGTTGCCGTCGTGCTCAAGCAGCACCGGGTACAGGCCCGACTCCTCATGTTCCTGGCGCAGTCGGGTCCACGCCTCGCCGGCGTTGTCGACGGGCGTGTCGGACATCCACAGCAACGCTTTGCCGTGAAGTGCGGTGTCGTTCCGGCCGTTGTCGGCTGCACGGAGGAACTGGCCGGGCGGAAGGCTGTCGGGAAGTGCTGGGAAGTCAGCGTGGGTCACGGCCTGAACCGTAATCGGCGCCTCTGACATCGGTGGGCGGTAGCTGATGCGGATGCGGTACTGACCCGCACCACGTGCACGGGACCCGGTGGAACGGCGAGCGCGGCTGAGCGGCCGCGTGCGACGTTGCCGTTGGCTTGGAGGTCGCGCGGCCGATCGCCGGACTACGGGTCGGTGGCGACCAGGAGAGCGGCCTGGCAGCTCTCAGCCGTGCACTGGATAGGTACCGACTTGCCGGGCTCGACCACTCGAACGTGCGCGTCAGATCGGTGCGCTCGGTGAGGCCGACCTGCTGTCCGAACTGCTCGTTGGTGACGCAGACGGTCGCTCCAGCTTCCAGGCAATCCAGGTCTTTGCCGAGCCAGGCGGGGAGTCTCGCGAGTGTTCGTTCTTGTGGATTGTGCGCCAGGTCGCTCGGCGGTAGCCGCGAGAACGGCTGCCGCCGAGGAACGGTCGGCGGCGGTCGGCGCTGCGACCAGCGTCCGAAAGATCGAAGACGACGGCACAGACCTTCACCTCGGCACCGCCGACCATCGAACTAGCCGGTGATCTTGGCCAGCTTGCGACCGACCTTGAGGAAGACCTCGCCCGCAGTAGTGTCGATCCCCACGAGTACCACCGATGCGGTCTCCAGCTCGAGGAGTGTCGGCACCGTTCGCATCAGCCGATACAGGCCGGGGCCGGGCGCTATCCTCAGGGCCGAAGACCAGTTGGTTGTTACCAAACTGGTCACACCCGCGCACCGCGCTGGAGATAGTTCTAAGGAGCCCGTCATGAGCGCATACGTTGTGTTCTTCAAGGAGAGCACGCACGACCAGGCCGAAGTTGACGCCTATCTGGCGAGTGTCGGAGAGACGTTTGAAGGGCATCCAGCGAAGATCCTCGCCGCCTATGGCGAGCAGCAGGTGCTTGAAGGCGCTGCACCCGAGGGCGTGGTGGTGATCGAGTTCCCGACCACGGCCGACGCACGAAAGTGGTACGACAGCCCTGCGTACCAAGCCGCGGCCGAGCATCGCTTCAAGGGTGCGGCCTTCCGCGTCGTTATCGTGGAAGGGACCTGAGAGCAGGTCGGTCAGCGGCTCGCTAGAGCTGCAGTGCGCGCGTACAAGGCGCTTGGCTACCTCGAGTAGCGCACGGTGATCGTCACTCTGCCCGTGGGGCGTCCGGACGACGCATTACGAGTGTCCGGCGACGGGCCAGCTGATGGTCAACGTGCCGTGCGGGCGCGGCAGGACCGCCGCAGACGGTGGGACCTCGTCTGGCTCTGTACCGGCGGGCCACCACCGGAAGAGCGGTTCGGCGCCGCGGTGGTGGGCTCCGTAGCGGGCGATCGTGTCCGCGAGCCTCTGGGTGAGGCGGGGTGCGTCGGGTCCCTTGCCGATCGCGCCGACCTCGACCGTCGTCTCGGTGGCAGGACGGCGGTGCAGCGCTGCGAACGACGCTCCCTCGACCAGAGCGGGGTAGAACGACTTGTCCGAGCCCCGGTCTGCCGGATCTTCAGCCTCCATCGCGCAGGCGCCCGGCTGGACCAAGAGGTAGGTGAGCAGGTCGAGCCAGATGGTGCCGTTCTCGTAGGTCACACCGGACCACGCCTCGACCGGATCGGAAGCCAGGACCTCATCCGATACCCCGAACCGTGCTGGGACGTCGTCGGCGAACCTGAACGTGACCGGCTTGCCCGACGGGCCCGTCAGCTGAGCCGAGGGTGGGTCGAACAGCCCCGCCCCCTGCAGCGGGACGAACCCACCTGGCACCGTCGACTCCGAGACCAGCCGCCCGTCCCGCTTCCGCAGTCCGATCACGCGCTGCAGTCCCGGCGCGACCGACAGCGGGACGACCAAGATGCCGTCGGGCGCGAGCTGCTCAACCCAGGTCTGAGGCAGGGACCAAGGGGAGACGGTGACCATGATCCGGTCGAACACCCCACGACCGAGGGGCTCGAACGCGTCGGCTGTGACGACCTCGACGCGACCGGCCAGGTCGAGACGTTCGAGACCCGCGCGGGTGCGGACGATGACACCGTCGTCGATGTCGACGCTCACCACGCTGCCGGTGGGTCCGACGAGGTGGGCGAGCATGGCCGCGTTCGGGCCCCCGGACCCGATCTCCAGCACGCGCTGGCCTTCCTGGACCTGGGCCTGGTGCAGGTTTCCAGCGTGCATCACCGGCGCGGACAGCGAGGACAGGGTCTTGCCGTCATCGGTGAACCTCGTGCCGACGACGTCGTTGATCGCGTAGGGCAGCTCAGCCGGAGTGCCGGCCGGCGCGAACACCTCGCGTGGTACGGCACGGAACGCCGCCTCGATCGCCGGGTCGGTGAGAAACCCGGACTCGATGAGCTCAGCGATCATGCTCTCGCGCAAGACTTCGGAGCTCGACTCCGCTTCAGCCTGACGGGTGGTCCTCGCATCGGTCTGCGTCATGTGTTCCCCCTGTGAGTCGATGGCTTCGGCTGATCGATCCCGAAAAGTTGGCGGACCGACGAGACACCTTCGAGCGCGATCTCGGCCCGCCGATCGTCCGGGCGGGCGTCCCATTGCTCTCGGGCCATGCGGTAGCTGTTCTCGATGACCGAGTGTCCTTCGCGGGCGGTGATTCGCGACCCGTTTGCCGTGTACCCGAGACGGCGGGACACGGCGTTCGAGGCAGGGTTGTCGTCGTACGCCTCGCTGATCATCTCTGCCGCGTCGAGTCCTTCGAAGGCGAGGTGGAGCGCCATGACCCGCATCCGGGTGCCGATGTCCTGGCCATGGTGTCGACGCCCGAGCCAGGATCCCGTAAGTCCTGAGCGGGTGACCTGAAAGTTCTTCGCGGAGATCTGTTGTTCCCCGACGATCTCGCCGTTCCGGAACACGGCAAGTGACAGTGCCCAGTCGTCGGCCGCTGTCCGGCCCCGGTTCTTCCACTGGTGTGCGAGGACGTTCCGCTTGACCTCGTCATCGGTGCCACGGGTCCACGGCCAGATGAAGGAGACGACCTCTGGGTTGTGCACGCCGTCGGAGGCGAGGTCGGCGAGCGAGAGCAGCTCGACGTCGTCGGGAAGGCGCAGCTCCAGGTCGTCCCAACGGACCCGAAGCCCGAACGTCGGCATGACGGCGTTCAGAGCGGCCCGGGCTACGGACACATCAAATCCTCGAGGAAGCCTGGGCGCCGAGGACGCCCCGGCCGGTGGCGAGGGTCTGGCCGGTGAGGTCGCACAGCACGAGCCGGTTGGTACGCACGGCGTTACGTGGTCACCACTCGGGGTCGGGTCCAAGCCAGGCTCGGAACCGTGCGAGCGGCTCGTTGGATCGACGGTGTGCGCGAACGAGGAGGTTTGTCACATCGCGTACCGCGGGGTGGTGCCTGGTCTGCTGGGGCGCTGCCTTCTTCGCCACCATCAGGCTCTGCAAGGCCTTGTCGTGCTTGCCTTGCCAGAAGTAGGCGCGGGCAAGGTCGGTGTTGTGATGCGCGACGCGCGTGGGTAGCCGGGTGAGCATGTGGTCCGGCAGGCGCGTCTCCTCAGCAAGGGAAAGTGCTCGTGGCCCATCCCCGGACTCCACCGCGGAGGTGACCCGGTAGATCGCGACGTTCGATGGGCCGAACGCCATGTGCTGCCAGTCGTTGTCCGTGTCCGTGGTCAGATGTGTCGAGATCTGTCGTGCCTCTTCGACGTGGTCCATCGCCAGCGCCAGGTCTCCGGCGCGTCCGGCGAGCAGTGACGAGCGCAGGTGCAGTGACCCGGTCGCGAGGAGGGCGGCGTCGTTCTCCCGGCTGCCTGGTTCGATCTGCGCGCGGACGGTGTCAAGGAGCCGCAGGCCGGGCTCGTAGAGCGCGTCGCGCATGATCGACGTCGTGCGCATCCACGCGGCGAACCCCTTGGCAGCTGGGTCGTTCGTGAAGGAAGCGATCCACTGGATGCGGTCCTCGACGCTGGCGGCGAGGTCCTCGTAGCCGGTCTGGTGCGCGACGGTGTGGGCGGCGTGCGCGTAGGCGAGGAGCACGCGGCCGAGCGTGTCGCGTTCCTGCTCGTCATCGGTCGCGTGGACCATCGCGAATGCCTCGGAAAGCAGCGCTGGCAGCATCTCCGCGAGGCGCCGGTTGCGCCCGAGCTGAAGCTGGTGCGCGACGTCCTTCGCGTCCGCCTCCAGATCGCTCAGCGGACGGGGCCGGTGACCCAGGTCGATCGAGAGATCCCACGAGTTGAGGGCGCGTCGCAGTTCCGGGATGTACTTGTGGATGCGGTCCTTCTGCGGCTCTTCTGTGTCGTACGGCTGCCCTGTGAGCACTCCGGCGTCGACCCGCAGAGCACGCGCGACGGAGGCCAGCGCGGACTGGGAGCAATCTCGCTCACCCTGCTCCACCTTGCGGAGCAAAGACACACTGATCGTCGCATCGTGCGCGAGAGCAATCTGAGTCATGCCGCGCTGCTTGCGGTGCGCCGCGATCCGCTTGCCGATCAGCTCGTCGTCCATCGAATGTCCCCGCGCTAGCAGTCAGTAGGCGTCCAAACCCTACGCCTGCGAGCGAATGGACAACGAGGGAGAGGGTGCCACAGAACTGTGGCACCTGGGGCCTTGACTTCGCGGCTGCGGACCAGGTCGGATCCGGCGCTCGGGTCTCGATGCGGGTGTGGGCCGCGACAAGGCGTGTTTCACGTGCCGGGTGCCACATGAATGTGGCACTGGATGCCTTGCCCTGCGTTGAAAGTTGATCCTGGCCAGTCCGCGACCCATCTGGACTCGCCACCAAGGACGACTGACTACGCGTGGGTAGAGGGGGCTGTGATGGGACTTCAACTGCACCATCGACACGAGGTTTCGGGTGCTCCCGATCCGTTGACCCTTGCGATGGACATCGCCTTCGAGACCGTCGAGACGGTAGGCCCGGAGCGCATCGAGATCGTCACGTTGACCCGGGACCGGATCTGCCTGCAGCCGGTCGACTTGAACCAGGGCGAGCAGATCGCACACGTCCTGGGATGTGAGCTTCCGCTGGATCACCGCATGTTCGTACCCGGGCACACGTTGTGCGCCGGCGAACGGGACGGCCTGGAGATCCAGATCCGGTCAGTGCTGCGTCGAACGGTTGCTCGATGAGCGCCGCCGTCGCCACGTGCACTCGGATGCTCGTGGCGCTCGACATCGATGGGACGCTCGTGGACAGCGAGAGCCGGATCCCGTCCGGGACGGTCGAGGCGTTGGATCTGGTCCGTGCCGCCGGGCACGAGGTGGTGCTCGCGACGGGGCGGTCGCTGGCCGGACTGCTGCCGATCGCGCTCCGGCTGGGGCTTCCGGAGGGCATGGCGGTGTGCTCCAACGGTTCCGTGACCGTCCGTCTGGACCGGTCAGCACCGTCGGGTTACGACGTCGTTACCGCCCGGGAATTCAACCCGGGTGCCGTGATCGGCCGTGCGGTAGATCTGATCCCCGGCCTGCGGGTCGCGGTGGAGGAGGTCGGATGGGGCTGGCGGACGAGCACTGCTTTCGAGCCAAGGGAACTCAACGGGCAACAGAAGCGCGCGTCTCTGGCCGACCTGACGGCACAGCCCGCGACGCGAGTCGTGCTCTCCGGCCCTGGCATCCGCAGATACGCCGACGTGCTGGGCGAGACCGGTGTCGTGGTAGTTCCGATGGGCCCTGACTGGGCCGATGTCACCGCGTTGGACGTGAACAAGGCGGTCGCGCTCGACGGCGTCCGCGAGCATCTGCACATCCCGTCCGAGCACACCGTGGCGGTGGGTGACGGCGTAAACGATCTGGACATGCTGGTCTGGGCGGGTCGCTCCGTGGCGATGGGGCACGCGCCGGCGATCGTTCGTAGCGCTGCGGACGAGACGACGGACGACATCACCGAGGCCGGCGTCATACCCGTGCTGCGCTCGATCGTCCCGGTCGTGGATGGTTCGCTCTCGTCGCTGGCCCGACAGATCGCCGTGGCCGAGCAGACTGCACAGGGCCCGGTGGCCCTGAGGGTGTGGCACGGCGCCGGACCCGACCTGTCCCAGTGTGAGGTCTGGAAGCTCCAGGCTGGCCAGTGGGTACGGCACGCGCCAATCCCGTCCGGCGTCGGGACCACGATGCGCGCCATCGAGTCCGCCACGCTGGAGACGGGCATGTCCTTTCCCCGCGGGGATGAAGGCCGACGTCGCGCTCAGTGGCGCAGCGTCACCTCGGGCAACGGTCCGGCCGGGTTCGAACTCCTCGTCACCGCACCGACCGACGACGGAAAGACGACATGACCACGCTGGCGAGCAGATCCGCACCCGACACCGCCCTGACGGTCGTCGTGGCATGGGTCCCGTCCGGCGGCCCTACGACAATCGAACACTCGGCGGAGTCGCTGCGTGCGGCGGCGCAGGCACGGGGAATCGACCCGGTCGACAACGTCGTGGACACCGGCCGCGTCCTGGCCCTTGGGCCGCTCCTGCGTACGGTCCAGCAACACGGCGCCACGAGGGTGCTCTTGGGCGTGGGCGGTAGCCCCGCGATCGGGGCTCCCGCCTGGCACGGCATGCAGAGAGTCTTCTTCGCCCGTGCGGGAGCGACCGTCGAGATCATTCGCCTGTAGTCCCGCCCCCGCGTAGGTGCACCACGAGTCGACGCCGTTCCTCGACACGATCCACGGTTGACTCGGGGGCCTCAAGATCTCCAACGTCCACGAGCAGCGACCCAAAGGCCGCGCGGGAGCTCCCGAGGGCGGCGAGGGCAAGACCGAAGTCATTCCCGTCGCGGCGGCAGAACGAGAACGAGCCGACCAGGCGCACGGATCGTCGGAAGATGTCGCGCAGCGGCGTCCCGAGACGAACGCCCGGATGGTAGGCGTTCTGGACGACGACGGTGCCACCGTCACGTACGAGGTCCAGCGCGAGAGCCAGCGGGGCAGGTGACGATCCGGAAGCGGCATCCACAACGACGTCGAAGGGAGTCGACGTCGTGGCCTCGTCGAGAGTGGCGAGCCGCGCGTCGACGCCGGCAGCGCGTTCATCGAGGTTGGCGCCTCGGTGAACGACGGTGACATCCCAGCCGATCAACGCG
The DNA here is from genome assembly GCF_040639055.1 of Promicromonospora sp. NPDC023987. NCBI lineage: Bacteria > Bacillati > Actinomycetota > Actinomycetes > Micrococcales > Promicromonosporaceae > Promicromonospora > Promicromonospora sp. NPDC023987. The sequence goes on along the minus strand of NZ_JBEZZF010000001.1, from coordinate 281,573 downwards.
CCGTATGCCGCTGTTAGCAACCCGACCGTCCCAGCACCCACGACTGCGAGCCGACCTGGACGCCCCAGGCCGGAACAACGCAGGCCGTGGATCGCGACGGCCATCGGGTCGGCGAGCACGGCCACCGACGCATGCTCGGGAGCGATCGAGTGGAGGTTCCCCACCGGGGCCACGACCTGTTCGGCGAGCCCGCCGGGGAGATCCCACCCGATCCGCCGAAGGCCCGAGCACAGGTGCGTGCGGCCGTCGCGGCAGGCCTCGCACAGCCCGCACGGTACGAGCGGGTCAACCGCGACGAGAGTTCCACCGGCGACCGTTCCGACGATCTCGTGGCCGGGCCGCCACCGCAGCGGAAGGTCGAACGAGCGCGGGGCGCGCAGCTTCGGCAGGTCAGAACCACACACTCCGGCGTGACTTACCGCGACGACGACCGCTCCGGCTTCCGCGGCGGCGTCGGGCACGTCCCGAACTGCAAGAACACCGTCGTGGACCTCCCACGCTCTCATCGTTGCTCTCCGATCCAGGAGGGGACGGCCTCGACGTCCGGGAGGGTCTGGCCGTTCCACCCGTTGTGCTCTCCGAAGGAGAGAGCAGCTTCGCCTCCCCGGCGTCGAACGCGCACTGCCGTCAACCCGAGACGTTCTGCGCCCCGAAGTTCGTCGCCGCCACCGTCGCCGACATAGAGCACGGTGTCGGCGTCAACGGCATCGAGCTCGCACAGTGTCCGCTGGTAAAGAGCCTCATCCGGCTTGATCGCAGCGGCAGCGCACGAGAAGACGGCGCTGCCGAAGCGCGATGCGAGGTCGGTTGGAGCCCACGCCTCGACGATCTCCGCGCTCGCGTCGCTGAGCAGCCCCATCGCGAGGCCAGCGCCCGAGAGCGCGTCGAGGGCAGCGAGCACGGTCTGATCGGCACGCAGCCGTCGAGGAGCAAGGTGCCGCCAGGCCCCCATAACCGCGCCCAGGTTGAACGCGTCGCCACCGACCTCAGCCAGCAGATGGGTACTGAGCTGTTTGACCGTCGTCAAGGTGCCGTCGTGACGAACCCGCCAGGACTCTCGGAGGTAGCCAACGACGTCCGCTACCGGTCGCTCGGCGGCAGCCGCGAGAACGGCTGCCGCCGAGGAACGGTCATCGGCTGTCGGCGCCAGGACCAGAGTGCCGAAAAGATCGAAGACGACGGCCCGGAATTTCCCCTCGGCGCCGCCGGCCATGGGCTCAGCCGGCTATCTTGGCCAACTTGCGGCCGACCTTGAGGAACACCGCGCCCGCAGTCCTGTCGGCCCCCGCGAGCACCGTCGTCAGGCTCTTGTGGGCGTCGTCCGGCGTCAGCGTCGTCTGCTCCTGCCCACCATCGGTCTCGACGACGATCCGCAGTCCATTCTGTTCTGCGACGCGACGCACATCGCCGTTCGACTTCGCGAATCCGAGGCCCTTCACGATCTCGGTGATCGGGAGGTCGAGGTCAGCCACGACAGGGAGGTCAGAGACGTCGCTGAAGGTGCGCTTCGAGAACTGGGCGGTGAACTCCTCACGGGCTTTCATCGCGGCGTTGACGCCGTGGATCGCAGCGGTGACCTCGCCCGCGAGGATCTTCTTCAGGTCCATCGGGTGCAGGGTCCTGGCCTCGAGCCGCTCGGTGACGGCGGTGAGCTCGGCATTGGTCCACTCCGACAGTGCGCGGAAGTACGGCTCGACCAGCCGGTCCGGCACAGACATGAGCTTGCCGAAGATCTCGCCGGCGGGGGCCGCGACAGGCACGTAGTTGCCCAGCGACTTGGACATCTTCGCGCCCGTGCCGTCGGTGCCTTCGATGAGCGAGGTCGCGGCGACGATCTCGGGGGTCTGGCCGCTGATCTCCATGACCTTGCGACCCATCTGCATGTTGAGGAACTGGTCGATCCCGCCGATCTCCAGGTCACTGTTGATCTCGACCGAGTCCAAGGCCATGACGACGGAGTAGATCAGCTCGGCCATCGACAGTCCCTGGCCAGCCTCGAGCCGCTTGCGGAAGTCCTCGCGCTGCAGCGGCATCGAGACCGGGATCTTCGCGAGGATCTCGATGATCTGCGGAAGCTTCACGTCGCGCAGCCAGTCGCCGTTGTAGCGGAACTGGGCGTGCGAGAAGTCGAAGAACGGGGTGACCTGGTCCTTGTAGGTCGCCAGGTTCCGGGCGATGTCCTCGTCGGTCAGCGCCGGGCGTTCGTCGGACCGCCCCGAGGGGTCGCCGATCTTCGCGGTGACGTCGCCGATGATGAAGACGACCTGGTGGCCCATCCGCTGGAAGCGGGACAGCAGCATCATGGGCACGGCATGGCCGAGGTGGACCTCGGAACCGGTCGGGTCGATGCCGAACTTCGCGATGAACTTCCGGTCCTCGGCAGCGGCCTTGGCGACGCGCTCGGTGAGCGCGGTCGTGGACGGCTGGAGCTGCTGGGTGCGGGCTGCGATCAGCTCGGCCTGCTCGGTCGGCGAGAGGTCCGACAGGTCCATCGTGCGGCGGGCCGTTGTCTCGGTGAGCAGGTCGGTGACCGCCTGATAGCCGGCCAGGTCCGCTCCGCGCAGCAGCGTGGTGGCGGTCTGGACGGACTGGGCGAGGCGGGTCATGGTCGTCTGCTCCTGAAATTTGTGGGTGAGTTCGTGCTGGCAGAGCCTATCGGTGGGGCGGCTCGGTTGCGGTTCGAGATGCGTCATGGGGAGCCTTGTCACCGTGGCCACAGGTCGATGAGGGACGTGAGGTAGTCGGCCAGCTCGTCGACCTCACGCTGCCACCGCGGCCCGCCTTCGAGGCAGTGTCCGTGCAGCACCGAGAGCCGGTCGGCGTCGTAGCGTGGCAGCTGGCACATGAGCTGGTAGGTGACGCTCGCCTCCGGGAGGAGCGGTTCGTCCTGCAGCAGCCGGCGGACCTGGATGCTCGGTGTGTCCACGTCGATCGACGAGCCAGCGACGGACTTGGAGAACTTCGGGTGCCCGCCGAATCCGTTGACCATGCGCGTGTAGACGGCGCTCAGGGAGAAGTCCGCACGTAGTGGCGCGTCCGGGTCGATACGCTGCCGGGCCTCCTGTGCGAAGCGGACGTACTTGTGCTCGTCGAGCCCGAGCAGCACCAGCACGGCGTCGTGCTCCTGGCCGAGCACGATGAAGTCGGCGGCCATGAGCGCCAGTGACATGCTGCGGCGGAACGTCATCGTGTCGTCCACGAGGCCGCGCGACGCGTAGTAGGAGTGGTTGGCCTCCTCGGCAGCGTCGAAGTCGGACTGATCGACGTATCGGGCCAGGAGGTACATGGACTCGAGCGTCGGCAGGTGCCCGACCTGGGTGCGGAGCGTGCCCCGCCGCGGGTCGAAACCGAGCCGCACGGCGTACTCGCGGAACTGCGTGGCCAGTTCGGTGACGCGGGAAAAGGTGCGGGCCTTGCCGTTGTAGGCGTCGAGGTCGCCCAGGACGATCTGGCAGGTCTCGCCGCCACGCTGGAGTTCGACCATCTTCAGGATGTGCGAGACGGTCGCCATGTGCGGGGCGCCGGACATCCCGAAGCCGGTGGTCACGGCCCGGCGTTCGACGGGCGTCGCGGCGAACCGCTCGCCCTGGTGGTGGCACAGGTAGCGAGCATTCAGCGTGGCAGGGTCGAGCCCGGCCAGGGCGAAGCCGAACTGGTCGAGGTCGAGCGTCGTGTAGCCGTGCTCGGCGACAACGTCGCGGTAATACGGCTCGGAGAAGAGGACGGCGTTCGTCATCGCAGGACTCCTCGTTCGATCTGCTTGATGGCATCGGCTCGGTACGTGGCGGCTCGGTCGCGGTAGGTGTTCCGGAGCCGGTCGAGCTCTGCCACCTGCGCCCAGGCCGGCGGGCTGCTCGTGAGCGCATCGAGCCGCGCGGCGACGTCGTCGCAGACATGCGCCATGTACTCGGCGAAGACGCCGGGTGTGATGCGGTCGGTCATGCTCCCGGCGTGGACGCGGTATCGGGTCAGCGGGTCGTTCAGGACGGCACCGCGCCCGAGGTCGGCAAGGACGTGGAAGAAGAGCTCGTTCGTCACGGGCAGTAGGTCTCGGGCATGCGCGGTGCGCATGACGAGCGTGCTCGTTGCACCGCCAGGGTGCGTGTCCTTCACGAAGAGCCGGCCGCTGAAGTCGACGACGCGCTCAGCATGCTGGATGAAGGAGATCTCCTGACGGGCCAGGACAGGTGCGAGGGTGCGAAGCTTGTGCGGCTCGAAAGCGTCGTCCGCGTCGCACAGCGCCACCCACTCGCCGGAGGCCTCCGTGACGGCCCGGGTCAGCGCGGTAGGGAAGCCGAGATGCGGCTGCCGGACCACACGCGCAGCAGGGAACGTCGCGTAGACGTACTCGCTGCCATCGGTCGAGCCGTCGTCCACGACGACGACGTCGGTGAGCCGGTACCCGCCCGGTTCCTGCGTGATGGCGGACCGGATCGCCTCGCCGACGTAGCGCTCGTAGTCGTGGTTGATGACGACGATCGTCACGCTCGGGACGCTCATGCCGGCACCTCATAGACCCCGACGTGTGCCGCGAGGATCTCCTCGTGCTCGGAGCGCCGGAACTCGGCGAATGCTTCGCGGTCCCACCGGGACCGTTGCGCGACCCGATCCGGGACGGCCTGGAGCGCCTCCACGAAGCGCTCACCGAACGCGTAAGGGTTGCCATCGGTCCAGTTGAACCAGATTGGCTCCTCGACAAGGTCTCGCAACCGCTCGTGCTGCTGGTCCAGGTACCCGACGCGCGAGACCACGGGCAGCAGTCCGACGTCGAAGGCCAGCTCGAGCTGACCGGAGTGCGTACCCCACAGGTACGGCAGCAGGAGCGCGTCGGCGGCCAGGGCCGCCGACGTGATCTCCGCGTCCGTCGGGTAGCCGCGCATGGTGACGTCGATCCGGGAGTCGTTGCGCGTCGTGTCGATGAGCCGATACACGTCGTCGCGGTCTGCGAAGTGGGCCGGGCTGATTCCGCGCATCAGCAGGTGCAGGCTGTCCTCAGGCCGGGCCGCCAGGGACCAGTTCACGACGGTCGCGAGCTGTTCGCGATTGGGTCGCGTGGCCCCGAAGAGGAGGTATCGCGTCCGTGCCTCGTGGGGGCGGGCAGCCGGCACAACGTCGTCGGGGTGCACGACAAAGCCATGCGGGATCACGATCGCACGGCAAGGGCTGCCAACGACGCGGTCCACCTCGGATGCGGCCCCGGAGGTCAGCGTCACCCACACCACGTCGGCCTTCGCCAACAGCCTGAAGCGCTCTTCCAGCGCCTCCTGCGACACGAACATCGCACGCAGGTCGTGCACCGTGTGGACCACGCGAACTCCGGCGTCACGGCTTTCGGAGAGGAGCCGTTCGAGGTCGTCGATCGCTTCGAACTCCACGTGGTGCAGGTGAACGACGTCGACCCAGGTCAGCGGCAGGTGCTCCACGAGCCAGCGCGCCGACACCGCGGCGGGCACCGTGGCGCCGTCGGGCAGCGTCTGCCCGTTGACTGCCTCGATGCCTCCGCCATCGAGCTTGCGCGCGTAAGGGGTGCTCGCGGGGAGGTGTACGACACGGATGCTCATCGCACTGTCTCAGCATCCCGAACGACAACGAGCTGGGTGGTGAGCCCGCCACCCGCGTCGTCGCTGCGGGTCAGCTCCGCGCGCTCGACGTCCAGGGGGAAGCTCTCGACGAACGCCCGGAACTCGTCCTGCGCCCACTCGCGTACGTGCGCGGTGTTCCTCGGCTGCGCGAGGTTGCCGGTGCCCGAACGACGGTCCCTGGCAGGGGTCGACAGGACGGCGAAGGCGGCTCCCTGGTTCAGGAGTCCGTAGATAAGCCGCATCGCGGGACGTGGGTCGACAAGGTGTTCCAGGACGTCGCAGCAAACGATCACGGACCGGGCCACGGTCTCCGGGGCGAGATCGAGGCTCGTGGCCGTCTCGAGGTCTGTCTCGATCCATCGGCCTGTCTCGTAGTTGTCGCGGCACCAGGCGATGTTGGAGCCGTAGTCCACCCCGACGACCTCGATCGTGGGGTCCGCGGCGGTGAGGGCGACGAGCTTCGCGGCTCGGCCGCAGCCCAGGTCGATGACGGTGTCCCGCCCGTGTGCCTTGGCCAGGGCGAGCGTCGCGGGGTAGACGTCGGGCTGCCAGGTGACGCCGTCGTCGTCGACATCGGTGAAGTACTCCGGTGGGAAACGCTGCTCGTAGCCGGAACGCAGGAAGTGGAGGGTTGGATCCAGGGTCATGGTCAGGCTCCCGTCGTCAACCGCATCGCTGCGCCGCTGCTGAGGACTTCTTCGGCAAGGACCGTTGCGCGGCGACGCGACCGCGTGACGCCGCTGGTCAGGAGGAGGTGAGCGGCGTTGCGCACCACGAGGGCACGGTGCGAGGGCAATCCGGCACCGGCCAGGAGGTCGAGCGTCCTCTGGATCGCCTCGTCGGCGTCGACGGACCTCGGCAGGGACATGCCCGGTGTCGACGCCAGCGGAATCGACTCGACGCTCTCGTCGGCCCCCGGTTCCGCGCGGGCACGTAGGAGGTCGCCATCCAGCCCGATCTCATCGAGGTAGAGGCCGCCGGAAAGCCGAGTCCCGATGACCTCGACGGGGCTCTCGCCGAGCCTCGCGAGGACCCGAGCGGCGACGTCGACCCGAGGGTGTGCGAGGCCGAAGAGCGTGACGTCCCCGCGGACAGGGCTGGCGAGGGCCGCCAAGCCGAACGAGAACAGGTTGGGAGCGTGGAAGCGTCCGCCGTAGAGCCGATCGAGGGTCGGGATGTGCGGCTCGACGGCGAGGAAGGAGAAGCCGTGGGTGGCGACGTCTTCGCGCACCCCGTCCACTGTGGTGCGTTCGCGCAGTCCAAGAGCCTGCGCGAGGTCGCGTGAACCCAGGGCGGAGGACGTCGCCCCCGACCCGATCTTGACGATCGTCGCACCGGCCGCCGCGGCGACCAGAGCCGCAGGGGTCGAGATGTTGAGGGTGCGCACGCCCTTCTTGCCGCTCCCGGCGAGCAAAACGACGCGGGTCCCCTCTGCGGTGACGAGCGCCGGTTGACGTGGGCCATCCAGTTCGAGGGCGACGGCGATCGCCTCGGCGGCGACGTCCACCGTGGGGCCGGCGGCCATCGCCTCGGCCATGATGGTGCCCAGCGCGACGTCCCGTGCGGGCGAGGGCATGGCGAAGACCGCGCGGAGAGAAGTCGCGATCGTTGCAGGCCCCACGGGACGCCCGACGGCGATCGCGTTGAGTACCGAGCGGAGATCCCCGTCAGCGTCCGGTGCCGGCACGGAACCGGCGTAGGGCGGGCGGAGATCGAGGTCTGCGGTCACGGGCTTCTCCTTGGTGTTGAGGCGGACCGTGCTGATGCCCTCAACCGTCTCGTCGGCAGCCGCTTCGCGGAACGTCCTGACGACGAACCGGGACCGCACTTCCCCCGCACTCACGAGGGCGTGCCAGAACCGGGCGCATGGCGAATCTCGGACAGTTCGTGTCGCTCCCGTCTCGGAGGCACGGCATACGGAACGATCGCCGTACCCGCACCGAACTGGTGCTGAACTCCGGACTCGGATCGACCCGACAACGCAGGCAGGGGGAACGGTGGGCGATACCGTCCAACGGTGGACAGGCCACGAGGCACGGCTGCTCCGAACAGCGATGCGTCTGACGCAACGGCAGTTCGCCGAGCTGCTGGACGTCAGCGAGCGCGGCATCGCCAAATGGGAGCGCGGCGGGCGCGAGTACGAGCAACGGTCGCTGACCCAAGGGCTGCTCGACACGGCGCTGGCGCGGGCAGACGACGATGCCCGAACCCGCTTCGTCACAGCGCTCGGGACCGAGCGCCCGGTGGAAGGTACGGCGCTGGAGCCGCCGGGTGGTCTCCAGGTGGAGTCGCACAAGTTCCTGCCCGTGTTCCTCGGAGCCGAGCGAGTTGCTCGCCTCGTCGACCTGGTCGGCGCGCCGGCGACGGACTCATGGCTGGACCTGTCGGTCGCCCCGGTCTGGCACGAGGACGCCGATGCGTGCTCGCTCTACCTATCGGCATGCGGTGTCGCCCTGGTCCACCTCGTCCAGACGCCCGAGGTCTCTTCCCTTGGCGAGCTGGCGCACTGGAGGCACCGCTCGCACCGCAACGACCCCGACTGGGTCGCGGGGACCCTCGCGGAGCTCCTCGGCGAGGCCGACCTGGCCAGCCTGCGCCCGGGCTACGTCTTCTCCGGCTACTGGCTGCACCAGCTCCCCTGGGAGGAGCGGCACCGGGACACCGGCGTTCGGCTCACCGCACATCTCTCGATGATGCTCGACCGGACGGGAACCGAGATCCGACCCGTGAGTCCCGAGGTCGAGCACGACATGTTGGCATCCGGGTTCGAACGCCAAGGCGCGATCTCGATCGGCTTGGCGGGCATCGCGACGGGATGCTCGTCCTGGTCGGGAGTGGCTTACCACCCCCTGGACCCCGCCCGGAGCCTGACCGTCGGAAGCTTCGTAGAGCTCGAGGTCTCCCTACAGACCATGTGGTGCTACGCCCGCCACATCCAGGAAGCCACCGAGGAGGGTCGTGACCCCGGCGTCACCGACGCCTACGGGTGGCGCTTCCTCCGAGCCGCGCGGACCCGCATGACCACGGCTCGCGCCAACGAGTGGGTCCAGGTCCGGATGCTGCGCGAGGCGATCGTCACCACCAGCGGCCTCGACACACTCCTGCTCGGCGCGCAGAACGCGTTGCGCGAGGACACCGACCAGCCCTCCACCTACCTTCTCGTCAGGAGAGATGACACGTGAACGTCGCCCTGCTTATCGTCGGCAACGAGATTCTCGACGGCTCCACCACCGATACCAACAGCGGTTGGGTCGCCCGTCAGATCCAGGGCCGCGGTTCCCAGGTCGTGCGCACCGCCGTTGTTCCCGACGACCGTGCGGAGATCGCCGCCGGTCTCGACTTCCTCCTCGCCGCCCGGCCGCGACTCGTCGTGACGCTCGGCGGTCTCGGGCCCACTCGCGACGACCTGACCGTAGAGGCCGTTGCTGTCCATCTCGGACTGCCGGTCGAGGAGAGCGCGGCCGGCGCTGCGATCGTGGCCGACCGGTACGCGACTCTTGCCACGGAGGGCCGCGTCTCGGACACGACAAGCCCCGCGGCACAGGAAGCCCGCGCGAAGATGGCACGGCTGCCCGTCGGAGCGCACGCCCTGGACAACCAGGTCGGTGCGGCACCCGGCGTCTGGCTCGACCACACGCTGCCCGACGGTGCCGGCCTGTCCGTGCTGAACCTCCCAGGTGTGCCCTCGGAACTGAAGTGGATCGTGACGAACGCCGCGGGCGAGCACCTTCAGCGTGTGCTGGGCACGGGTTGCTTCCGCTCCGTGACGATAGTGACCTCGACGAACGACGAGTCCGAGCTCTCCGCGACCCTGGCCGCATTCGACGCCGCACACGCCGGTCTTGACGTCTATCTCAAGTCCCGCGCCAAGCGCTTCGGACCCGACGTGCGAATGCAGGCGACGATCTCGACGCGCGGCGCCAACCTCGACGACGTCACGGCACGCATCGACGAGGCGATCGACCGCTTCCGCTCGCTGCTCGCTGACTCGTCCATCGAGGTGCTCTCCGTCGTCTACGACGAGTAGGCGTTGTCGCGGGCCGCCACCGCTCCAGACCGTCGGAGTTCAGGACAGGTTCGGTCGCGGTTCGGAGCCAGGACGTCGTGCAACCGACCCCCGGTCCCTACGGTCTTGTGTGAGCGGCGACGAACACGTCGTCGCCCACGCCGATCGAGGGAAACGCTGATGGAACTCGTGCGCCCGTCCGACACCGCGCTGCGCGCTGCCGCCGGCCTCAGCGTCCATCAACGGGGACTGCTCGACGAGTGGCTGCCCGGAGCCGTCATCACGCATGACCGCAGCGAGGGCCTGAAGGCCTCGGTCGTCTACGAAGTCGCGACAGATGAAGACGCCTTCGTGGTCAAGGCCGGGAAGGACGCCGACCGCAGCGTCCGTCGCGAGATCCGCGCACACCAGGAGTGGACCTCACCGTGGACGGCCGAGGGCCTCGCACCCCGGCTCGAGCATGCCGACGTCAGAGCGAAGCTCCTGGTCACCCGATACCTCGACGGCGACCCGATCCTCGACACAACCCACGAGGACGACCCGGCGATCCACCAGCAGGCCGGCGCAATGCTCCGGGAACTTCACGCTCAGTACGCCTCCGTCGATCCGGACTGGGAGGCCACAGAGAACGCGATGGTCGCCGAGCGGCTCGACCATCCCCACCGGATCGCGCCCGACGTCGTCGACCGCCTCCGCGAGCTCCTGGAAACCTTGGAGACCTCGCCGGTGATGGTCGTCCCGACCCACGGCGACTGGCAGCCGCGCAACTGGATCCTCCGGGAGGGGAGGGTCGCTGGACTCGACTTCGGCCGAGCCATGCTGCGCCCCGCCTGGACCGACTTCTGGTTCCTCCACACCAAGTACTTCAGCCGTGACCGACGTCTCGAAGAAGCCTTCCTCAACGGATACGGCTCCGACCCACGGCAGGAAGCAGGGTGGTTCGGCGCCCGTGTCCGCGAGGCGATCGGCCCGGCGGCCTGGGGATTTCAGATCCAGCATGAGGAGTACGAGCAGCTTGGGCACGACCTGATCGCAGAGGTGCTGCGCGAGAGTCGCGGCCGATTTTCCTGACACGCGAATGTGTCACTTCAGGGGCACTCACCCGGTTGACGAATCGAGGCCAACGACCTGTCACCGATTGAGGCGAGAAGACTTCAGTGATTTAACAGGTTGGCTGGCGGTAGAACTGCCCATTCCTGCAATTGCCCGTAGGTCTGTCCAAGAGGAGCGCAATGCGGCCGTCTACACCGATCTTTGTCCTAGGAAGCCCGCGATCTGGTACCTCGATGATGGGTGCCGTGCTCGGGAGCTCACCTGAGGTTCACCATCTTGACGAACTGGCTGGCTTCTACCTGGTGTGGAGGGACTTGCGTTGGGGCCGCGCGCTCGCGTCACACAAGAGGGACTACCAACTTTTCCTTGCCCATGCTACTGGCAACTACTATAGAACGGCACACGACGCCCCTTTCAGTTGTGATTCTTCCCCGTTAAATCTTCTTGTCGTTGAGGAGATTCGGGAGGCCCTCCCGGAGGCGCAGTTCATCTTGTGTTTTCGAGATGTGTCCGGAGTGTCAGCGAGTTTGAAGAGATCGTATGACCAAGGTTTCGAATGGGCTGGTAGCGACATTTTCGAGCGTGTCGAATTGTGGCTCCGTTTCTATCGAAACATCGCCCGGCTGCCAGCCAGGAGCACGCGTGTGTTCCGCTACGACGAATTTGCATCTGATCCACGGAGCCGTTGGGCAGCTCTGGCGTCTTCGCTCGAGTCCCTCGGGATTCCCTCCGTGGACCCGGCCGTTCTCTCTGTCTCGCACGCCACCGGTGCAACACCGCGGCCAACCTTCGCTGAGCAGGACACCTCCGGGGGCGTGATGCTCAGTTCAGGACCGAGTGCCTCCGAGCCATTGCTGGATCTGCGAGGGGATCAGGAGAAGGCGGTCTCGGAAGTCCTCACCATGCTGACAGCGCTTGAAGCAGGCGGTGCGACGAACCTGTCCGGTTAGTTGTGATGTCCCGGCGAAGGTTACCGAGATCGTGACGGCACCGGTGAGAACCGCGTTTTGCGGGAGGTGAAGTTCGAGCGGATGAACGGTGCGCAAATTCATCAACTGCTCTGACTGTGAGGAAGGGTTCGATGGCGTGCGGCTTTACTACGATCGGGACGGTCAGTACCAGGTGGGTGTCTGCATTCAGCGCATGGACTTGTGCCAGCCCATCGACCAGTTCCTCGCCAGCCCCTACTGACCGAGATCCTCGCCCTGCGCGAAGCCGAGTACCGAGAACTGGCTGCGCGCGCCGCGAGTTGAGACGAAAACCCCGCAGAAAGGACCTGTTGTGCCGATCGAACATGAGGGCAAGATCCTGGACATCGACCCCGCTGACGTCGAACAGAAGATCCTCGACAAGGGCGGCCAGAAGGTGGGCGAGAAGTTCATGCGCCGGTACGTCTACGACATCGTGCCCGGCGACATGTCCAAGTGGGTCCGGCTGCGCGACACCGGTCAGGAGACCACGCTCACGGTCAAAGAGATCCGTAGCGACGCCATCGACGGCACCCACGAGGTCGAAGTCGTCGTCGACGACTTCGACGAGACGAACGCGCTGCTCGGGATGCTCGGCTTCACCCCGAAGTCGTACCAGGAGAACAAACGCGTGAGCTTCGTGCTGGATGGTGCCGAGGTCGAGATCGATACCTGGCCGCGGATCCCCACCTATCTCGAGGTCGAAGCCGGGTCGGCCGAGGAAGTGATCCGCGTCGCCCGCCTCCTTGGCTATAGCGCCGAGGAGTTGACGGGAGAGAACACGCTCAAGGTCTACGCCCGGTATGGCATCGACCTGACTGCGATCGCGGACCTCCGCTTCTGGGCTGGAACCTGGCCGTCCAGCGCCCGCTGCGAGGCCGTACCCGGTCAACCAAGCCACGAACGTCTCAGCCTGGGACCGCCGGGCGACGTCGGGCTGTGTCCGCGTGGATGAGGACCCGCAGTCGGTGCACTGCCACCGGGCTCTTCCCTCGCTCGTGCGTCCATTGCGTTTGACCCGTCCGCCGCATACCCGACAACCACGCCGAGATCCAGCACCCTCGCAGCCATGCCCCGGGCATTGCGAACCCCGATTTATGGCAACTGACCAGCGTCAAGACCCCGTCAGCGGACACACATTCTTGCCGCTAACCCGAGGTTCTTGCGTCAGCCCAGCCAATAGATGCCGACGTCGGAGCCGGCGGGCCAGCGCTCATGCGTCTTCACAGAGGCGATGATCGCTGCTTCCCGTGGGTCGCCCGGTCCGCGCCAGATCTCTGGGTGGTTTTGACGGTGCTTCTGATAGGCGGCGTAAGCGAGCGGGTCCGCGGCTTGGATAAGCTGGGAGAGCCGGGAGTCCTGGATGATGATGCTCCGACTCTCACGCGGGAGAGCTCGGTGAACTCGGCGGTAGGGGCCGGCGTTATGCACTGCGGTGGTCCACAGCTCCGCCTGTTGCTCGGGAGTCGGTTCATGGCCGGGGTCCGCGAGACGTTGCTGCCCGTCGTCGTCGTATCCCGCTCAGCCGCCCAATCCTTGAGCCAGCCGGTGAACATGGCGTTCACCTCGGGCATTCGGGTGTTGGAGGATCCGAGCGTGACGATCTCGAAGTGCTCGAACCGCGCGAGCGTCGTGAGCATGACCCGACCGGCGGGAGCTCGCGGCCCTTCAGGGTCCCTGTAGAGCCTGTCGGCGTGCAGCTCTTTGTTCTTCTTCGCGATCCGGAACTGCGTGTGGATGTCCCGTCGGCCAGCGAGCCACGCCTCCAGCAGGCCAGACCATTACCGGTCCTCGATGATGAGCGCGGTGAGCGTCACTCCGAATTTATCGCCGGAGTCGTCGACATGGGCCAACTACACCCGGCGAGTATCCCAGGTAACCTGCCTGAACACGCCCGAGCAGCGTGGTCGCGCGTGACGATGTTGATCCGTAAGGTCAGCGCGGGGCACCGCTACGCACTTCCAGAAGCCTGTCGCTCCTGACGACGGCGACCATGCGACGCCGGACAACGTGACCGGCTACTGCCTGGTGAAGGGGCCAGGTCTGGGGTGACTGAAGCGGCCATCAGGCGTTCGGCGGGGGCTTTTTTGCGAAGAGATGCTCTTGTAGGGCTGCCTCGACGACGCTGCGCTCGATGGGGTACTCCGTCCTGAGGAATGCCTCCAAGGCTTCGGGTCGCGTAAGGCTGCGGCGCTTCATGGACTCGACGATGTCCCGCCCGGTGATGAAAACGACCGGATGCTGATCTTCGCGTATTTCCGTGTATGCCTGCTGGTTAATGTATGACGTGGTGACGAAGACGCCGAACTCTCGGTGTTTGAGCCGTGAGATGAGGCGGCTGATCATTTTCACGCCGATGCCGGTGTCGAGCGCGTAACATTTGGCTTCAAGCGCGAACTGGAGCCTGACCGGGTCTGCTGCTGGACCCAGCCTGTAGGTACCGAGCGCGTCGCGGCCGCCGTCCCGGCTGGGGCGGGTGACCTCGACTGCCTCGACATTGTTGTCGGACCTTGCCCAGACACTTGCTGCGAAGTGCTCGAACTGGATCGGGTCGTGGCTGAAGTGCCGGTAAATGGTACTGAGGATCCACAGGTCGCCAGACGGCGGGAGCTGCTCGTCCTTGGTGCGGATCGCCATGGTCCGAGGCGCTTCGAGGGCGCGATAGGACCGGCTCTTCACCCAGGCGCGCCACTCGGGTGGACAGGCGTCCCCGAGCGGGTCACGGGCGAGGACCTGGCCGATCCATGTACGTGTGACGACTGGTGTGTCCAACACGGTGAAGTGGGCCCGGTAGTTCTGGAACCTCCGGTCCCATGTCGTGCGCCAGACGGCGACGAGTTCCTCGTCACTCTCCAGGCGAGGTGATCCTGGGACGAGAAGCCCGCGGAAGACGACGTCCCTGCGCGACGACTTCTGGAACAGAAGGAGCGGCGGCACTGCTTCGCGCTCGGCGGCGTCGCCGCGTGACCAGTCGAAGATGTCTCGCAGGAAGAGGTTGCCCTTCCTTTGCGTCTCGTGGAGACCGCGACCGGGCTTGCGGTTATCGCCGTAGTACGTGAAGTCGCCGGTGGTCGGGTCAAAGTGGTCGGGCCAGTCGGTCTCCTCGCCCGAGGTATACAGGACGACCAGACGCACATCCTGCTTGTCAACGCTGCCCTGGAACCGGAAACCACCCTGGTTGCCTACCGGCAGGAGCCTCCCGATCGGGTCGTCTCCCACGTTGCCCTTCGACCCGCCCTCGTAAATCCGGTCCAGCACGAGGTCGGCTGTCTCGAGGTCGGCGAAGAACACGCTCTCTGGCATGCTGTAATGCTGGCACATGCGGTGCCGGCGTGACCGGTCCCTGCGGTCAGCGTGCCGCGATCCAGGGGAGCCGGATGTCGACGACGAATTGCGCTCCGATCGGTCCGGCTGCCAGCGAACCGCCGAGATTCGTGGCTCGATCGGTCATGCCCGCGAGGCCGGTGCCCGAGTTCCATAGAGAGGGCAGAGCGCTGGTCGAGAGCGCGTTGCGAACGACGATCGTGACGCCGGTCGTGGGATTTCCGCGCAGGACGATGTCGATCGGGAGGTCAGGTGCGTGTTTCATTGCGTTCGTCAAGGACTCCTGCACCAGCCGGTAGCACGCGCGGGTCAGGGTGAGGTCTGCGGTTTGCCCGTCGGAGATCGACACGCTGCTCGTGATGCGGACGCCCTGGTTCTTGAGGTTCATCAGAAGCTGAGTGAGGTCGTCGAACGAGACGTGGATTACTCCGTCTGCGCCAGATTCGAGCGCTGTGAGGATGTCGCGGAGCTCGTCGCCTGCTCTCTTTGCGGATGACCGGATCATGGCTGCGATCTCACGTAGTTCGGGGTGCTCTGCCGCCAGCGCCTCCAGCATCGACGCCTGCAGCGCGATCTGGATGAGGGAGTGACCCATTCCGTCGTGCATCTCACGGGCAACCGCCTCGCGTGTCGACATGGCGATGGCGACGACCTCGGCAGGGGCGGACTCGGGCGTCCTGGCGGGACGATGCTCGGGCAGCAGCTCGCTTCTTGCGCCGTGCCAGACGAGAGCGACGCGGTCGCGGGCGCGCGTAGTAGCAACGTAGAGGAGGGAGCGTTCGCGCTGTAGTACGTCTGGCCGGTCTCCTTCGGGCAGGTGATCGAACGACTTTGCTGCACTGGTCGTCGCTCCGAAGACGATCACGTTGCGAAATTCCATGCCCTTGGACCGGTGCATCGTAAGGACACAGATCCGGCCCGCTCCTGGGGTGGTGTCCGCGCCGTAGTACTGGTTGGGAATGTCCTGCCGTGCGAGGGCGCGGGACAGGGCGGTCCCATCGTTGCCAGTGCGAACCAGGACAGCGATTGTTTCCGCAGGGGTGCCGTCGGCCAGCCACTCCTGCAGCGTGCGGGCCGCGGTCTCGTAGGCGGCCTCGAGCGACCCACACCCGATGGTCGCTGGCGGAGGACCGGAGCGTGCGGAACGGATGCCGGTCCCATCGATGACCGAGTCCTCCAGGTCAACGATTTCGTGGCCGGCGAGGATGCTCACGGCGTAGTCGAGGTTCTGCGCCGTGGTCCGGTAGTTCAGCAACAGCCGTCGGGACCTGCCGGTCACCTGAAGGCCGTGCCGTGACAGGACGGTCCGGGGTGCGTAGATCCGCTGCTGGGAGTCCTCGGCGAGGAAGACATCGTCAGGCCCGGACGCGACGAGCGCCCGGACCAGGACCAGACGCGCCGGATTGAGGTCCTGCGCCTCGTCGACGAGGACGTGATCCGTCACGCGCCGGCCACGGGTTCCGAAGGCCGTGTCGAGCGCCATTGCTGCGACCATGGCTTTCTCGTCGTAGTCCAACGTGCCGAGTGCTGAGGCAGCGGACCGGTATGCCTCGATCACGTCCCACACCCCGTTGCGTTGTGCCCGTGCCAGGGCGACGCCTCTGCCGTGACGTCGGACGTGCAGGTACGCCTCCCGAGTTGTGATCCTCGCGGGGATGACCACGGCTCCGTACTCGGCCGTGAAGAACTCGGCGGTGCGCAGGGAAGCAGGCAGATCATGGCCGGCGTCGCCGAGAGCGGCTTCCCAGACGGAGTCTGGGGTTGGTCGTGCGACGTCGGAACGTGGTCGTCCTAGAAGTTCGGCGACAGCGCGCTGGAGATCCAGCTCACGGTCGGACGCCCGGATGATGACCGACCGGGCGATAGAGTCGACTGTCCCGACGTAGACCCCTGGGTCCCCGGGCTGCCGCGCGAGTCGGACAGTCTTGTCCAGTAGAAGCAGGTTCGATTTCAGCAAGTTGGCGAGCGTCCGGTTGAACGTGCACAGCACGATACGGGCGTCGGGGTTTTTCCTGTGCATTGCGCGTGCACGGTGCACCAGGACGACCGTCTTGCCGGTCCCTGCGCCGCCGGACAGCCTGAATGCGCCCCGAGTGCGAGCGCTGACGTGCTCCTTCTGCTCGGGGTGCAGGAATGTCCGCCAGCGGGCGAAGTTCTCGTCCTCGATCGCGGCACGCAACTCCTCGTCGTCCTGGAGGTACGTGAACTGCATGCGGGCGACGGGATGATCGAGGGCGCCGATGAGGTCGTCGTCGGTGTCGTGCTCGGTTCCCCCCGTAACGGGTTCGACCTTGAGGGACGTTCGAACCTGCTCGACGGTTTGTCCTGTGCCCAGCAGCAGCAGCGCCTCCGACTGGAAGCCGGATACCGCCACGGCGACGTTGAGCAGGCCATCCTGATTGGCGGCGTGGAGTGCGTCGTGGGCGACCTGGGCAGACAGGCCCAGGTCGACAAGATCCTCGAACGTGACACCGTGTTGCTGCAGGATCGGCGAGATTGTTGGCGAGTCGTCCTCTCGGACGGGCCTTGTCAACGGCTCTGTGGTGCGCTTGGGGACACCGCCGAAGTCGACGCGTATTACCTCGGCAGCGCTGGTGCGGGGATTGCGTTGGAAGACGACGCTGCGGGCGTAGGCGATCGCGTCGTCGTGCGGGAAGGTGCCCAGATAGACGTAGTGAGGCTCCTCGTGCGAGCCTGTCAACTTGATCAGAACGGCGCGCCAGAACTGGTTGACTCGGCCGGTCCTAGCACGCGGGTCGGCGGCCTGCGCCATCGGCTCGATGTGCAGACCAGGTGTCGTGTCGTCCTTCCGGAGCTTGTCGATGAACGCGTACGCCTGGGACCTGATACTGCCGTCCAGCGGCGGGATGTCGGACGGGATGATCACCTGGGGCACAGGTCGAGAGTAGCCGCCGGTCAGGCGCGAGGCGTTTGCGCTTCCTCGGCACGCGTCTGTCAGGTGTCGAGCCCTGCCAAGGCGGCGAGGACGGCGAGCTGGGCCCGGTCGGTGTAGCCGAGTTTTGCGTTGGCGCGGCCGATGTGAGCCTTGACCGTGTGAGGCGACATGTAGAGCAGGGCGCCGATCTCGGCGTAAGTCCTGCCTGCGACGACAGCGACTACTGCGCGTTCCTTCTCGGTAAGGACCTGGAGTTGCTTGCGGGCTGCCGCCGCACGCTCTGGCGGGACGGCACCGGGGGCTGCCATACGGCGTATGACTGCCGCAGCGGCTCCAGGGCCGAGTGCGCCTCCGCCAGCAGCGACTGCCACCAGATGCCCGGCCCAGGTGTCGGGTGGGTCGTTCTTGGACAGGAAGCCGGCAGCGCCAGCGTCGATGGCCTGCGCAACGCTCACTTCGGAACCATAGGTGGTCAGGACCACACATGGAGGTCCGTCCGGGCGCGCAGATATCTGGCTGATGGCCACAAGCCCGCTGACACGCCGCATCTCGAGGTCGATGAGGACGACATCGGGTCGGTGTCGAGCTACTGCCGCGAGGACCTGGTCGCCATCGTCCGCCTCCCCGACGACATCCAGTCCGTGCGAGGTAAGGATCGTGCGGACTGCGGTCCGCACGAATGCCTCGTCGTCCACGATGAGCACGCTTGTCACAGGTCACACAGTAGGGCGCGGTTACCAGTGGCGGGGAGCGCCGATCGGGTATTGCAACGTACCCGATCCGGTGATGCGGCAGCGCAGGCCGGAGGGCGAGAGTTGGGTCAAACCGACGTCTAGGCCCTGGAAGGTACGATCGATGCAGGCACCACCTCGCCGGCTTGCTGTCTCCCGTCGGGTTCGACGCAACGGATGGTACGGCTTACGGGTGACCGGCCAGATGCCCTCGGGTCCGATCGCTCTCTGTGCTGAGCCACTCGTCGCGGACCTGGACGAGCGCAGCGACCGGCGAATGGCCGAAGGCGGCACGCATGGCGGACTCGGCCGCGGACGTAGAGACGCCCAGCACATCGAGGATTCCGAGTGCCGTCGTGGCGATGTACGACCACTGGAGCGCCGTCTGCGTCTTGACGGGTCGCGTCCAGTCCTCGGTGGACCGCTTTCGCAACTCATGGGCTGTCTCCGCAACCCGAGCGGCCGCGCCCTCCCCAAGGACGCTGACCGCCAGCGAAATTCCCAAGAGCGAGGCGACGAGCGGCAGTTCCTCCCAGCTTGTGCGGGACTTGCCACGGAATTCGGGAGACCAGTTACCACCGGCGTGGGCGGCGACGGCTTGTGCGAAGAGCGCCACGACGTCACGCACCCGGCCCTGGGACCGCAGCGGGTCGTTGCGGTGGGTCACGCGGTCGAGGAACTTGTTGATCTGCTGTGCGGTGGACAACCTGCGGACAGAGCCGGAAGCAGCGGGGTCGGTGAGCAGGAGCGAGGCGATCCACGAGAGGATCTTCGTGCGCTTGAAGCGGTCGCTGGGAATTCCAAGATCATCGAGAGCGCGGCCGACTGCGAAGACCTCTGCAGTGACCGGGGCGAGGAACGGAGCCACTTCGGTCCATTTAGGACTATCACCCGCCATGGACGCCAGCGTCCGCATGATGTCGAGGTCGTGGAAGACCGCGTTGCGGATCTCCTCGGCGTTGAGGTGCTTGCCCTGCTTGTTGTAGAGGTTGAAGACCTCGTGGATCTGCCTCGGTGTGGCCTCGACGTACTCGATGACAGGCACCTTGTAGTCGGAGGTGCCTTCGAACACTTCCTCGACGGACGCCTCGCCACCACCGACGAGAACAATCTCGCCCTTGAGGTCGCCGTAGTAATGGCCCGCCAGCCGGGCGAGCTCTGTCCCGGCCCCGAAGTCCTTGGAGAGCGGGAAGGGGAAGTAGTTCTTGCGCTCGACGGTGGCTGTAAGCGTCTCGCCGGTGGCCTTCCGCCACGCCTTGCGAAAGGCAGGGTAGTCCTCCCGATAGAGCCGTTCGGACAGGACACCAGGGTGTGCGGACTCCATCTCACGGACGGTCTGGATCGCAGCGGGGTGGGCCCCGATGAACCGGAGGATCGACGTCAGCCGCTGCTTGCCGTCGACGACCTCCCAGGGCGCGGTGGCGATGGACTCCGGTCGCAGCACGATGATCGACGGGAGCGGGATGCCGCGGAGGATCGACTCGATCAGGAGCTGAGCATCCTTCGTCGGCCAGACGTCACCGCGCTGGTATGTCGGGTTCAGGTCGAGCTGGCCACGGGTAGCCCGTCCGACGAACGTCAAGATCGGCCAGGTGTCCGCCTTAGCGCGGATGGGTTCGCTCGACCGGTCCTCGGCCGCGTCGTCCCATGCCTCGACCCATCGTTCGGTGGCCGCGCGGAGGTTGTGCTCCTCCAGGTCCGCGCCGAACGCGTCGCGCAGAGCGACGGCGCGGTCCAACCGGTCGGCGAGCGGCTCGAGGCCGGCCGTTGTGAGCGTGATGCCGTTGGTCTCGACCTTCCCCGCGAGACCGTCCTTGGCGAGGGTCGCGAACAGGTCGCGAAGGACCGCCGTCGTGCTCAGGAACGGTTCGATCCGCTGCTCGAGGCGCAGCCAGTCTTGGACCCGCTCGAGGTAGTCAATCCAGCTGTCGCTGTCGAAGTCGATGTTAGCCGCATTGAACGGTTCGACTTCGGCGACGCCTTCCGGTCGTTGCGTGGTCGCCGCGAGCGACGCGAGCGACGTAGCGATGAACAGGCGGAGGGGCGCTCGGGCGTCGTCATGTTCTGTCGCGTCATACATCGTTTCGGTAGCCCGCTTTTCTCAGGAGTTGTCGGTCAGATACAGGCTAGGCGACTGCGTTGCGCTGGAAAGAACTACTAGCGGGCGAAATTCGATGCCTAGGACAAGCTCGGACGATTCTCTCTCGCATAATGGCTAAAATCTTGCAACGAAGGAGTTAGGCGACGATGGCAACCAACAGAGCCGCGTGGCAGGAGTACGACCGGTGGAACGCGGTGGTCGCTGACGTCCTGTTCCCGGAGCTCGACCGGCCGGCGCCCGTGTACCTGGACGTCGAGGACCACGAGATCGAGGAGATCGGTGCACGAGTCGGGGTCAATGCAGACGTCGTCGTCGAACGTCTCGGGGAGGTCGTGGGGAGCACGATCGACCGCAACTCGGTGACGGGTGGGTTCAAGGACCACATCGAGCGGGTCCGGCACTGGCAGAACGGGCCGCAGGAGGCCGTGTATCCGGCGGTCGCGGCTCTTGCCACCTTCTCGCTCGCTGCCGAGCAGATGGCCAGCGGTGACGGTCTCTCGTCGAGCAACTACTATGGACGGCTCGCGAACCTCCTGGGCGGTTCGAAGGGCCGACTCCACCAAAGCTACATGAAGGTGGCGGAGCCGCTCTGGGCCGGGCTCAACCTCTGGCTGGACCGGCTCGACGGGCGCCGGGGGACGCCGACAGCCTACGCGCTCGGGAAGCGGTTCGTCGGCCTGCCGATGTCCCAGGCACTCGTACGAGAGGCAGACCGTCGTCGGCTCGAGCAGTTCTTCGTCGACTTTGACCTCGCTCCTCGCTCCGACATACCCGCGGCCGAGATCGAACCGCTTCTGACGTCGTGGTTCAGGCGCGAGCACCAGACCTCCCACCTCGGGAAACTGTGGGCGAAGGCGAGCCTTCGGGAACGTTTCGCCGAGGTCGCGGCCGTCGAACTTCGGTCGTGGGACGGCATTGATACGTCCGACGAAAGTGATGGGGGGCAGAGCCGGGCGGGTCGTGCGCTGCTTGCCCTCCGGATGCGGAACTTTCCGAAGCAGCATGTGCAACTGTTCCCGTTCTTCCTGGTGAAGGAGCCGAGCACGGCTCGCAGCGCTAAACTCGCGGTGGATTCGGGTGACGTTGCTGTCGACCTTGTCCCGGCTGTTGAGGTGGACCGGGCCATGGTGCTCGGCGACGGGGGCGCCGTCGACCCGGCGAGCCTGCTCGGGGGTGTTCTGACCGTCCGGGACTCGGCCGGCGGAGAGATCTCCCGGATGCCGCGCGGCGTCGTCGTCTTCCGCGACGACGACCAGTCGAGCCTGCGGATCGAGACGACACAGGTCCTCATGGGCGATGACATCGTCATCCTGGCGCTGGACCGTTCCACGGACCGTCTCCGGCAGATGCTCGCCGACGTCGCACGGCCAGGCTGGACAGAGGATGTCTCACGCTCGGGTCTGCCTGAGGGATGGACGCTGTTCGAGAACGTCGAGATCCTCGCCCGCCCTGCGAACGAGAGCGGTGTCCACAACGACCTCAGGGCACTGATCCCCTTGACGAGCAGCCAGCTGAAGCTCACCGGCGGGCTGTCGCTCCCGGGAGCCTCGCGAAACCGCTGGCACTCTGCCCGTCCCCCGCACGTCCGGGCCATCTCGGACAGCGGGAGCGAGTTCACCGTCCGGCTCCTGGACCTGGGCGGCGACCTGTCAGCCGACGACGTCGTAGTCGACGAGTGGACGGACGACGGGAGCGGGTCCGTCCTCGTCGACTCGGCCGAACTGCAGCTCGACGACGGCCACTACGCCGTCGAGATGGTCGTCGGTTCCGCCGTCACGGCCCGGCGGGAGTTCTCGCTCCACTCGTCCGAGACACGCGACGAGGTCCAGTGGTCGCGCATCGATCCGATCGTCCACGACCTCGGCGACCCGCTCGCAGTCCTCGGTGCGGGTCGCCCCGGTGAGGGGGCCAGCCTCGTCCAGGGTGTTCTCGTCGAGACAGCGGAGATTGAGGGGCCCGTCCCCGCGGCCACCCCGCCCTCGGCCGTTTGGTGGAAGCCGCGCAACGACCAGGCGCGGCCGAAGGGGTTCAACCTTCGAGCGCCCGAAGTCGGGACGTGCTTCTACACCGGTGCGCACCGCTTCGACCTTCCTGACGCGAGGCGTGACAACGACCCGAGGCGGTACGTGTCCGCGTGCACACAGTGCGGCATGAAGAAGACGTTCTCCGGGAGCTACTACCGCAACGCCACCCAGTACGCGAGACGGCATGAGGCAACCGAGCCGACGCCTCGGATCGACGTGCGATCGCTCCCGCCGATCCCGGCCGGCGATGCGGACCAAGGCATCAGTTGGGACGTCGCGCTCGACGCGCTGCGATATCTGGGAGGCGGCCCGATGAGCGCTCTGGAGAGGGTCGTCCGGCAGATCGAACCGAGCAGCCTCTTCCTCACGGAGTTCGTCGCCACGCTGGAGGCCCTCGGTCACCTGGAGGTCAGGCGGTCCGCGGACCGCCTCGTCCCCGAGGCTTGGGAGATCGCGCCGACCGCCATAGTCGACACCAGGGCGGACCGAGTCTTAGCCGGCTACTGGCCGCCCGACCTCGTCGCAGACCTGGAGGAGCACTGCGAGCAGCAGCGACGAACCGTCAGCACTGCTCGCCCCGGCGGCCTGCTCACGCGGACCTCGACAGACGCGTCCGCAGACGAACTGGCCGACTGGTGCCAGGAGGATGTCCTGCTCGCCAGGTCGGCAGGGTACGACCTGGCCGCACAACTCCCCGTGCTCAGCGCCGTCATCACCGCATTGCCACGAGTCCCAGTGACGTCGCACGGAGAGGTCCAGGTGTTCGATCCGCCGAGCGCGCGGTGGGTGTCCGCGTTCGGTGTGGACACGGTCGGGGCCTATCGCGCTGGCCGGTTCGCCTCCACCTACTACATCCGAACGGAGAACGACGTCGCTGCCGGGACCATCGCCGTCGCGACTGCCTACCTCGCCAAGCACTGGGCCGCGGTCACGTTGACGGGGAAGCCCTTGATCGCCTACTCCGAGAAGCACTCAGCCTTGGTCGTGCCACTCGGGGCGCTGCTCCCCGGCATGTACCAGCGCGCCGTCGTCCTCGACTCCGGGATCGCCCCAGAGGTCGTCCGCCGCCAGAACCACGCATACCGAGACGTCTCAGCGGCCGTCGCCGGTCGGATCACCTATCTCCTGGAGAACTGACATGAGCTCCCCTAACCCCATCGACCTCGGCCGCTCGATCAACGAGACCGTGCTGCGCTACATCGACACCGCCTTCTACGTGCGAGACGAGGGCCTGCGTCGAGAGCGCCGGCGCCTCCTCACCGAGGACGTCAGGTTATTGCCCTACCCGCTCCTGGAACCGGTGCTTCCCTACGACGGCGTCGTCGACGCGTTCGAAGCCTGCCGTGATGCGGGCCTGACCGAAGAGGAGGCCGAGTGGCTTGTGCACGGCCTCTTCGGGACGGAGGCCGGCACAGAGGTGCGGCTGCGCCAGCACCAGGCGGACGCCCTCCGCGTTGCCACGTCGAAGAGCGGACCCGGAAACCCGGTCATCACGTCGGGCACCGGCTCGGGCAAGACCGAGTCGTTCTTGCTTCCGGTCCTCGCCAGGCTCCTCATGGAGTCTCGAACATGGGCAAAGGACCGCCAGACCGGCAACGCCTGGTGGGATGGCGCAGGTCGGTGGTCGCCGGTCCGCAAGGATGAGACCCGACCGTCCGCAGTCCGCGCCATGGTCCTGTACCCGACGAACGCCCTGGTCGAGGACCAGATGTCACGCCTGCGCCGCACCGCCCGCCGGATCCACGACAACGGCGGACCTGCGCTCTGGTTCGGCCGCTACACCTCCGGGGCACCGGGCGGCACGTCCGTGCCCTCGACCACGAAGAAGGGGGCCCGCGTCGCGGAGCTCGGAAAGGACCTGCAGCGGCTCGTCGACGAGTACGAGGCGCTCGCGGACCAGCCCGAGGTCCAGGACTACCTCGCCGACCCCCGCCGCGTCGAACTCGTCACCCGTTGGGACATGATCGCTGACGCGCCCGACGTGCTCGTGACGAACTACTCCATGCTCAACGTCATGCTCATGCGCCCGCTCGAGGCGCCGATCTTTGAGCAGACCCGGCAGTGGCTCGCATCCGACCCGGCGAACGTCTTCACGCTCGTCGTCGACGAGCTCCACCTCTACCGGGGAACCCAGGGTTCGGAGGTCGCCCTAATTCTCCGCAACCTGCTGCTCAGGCTCGGACTCGACCCTGAGTCATCGCAGGTACGCGTCATCGCGACGAGCGCATCGCTGGACGACGATCAAGGGCAGTACCTGGAGCGTTTCTTCGGTCTCCCGCAGCACACCTTCCAGCAGATCGCCGGTGAGCCCCGTTCCGTCGCGATGGACCTCCCGACCACGACGGCGAGTGCTCACAAACTCGACCCCGACTCGCTGGCGACGCTTCTTGCCGAAGCGTGTCGTGACGCGGAAGGTGCTGTCCGAGCGACCGCGGTGCAGACGATCGCGACCCGGGCACTCGGGCCTGATGCCACGATCGAGGACCTGGAGCCGCTGGTCCACAAGCTGGCGGAGACGGCGGACGGATCCGGAGCGATCCCTTTCCGGGCTCACTTCTTCCTGCGCACCATGAGGGGCATGTGGGCGTGCTCGAACCCGGGATGCAGTGAGATCCGGCATGACGAAGCCCGTGAGACGCCCGGGATCGGACGGCTGTTCGCTCGCCCCGTGCACCAATGCGACTGCGGCGGCCGTGTTCTCGAGCTCATCTACTGCGGCAAGTGCGGCGACGCCAGCCTCGGCGGTCACATCGTGGCGGACCTCGGGAAGGACGAGCACTTTCTCGGGATCGACGCGGCCGGCGCCGGGCTCGAGCGCCCCCGCATGGTCTTCGAGCGGCGGGTGGACGAGTACGTCTGGTACTCACCAGCGCCGGCTGGACGCGGCACACGATGGAACCACACGGGAAGGGAAAAGCCCGTCACGTACACGTTCGTCGCTGCGACGCTCAACCCGGAGAGCGGATACATCACGCCGGACCCGTCGGGCGCCGGGACCATGGTCCAGGTCCATTCCGCAGACAAGGACTGGCAGCCGCCAGCTCTTCCATCGCAGTGCCCGCGATGCACCCACACCCGGCGCCAGACCGAGTTCCGTGCTGGGCGCGTGAGCTCGGCCCTCCGCGGTCACACGCAGGGTGCCACCCAGGCTGCACAGCTTCTCGTCTCGGAGATCTTCCGCAGGCTCGGCGACGACCAGGGCTCCAGCAGGACGATCGTATTCAGCGACTCGCGAGACGAAGCGGCACGCATGACCGTCGGGCTGACGCTCAACCACTACCGCGACCTGGTCCGACAGGAGGTCGGTCAGGCGCTCGAAGCGCCCGTCGAAGACGTCGCATCCATCCTCAGGGGAGGTGTGGCAGGCACGCTGAGCCCCGAGCTCCAGGCCCGGTTCGGGCAGTTGACCCAGAAGCACATCGCGATCCTCCCTGCCTACTTTGCGATCGCTGCTGGCAACGCCAGCCCGGTGCAGGTTGCGGAGGTCGAGGCCTTCGAGACCACGCTCGGAGCTGACCGGTCCCAGGACTGGACGACCGTCGTGCGTCACGTCATGAACCACCTGATCGCGCTGGGTGTGCCGCCAGGTGGCCCGCGTGCCTCGCTCCTTACCCTCCGAGACTCCCAGGACACTCCCTGGTACCGCGCCTTCGAGCCGCCTCAGCCAGGGCTCTGGACGCCGCTCGGTGACGAGCACGCGCGCAATGCGTTCCAGGCGGTCTACTACGAGAAGACGGCCGGCTCGGTCGCAGATGCCCTTGTCGGTGGGTCGCGGAGCGAGCGGGACGCGGAGGACAATTTGCTCGCCTCCCTCTTGCCGCGGCCCTTGAAGGACTCGCCCTCGGACGACTTCGCGATGGTGCTCCGGTCTGCGCTACGGATCTACGTCGGCGGCGGACTCTGGGCACCTCAGGACAACGACGGCCGGATCCAAGTGACGATGCCCGAGGACGTCAAGGACTTCGTCGGCCGCGCGGCCGCGCGGCTCGGACGCCAGGCGGAGGAACTGCTGCGGGAGGTCTCGGACTCTCTGCAGCCGTTGCTCCAGAACGGACTCGTCGACTTCGCCGCCGCCGACGTCCCGATCGTCGTCGTTCCCGCCGGCGACACTGTCTGGGAGTGCCGGAGGTGTGGCCAGCGGCACCTGCACGGATCCGCGGGAACCTGTGTACGCAGGGGATGCGAGGGTGATTTGGCGAAGCGTCCGCGCCCCGACCTCGTTGAGGACGACTACTACGTCTGGCTGACCAGGCAGACGCCGCAGCGTCTGGCGGCTGCTGAGTTGACGGGCCAGACCCGGCCGCCGGAGGAGCAACGCCGGCGCCAGCGGGTTTTCCGGGGCGCGCTCAAGCAGAGCCCGCATGAGAACCCGTTGACGACGCCACTGGATGTCCTCTCGGTGACCACGACCATGGAGGTAGGAGTCGACATTGGGTCGCTACGGTCGACCGTAATGGGCAACATGCCGCCCAAGCGATTCAACTACCAACAGCGTGTCGGGCGCGCGGGCCGCAAGGGACAGGCGTTCTCGTTCGCGGCGACCCTCTGCCGAGACCGCTCGCACGACGACTTCTACTTCGCCAACCCGGGCCGGATCACGGGCGACAAGCCGCCGCAGCCCTTCCTCGACACGAACCGCGTCAAGATCCTCCAGCGCGTCGTGGCCGCGGAGCTGCTGAGGCGGGCCTACCTGACCGTGCCGGAGCGACCGACAACTATTAGGGAGAGCGTCCATGGCCAGTTCGGTCACGTTGCATCTTGGCTGACTGGTGATGAGGGTGTGCCGCCGATGCGGGATGTCGTCGAGAAGTGGCTCCTATCTGCCCCGGAGGTCGACGAGGTCGTCGAGCGGCTCGGAGCGTTCACCGGGCTCGCCCGTCATCAGCTCGAGGACGTCGCTCAATGGGCCCGCGGTGACCTGGCGAACGAGATCGACAAGGTCGTCGCTTCGCCCGTGTACACGCAGGCAGCTCTCAGTGAGCGACTCGCAAACGCGGGTGTGCTCCCCATGTTCGGCTTCCCGACCCGTACGCGGTCCCTCTTTCGCACGGCCCCCGACGGTTCGCTGACTGACGACGAGATCAGCGATCGGCCTCTGAACCAGGCGATCTCACTCTTCGCGCCAGGCGCCGAGGTGGTAAACGACGGGTGGGTCTACAAGGTTGACGGATTCGCCGACGTGTATCGCGAGCGGACAGGGGCAATCAAGTCGAAGAACCCTCTCGAGTCATCGTTCGCGCTCGCGCGGTGCCGAGCCTGCGGCTCCTCGACGATCGCGGGGGCTCCGGGTTCGTTCGCCGCCTCGCGCGCAGAACTGCCATCGCTGTGCGCTGTGTGCAACGGCCCGCTCCAACCGATGACCGTCTACCAGCCGTCCGGCTTCCGCACGGACCGGATCAGGAACGACGGCGACTTTGGCGACAGCCGGGCGGCGACCGCGACACGGCCGACACTGGAGTGGACCAACCTTGACCATCTGCAGGCGGACAGGTTCGGCGCGCTCGACATCTGGAAGCTCGATGACGCGAACCTCGTAACCATCAACGACAACCGTAAGGAGCTGTACTCCCTCTACCGGCTTGGCAACAAGTCCGTGATCGTCTCGGACAAGGAGCCGGGCAACCGTTCACTGACGAAGATCGGTACCGGTGCGATCGGTGACGTCCGCCGGACCGACGCGGCGCTCTTTCTGGTGCGTTCCGACACGCTGCCGAGCGCCGTCCTGCCCACCGATCAGGCGGACTGCCCCGCTGGCATCGCCGCCATGTACTCGTTCGCTGAAGCGCTCCGCCGCGGGGCGCAAGCCGAGCTCGACATCGACCCTGACGAGCTCACGGTCGGTCTGCAGCCCCGGCGCGACGAGGACGGCACGCACACCGCGGCCGTGTACGTCGCCGACACCCTGGAGAACGGCGCTGGATACGCGATCGAACTTGCAGGATCGCGGGTCGGCTCGGTGCTCGACCAGATCCACGAGCTCGCACTCGCGCGGTGGTCGAGCCCAGCACACACCGAGTGCGACGGGTCTTGCCCGGACTGCCTCCGGTCCTGGGACAACCGACACTTGCACTCGGTGCTGGACTGGAGGCTCGCGCTCGACGTCGTCGACCTCGCGCTCGGGAACGACCTGACCCTGGACCGTTGGTTTGACCAGGTTCCTCGGTCTGTCGACACGTTCGGCTCGGCCTTCGGAGCCATGGTCGATCCGTACGAGGTCGAGGTTATCGAGGGTGTGCATGTCCTGACACACGCCAATCGCGCAGTCGTCATTGGCCATCCGCTCTGGAGCCGCCGGAACGCACACCACAGTCCGTTCCAGGAGGCAGTGGCCGCCGAGGTTCTCGGCTCCGGGCGGACCCTGGTCTGGACGGACGCGCGAACGCTGCGCAGTCGGCCTGTCCAGGTCGCGAAGGCGCTGAAGAACATGGCGTGAGGACGACGGGGCGGGAGGTTGCAATCGCCCGTCCCGTCGTTGCATCTATTCGTAGACAACTGGTCCTCGGGCCCAAGGGCGTGATGTGAACTGTTACTCCGCGGTGCTCCAGGCGTATGACGCGACCTGCCACTGTCCCGCGAGGTCGGTCTTTCCCTGGAACTTGTCGTTGCGCTTGCGCTTCGCGTCGGCAGCGCCCCAGTCGGGCTGATCCTTCTGCACGAGCCAGCCTCCGGCGATGCCGGCATCGAGCTCAAGTGCGTTCTCGATCCAGATGGCTTGAAGGCTCAAGGGGGCCCAGGTGGCCTTGCGCGGGCGCGAGGTACCCGTGCTCGCGACATATCCGCTGAGCGGCCGCCCGTCGGACTCTGCATACGCCTTGTGCCAGGCGCGGAATTCCCCGAGTGCGTCGAGTCCGGCGAGACCGTCGACGATCAGGAACCCGAGCCCCTGTTCTGCGACGCACTCGTGGACCGCGCGGGCGTCGTTGAGCCACATCGTGCTATTGGCGCGCTTGGCTGGCTGTCCGTCGGGCGGGATGTTCGTGGTCTTGGCGGTGTGCGCCTTCGCGTCCCAGACCCGCGTGGGAGAGGTGTAGTCGAATACCGTGCTACCGAACCGGGCGCGGGGACCGCCGACAGGAGGCGTGGGGTAGGCCTCGTTGAGGAGTTCGCGGACCTTCTCCTCGAAGTAGAAGCCGGCCCACTCCATCTGGCGCCACTGGGTGGAGCCGCTCTCACGCATCCATTCGATGCAGTTACGTGCGTCCCAGTGCTCAGGCAGGCCCTGGCGAAGGACATCGACCAGTGCGGTTCCCTCTTCCCTGGCGGTTGCCCATGCAGACGATGCGACGTTGGCTCGCCGTTCGGCACCGCCAAGAATCAGATTCAGGCCCTCAAGGGTGATGCTGGCGCCGGTCGATCCTGCGCTGGCGATCCACGGCACGCCGAATTCGGCGCACAAGGCGGCTGCAAGCCGGTGCTTGGTCTGCTTCCGGTCGAGAAGGTGGGGCGCGAGACGCTTGGCGAGGTCTTCAAGTGTCCAGATGTGCTCTTTGCCGCCAGGGCCAAGCTTGTCGTGCGGAACGCCAGCGAGGTCGCATATACGGTCAACCGCTTCCTGCTTCCGCCGGGCTGGCTTGAATCCTGGGAGTGCCTTGAGCACCTGGGCTGCGGTCGCAGCCGAGGACACCGTCGTAGCATGCGAGAGCGCAGCGAGGTTCTGGGATGCCGCGCGCAGCACCCGGTTCATACCCTCCAACGAGATCTGAAGGCTTCGGTAGTCGACTTCGGGCCGCCAGTCGGTGCCGAGAGTGGCAGCGATCTGCCCGCCGAGCTCTGCGTTGACCGCTGCGAGGTCCACGTCCAGCCCCAGGCTCTGCGCCAGCGCCACGAGTGATCGTTTCGGTCCCCGAGTCCCGGCGTCCGGGGAGGCGGTCAGAGCGAACATGCGCGCACTCGCCTCAGGGATCGAGGTCGCAGGGTTGAACGTGGCTTCGGTCACCTGCACACCCTGGCACAGGCGCGTCGGGGGTCGGACCGTGGGAGACTTGGCGCTGCCCTCATAACACCCCGCCGTGGTACTTGCGTTCTCGCGTTGGATGAGGTTAGCTAAACACGTGTTCGAACAAGAGCCCATCGACGGAGTGCCCGTGAGCGACAACCAGCCTGGTACGCCGGCCTTCAAGTACATCGACCTGTTCGCCGGCATAGGCGGGTTCCACGCTGTACTCGACGCGATGGGCGGCGAGTGCGTGTACGCCGTCGAGATCGACCCCGCAGCACAGCGCGTCTACGAGGCCAACTGGGGTACGAAGCCGCTAGGTAGCAACGCCAAGGGTGACATCACGATCGACACTCAGAGCGCCAGTGAGGTAGACGTTCCTGAGCACGACGTCCTGGTCGCAGGCTTCCCCTGCCAGCCGTTCTCCAAGTCCGGCGCGCAGCGCGGCATGGACGAGACACGGGGCACTCTGTTCTTCGACATCCTCCGGATAATCGAAGACCGCAAGCCCGCGGTCGTGTTGCTGGAGAACGTCAGGAACCTTGCTGGCCCCCGCCACACCCACGAGTGGAAGGTCATCATCGACAAGCTCCGGGAGCGGGGATACCGGGTGAGCAGCACCCCAGCGATCCTCTCTCCGGTGAACGTCGCACCCGAGGCCGGCGGGCACCCGCAGACGCGTGATCGAGTGTTCATCGCCGCCACGCGTGTCAAGCCGGAGCGGCCGACGTCGGTCGTGGTCGATGCGATCGCGAACCGCGAGGTTGTTCTGCCAGACGCGAAGGACGAGGTTGAGCCGATCTCGTTGGCCGACCTCAAGATGGCCCGAGAGTGGGACCTGATGAAGGATCTTCCCCTCAACGGGGACCTCGAAGGTGGGCCGAGCGTTTCACCGGAGGAATGGAAGTGGATCGACCACTGGGACGCCTTCGTCAAGAAGGCCCGCGAGATGCTCGTCCACGAGGCTGACGCCGAGGGGCGCCCAGCGAAGGAACTGCCAGGCTTCCCGATCTGGGCCAACGTGTGGACCACCGACGTGACCCAGCGCGCTGAGGAGCTCCGAAACGCTGCCGGGATGGCCTGGAAGGTCAGCCACCTCACGAACAACTACAGGCTCTACGACCGGCTGCGGGCCTTTGACAAGGAGTGGACCGCGACGTGGCTCGGCACCACAAGAAGCTTTCCGGAGTCACGGCAGAAGCTCGAGTGGCAAGCTCAGTGGGAAACCTCGATCAAGAACTGCGTGATCTCGATGCGTCCGTCCGGACTGCGGGTCAAGCGTCTGACGCACCTTCCGGCCCTCGTGGCGATCTCGCAGACACCGATCATCGGACCTCTCAAGCGTCGACTCACCATCGAAGAAGGGGCGCTGCTGCAGGGGCTGCCGAGCGAATTCTCGTGGGCCGGCCAAAAGGAGTCGGCGACGTGGAAGCAGCTGGGCAACGGGGTGAACAGCGGGATCGTCGCCCAGGCGTTGGCTGCACAGATCAAGCGGGACGCTTGGCTGCTTGAGCTCGACGAGCGAGGACAGCTCGTGGTCGACGCAGTGCGCAAGACAATTGCCGATACAGGCGGTGATCTTCGGGAGAAGGTCCGTGAGGCCGTGCTCCGAGGCCAGGAGAAGGCGCGGTCGAAAGCTGAGTCGTACGCCTGATGTCTGACGGCCAGCCGCGGGCCCATCGCGTGGCCGCCGACCAGCAGGTAGCTACGCGGATGGTTCCCCAGCACGTTTCGGCCCACCCGGGCTCATCGTCGACGGGCGTCTCTGCACGGATGTCGCGGGCACGGCGGCGCGACACCGCACCAGAGGTCGCACTGCGGCGAGAACTCCACGCTCGGGGACTGCGTTATCGCGTGGCCTACCCGGTCCCTGGGCAGCGGCGCAGAACGATCGACATCACCTTCACCAGGTTGAAGGTCGCTGTCTTCGTCGACGGGTGCTTTTGGCACGGCTGCCCCGAGCACGGCACAAAGCCACGTTCGAACTCCGCCTGGTGGCAAGAGAAACTCGCCGCCAACGCTGC
The DNA here is from genome assembly GCF_040639055.1 of Promicromonospora sp. NPDC023987. NCBI lineage: Bacteria > Bacillati > Actinomycetota > Actinomycetes > Micrococcales > Promicromonosporaceae > Promicromonospora > Promicromonospora sp. NPDC023987. The sequence goes on along the minus strand of NZ_JBEZZF010000001.1, from coordinate 248,928 downwards.
TCGCGACGCTGACACAGATCGCGCGCTCACTGAACTGGGATGGCTGGTCATCCGAGTCTGGGAGCACGACTTGGACCTAAGAGCGGCTGACCTAGTCGAGAAGTGTGTCCGCGGGCGTTCCGCACCCGTGGCGTCTTGCGAATGAGTGCCTATTAATTGGTAGTCAGAGACCGGCAGTCGCGCTCGCGAACGTCAGGCCTACAGTCGTCTTCCTGGGACGCTGGGAGCCACTTGCCGCCGCCGGCGGCGACCTCGGCGGCACGAGCCGGACGGCCAGCACGGCCTAGCAGCTGCAGGTACTACTCTGACTATCTTGGTCACTGCGCCCAGCGGGGCTCAGGTAAGCGACGATGGCGAAGGGCCAGGTCAAGGGCGCTTCCGAAAGCTGCCTGGTACCAGCCCAGGCGCTACAGTGCGGGCATGGCGAGAGCGGCTGTGGGTACTGGGACGCGTGAACCCGAGCGTCCGTTGATGTCTGCCATCTCTGATGCCTTAGCGATTGACCACTTCACCTGTGCCAAAGGGTCAAGCGTCGAACGACCCTTTCTTGAGGCGGTCGCTTACGGCCTGGGCTTCGATGGGAGTCGACGACAGTTCCCCAGCAAGGACTTGCTGCTGGCCGCGATCATCGAGGCAACGACAGGCAGATGGCCTGACGAAACAGACCTCGATGGTGGGACGGTGACCAATCAGGCGCTGAGGGCCATTCTCGACGGGATCGTGGCGAACGACCTGGCGCGAGTCTCGTTAACGGACGGCCCGGCGGCCGTCCGAGTCACTACAGCCCTCTTTGAAGAGGACGGTGACCCTACCGTGTTCGACCCCCTAGATCTGTCCGATGAGCGCAAGCGATCACTGCGCAAGGTTGTGATTCGTGGGGAGCAGGCAGCTTTTAGGAACCGTGTCCTTGCCGCCTACGAAGGAAGATGCGCTGTCACCGGTTGTGACGTGCCGGAGGCGCTCGAGGCAGCGCACATCCGCCCCTACAGCGGACCGAAATCCAGCGCCGTGGCAAATGGGCTCCTGCTGCGAGCTGACGTGCACAGGCTTTGGGACAAGGGGCTGATGGCCGTGCACGACTCGATCCGGGTGGTCCTTCTTTCACCGAGTCTGCAAGGCACCGAGTATGAGCGAGAGATCGGTGACAGGAAGATCCGGCTCCCCTCTGACCCGGTGCTTTGGCCTGCGAAGGCCGCGCTTGCCCAGCAGCGAGAGTGGGCCGGACTCTGAGGTCTGTGAGTGCAGAGGTCTGGTCCTGGGAGGACCCGGATCCTGAGACGCTGGATCGTGCCGGCAGCGCTACCCAACAGATTCGGGCCCCTAAGATCCGGTGGTGACCGAAACGAAGGGGAGTCAGGTGGTCCGACTCACCTGTCACGCCCAGGGTGGACCTAACAGTGCAGGGGCTGTGACTCATTTGCGGTCCGTGTGCTAGGTATCGGCTAAGTAGGGTGTGACGGCACCTGATGGTGGCGAGAGGACGGACTCGGTGACTGCAGAATCACGTACTGACATTCCCACGGTGATCGTGGAGTGCGGCTGCGAGCACTGCGTTCAATACGCGGACCGCAAAGACCTCGGGCTCCCGTTACGAGCCGAGGTGAACGTCAAGATGGCCGCAGCGATCTGCGGCACTGCGAAGGGCCGGCACTCGATGGTGCAGAAGGCCTATCAGCCGCCGTTCGGCCGGATGGACCCTATGCAGGCAAAGCTCGGCCCGTGGGTCGCCTGACTTCACACGTGGGGAACCTTGGAGGCCTGGCTGGAGCCGCGCGGCGACGTCGCGTCTCGGCGCAATACCAGCATCTGATCTCGGAGTGGCACGCAGCAGGCACGCCTCGCCCCAGCTAGACTACGAACCGCAGAATTCCAACGATTCAGCGCCCCTAAACCACATGATCAACTTTTGATCATTCTCTCGGGCGCCTGAGGCTGGCGAGCCTCTTCGCCCCGGGCGTCCTGGGCCGACCAGCGTCCCAACTCCTCGGCCTCCACACCCGGCACCCGTGCCATCCTGCGCCCATGACCGAGACGCGGCATAGACGGTAAGGCTTCTGGTACCAGGTAGGCCGGCCGTTCCGCGCAGCAGGCCGCGGCATCGGATGGCTTTGGAAGGTGGGCGACCTCATCGACTCCGGCGTCGCCCCTGGGACGAGGGATCGTCTGGATATTCCGCGGCGCGGGAAGGCTACTGACGGCCATCTTCAACTGAGGGCGCACCGTCCATGAGCGCCCCCGCCGGTAAGGTCCCAGCATGGTCGGTCCGCGGCGTTACCGTGACGTGCATTCCACGACGATCAGCGCTCCGCCCGAGGCGGTGTGGCGCGCGGTCCTCGACCAGGTCGAGGTGCTCGGACAGCCGTCCTGGTACGTGCGAACGATCGGCTGCCGCGACCGCCGGTCCTCAGGCCCTCGTCCGCTCGCGCCAGGCTCGGTAGTCCCGGGGTTCCGGGTCATGACGGCGGACCCGCCGGACTGCCTCGTGCTCGACGGCGTCCACCGTTTCTCGGTCTACACCCTCACCTTCCGGCTGATCTCCGACGGCACAGGCACCAGCACACATCTGCCCGACGCCACCAGCACCCGTCTCGAGGCGCACACCGACGCGACCTTCCCAGGTGTGCTCGGTGCGGTCTACCGGCTCCTGGTGATCGACTCGCGCATTCACAGGGTCGCGACCCGGAGCATCCTGACGCGTATCCGGCGGAGAGTGCAGCCTGTCTAGGAAGAGCGCGGTCCGTCTAGCGGTCCGCTCCGGCTCGCACACCCGGCACCTCATCACCTACGACGTCACCACCGCCGCCGGAGCCGAGCCGGTTAGAGTCTCAGCGATGAGCGCCCCACAACCACTGTGCCTGGTGATCAACGGCCCGTCGGCCGCCGGAAAGTCGACGTTGACGACGACGATCCAGGACCGTGCCGAGGTCCCGCTCCTGCGGTTCGGCCTCGATGAGCTCTTCCGCATGGTGCCGGATCACTGGAGCGGAGGGCTGCCGGAGGCCCGGCACTCGGACCTCGGGTTTCGCTACGAGGACGTCGAGGGGCGCGACGGCGTCCGGCGCATCCGGACAGGTCCGGACGGCAGGTTGATGCTGGCCGCGATGAACGCGGCGATCGCGGCGATGCTGCGGGCCGGCCAGGGCGTGATCGTGGACGGGCAGGCCTTCGAGCCCGAGGCAAACCACGATCTCGAAGCTCAGCTGGGGGAGTTGGACCGGCAGGGTTCGGCAGTCGTCGCCATCGTCGAGCTCAAGACCGACGACAGCGAGCTCGAGGACAGGCAACGCCGACACCAGCACCCGGCGGGGCTCTCGCTGTTCCACAACAGCCGGCCACCTCAGTCGGCGAACCCCCACCTGGTCATCGACACCACCGGACTGGACGCCACACAGGTGGCAGACGTGCTCTGGGGCTGGCTGGTCGTGACCTACCCGACGATCCAGAAGGGCTCACCGACATGACCGACCACCAAGCGCCGATCGGCCAGAACGACACTCCCGGCATACCCCGCTACGCCGGCATCGCGACGTACGCCCTGCTCCCGACCCTGGACTCCGTCGCGCACGCCGACGTCGCCGTCCTGGGCATCCCCTTCGACGCCGGCACGAGCTTCCGCCCGGGTGCCCGCTTCGGCCCGAGCCACATCCGGGAGGCCTCCCGGCAGTTGCACCCGTACCACCAGACCCACGACGTCTCGCTGTTCGCCGTGCATCAAGTGGTCGACGCCGGTGACCTGGGCGTCTCCCCGTACTCCATCGACGAGGCCGTGGCCACGATCGAGCGAGAAGCCGACACGTTCGCGGCGAACGGGACACGCCTGATCGCGCTCGGCGGCGACCACACGATCGCGCTGCCCCTCCTGCGCGCGGTGGCGAAGCGTCAGGGCCCGGTCGCGGTGATTCACTTCGACGCGCACCTCGACACCTGGGACACGCTGCACGGCGCGCCCGTCTGGCACGGCTCGCCGTTCCGTCGCGCCGCCGAGGAGGGCCTCCTCGACCTGGGCCGATGCGTACACGTCGGTCTGCGCGGCGGCGTCTACGACCGGTCAGAGCTCGAAGCCGACGAAGCCCTCGGGTTCCAGGTCGTCCGAGCCGACGACTACGAGCGGCAGAGCGTCGACACGATCATCGAGCGCATCCGCAGGCGGGTGCAGGGCGGGCCCGTCTACCTCTCGGTCGACATCGACGTGCTCGACCCAGCGCACGCTCCAGGGACGGGCACGCCAGAGGTCGCCGGCCTGACCACGCGGGAGCTCTTCACCACCCTTCGCGGGCTCACGGGGCTCGGCATCGTCGGCGCCGACCTCGTGGAGGTCGCGCCCGCCTACGACCACGCGCAGCTGACCGGGCTGGCCGCCGCGCACACCGTCTGGGAGATCCTCGGCGTCATGGCGCACGACGCGGAGCACGCCTGACGCCGCTCGCGCAAGCAGCCGACTGCGTTGGTGGGGACCTGGCGCGCCCGGCACACTCGACGCATGGCTGACCCCGCAGACGCGACTACAACGCCCCAGCCCGCAGCCCAGCCCGCCGAGCTCGACGTCGACCTCGCCGTCATCGGCTTCGGCAAAGGCGGCAAGACCCTCGCCGCGACCATGGCCGGACGGGGTTCCCGCGTCGTCATGATCGAGCAGTCGGACCAGCTGTACGGCGGCACCTGCATCAACATCGGCTGCGTCCCCACCAAGGCCCTCGTGTACGACGCGGAGCACGGCCCGGACTCCCTGCCCGGGCCCACCCGGTACCACCGCGCGGCGCAGCGCACCGAGGCCCTGACCACCATGATGCGTGGCAAGAACTTCGCCATGCTCGACACCCGCGACACCGTCACCGTGCTCACCGGGACCGCGACCTTCGCCGACCCGCACACCCTGCGGGTCCAGGCGGGCGACGACACCCTGCACGTCACCGCCAGGACCATCGTCATCAACACCGGCGCCGACCCGGAGCTCCCGCCCGTGCCGGGCCTGCGCGAGAGCGCGCACGTGGTCACGAGCACCGGGCTGCTCGCTCGCGCCGAACGCCCCGACGACCTGGTCGTCATCGGCGGCGGCTACGTCGCCGTCGAGTTCGCCTCCATGCACGCCGCGTTCGGCGCCCACGTGACCCTCCTCGAACGCGGGGAGCGCATCCTGCGCACCGAGGACGACGACATCGCCGCCGCTGCCGCGGAGATCCTCGCCGAGGCGGGCGTCACCATCCGCACCGGTACCAGCGTGACCCACATCGAGGACGACGGCACCTCCGCCCTGGTCAGGTACACCGACCACGACGGTGCGGAGCAGACCGTCCAGGCGGATACGGTGCTCGCCGCGGTCGGACGCCGTCCCCACACCACCGGCCTCGGCCTGGAGGCGGCGGGGATCGAGACCGACGCGCGCGGCGCCGTCGTCGTCGACGAGCACCTGCGGACCACCCAGCCGCACGTCTACGCGGTCGGCGACGTCAACGGCGGCCCGCAGTTCACCTATGTCTCGCTCGACGACTACCGCATCGTGCTCGACCACCTGGTGGGGGATGGGCGGCGCACGACGGCGGACCGCAAGGCCGTCGGCTTCGCGCTCTTCATGACGCCGCCGCTGGCCCGGGTCGGCCTCACGGAGGCCGAGGCCCGCGCATCCGGCCGTCCGCTGCTCGTCGCGAGGCGCCAGGTGGCCGAGATGGCGACCGTCCCGCGCGCACGGATCGTGCACGATCCCCGCGGCGTGCTGAAGGCCGTCGTCGACGCCGAGACCGACCAGATCCTCGGCGTCACGATGCTCAGCCACGACTCCCACGAGACGATCAACACCGTCGCGCTCGCCATGCGCCACGGCATCACGGCGAGCCAGCTGCGCGACGAGATCTACACCCACCCGTCCATGACCGAGGCCTTCAACGACCTGTTCGCCAACCTGCGCCCGGACGACGAGCGGGGCTGACGCCGGCGAGCGCGTCCGGGCCGGCGAACGCCGCGAGCCCCGCCTGATGGCACAGCGCGACCGTCACGTGGGCCGCGGCGATCGTGTCGGCGAGCGCGTCGTGGTGGGTGAACGAGGGCAGCCCGAGCGCGCTGGTGACCTGCGGCAACGAGTACTTCGGCAGCACGAGGTGCCGCCGGGCCAGCCGGAGGGCATCCACCCACGCGTTGCGTGGGGCCGCGAGCTGGTAGGCGGCGGACGCCTTCTCGAACACGGCCCGGTCGGCGGGGACGTTGTAGGCGACGATCGGGTCAGCGCCGATGAAGTCGACGATCGTCGCGTGCACCGACCTCCACGACGGGGCGCTCGCGACGTGCTGAGCCTGGATCCCGTGGGCCCGGACGTTGTAGTACCCGAACTCGTCGTAGCCGGTCGGGGGCCGCACGAGCGTTCCGAGGGTCTCGACGACCTGACCGTCCCGCACGCGGGCGACACCGACGGCGCACACGGAGGCCTTGTTCGGGTTGGCTGTCTCGAAGTCGATCGCGGTGAACGAGAGCCCAGGTAGGGGCAGGGGAAGCGGCACGCCGCGATCGTAGTCATCCGGAGGCGAACATCCGCCGCGCCGCGCTCGGCCGTTCCTCGAGCGGCTCAAGACGGCGTGTCCGACGTCAAGGCGGGCATGTGATTATGCGCGGATTTTTGTCCCGTTTACCCTCCACACATGCCCGCGTACGTGGAAGTCCGCGCAAGCGATGACCCTGGTGACCCGACGGTGCTCGTCGAGGTGCCCGCTCCCGCCGGGATGGTGGACGTGGGGCGCGGCGACCGGATCGTCGTGCGGGCGAGCGAGTCGCTGGGGGCGATGGCCGAACGCGTACGGCCGGTGGTCGAAGGGATGGTCAGCTCGTTCCGGTCCGCCACCGACGCACCGGACGAGATCGAGGTGACGTTCGGGGTCAGCCTGAGCTCCGAGGCCGATGTTGTCGTGTCGCGCGCTGCTGCCGAGGCGAACTTCCAGGTCTCGCTGACCTGGCGGCGCGACGACGATCCGGGGCGGTGCATCAGCTCCGACCCGCAGGGTGCCGATGACTGACGAGGCGACCGGTAGGCCGCTCGACGCCGGGCGCGACATGGCTCCGCTGCTGAGGTCGATCCTCACCGTCCGGCGCGGGAACGACGTCGTCGGTATGGCGTACCTCGTGTCGGAGAGCCTGGCGGTGACCTGCTCCCACGTCGTCAACCTGGCGCTCGGGACGGAACGGTCAGCAGATGTCACGGGCGAGTCGGTGCAGCTCGGCGCGGTGTTCGTGAACCGGGCCGGCGCGGCGGTTCCGGCTACGGTGGAGCACTGGGCCGCCGAGACCAGACCCCGCAGCGCCGCGGACGACATCGCGGTCCTCCGTCTCGACCACGTGATCGATGGCACGGCCCCTGCGCCTCTCGAGCATCCGTCATGGCAGGAGCGAGGCGCCCGCGTCCGTGCCTTCGGGATGACGGCCCAGCACGGGGATGGAGTCTGGCACGACGCCACGGTCGAGGGCGCCGTCGCGTCCGGCTGGATCCAGCTCAACCAGGGATCCGCGGTCGGACATCGCATCGACAAGGGGTTCAGCGGTGGACCGGTCTGGGACCCCGTGCGACAGACAGTCGTCGGCATGGTCACCGCGGCCGACCTCGGCTCTGTCCCCGCCGCCGCGGCGATCCCGGCCTCGACCCTCTTGGACGTGCTCGCGCCGTACGACGAGAGCGCACGCCTGGCCCGTCCGTCACCGTTCCCAGGGCTCGCTCCGTACCAGGAGCACATGCGTGCCGAGTTTCTCGGTCGTGACGCCGACGCCGCCGCGGTCTTCGAGAAGCTCACGCAGTACCGCCGGACCACGATCCTTGGGCCCTCGGGGCACGGCAAGTCGTCCCTGGCGCTCGCCGGCGTGGTGCCGTTGTTCCGCGAAGCCGGGTACGACGTCGTCACCGTGCGGCCTTCGCTGTGGCCGTCCGGTACCGAGCTCCTGCCGCGCGGCGATCCTCGGCACCCGACGCTCGTCGTCGTCGACCAGCTCGAGGAGGTGTTCGACCTCGACGACCAGGACCGTGCCGCCATGACCCACGCACTCTTCGGGTCCGACCTGGCCGACGGCGTGCGCGTGCTCGCGACGTTGCGACCCGACTTCCTCGAGGCCGTCCTCGTCGACGCCGACCTGCGACGCGCGGTCAGTGCCACGTACGAGATCGAGCTGCTCGACGACGACGGGCTGCGTGCCGTCGTGGAACGCTCCGGCGGCCGCCACCCGGCACCACGCTACGAGGAAGGGCTCGTCGACCGGATCCTGGCGGACGCCCGGCGCAGCGCGGCGCCCCTGCCGCTGTTGAGCCACACGCTGAACGCCATGTGGGACGGCGCGCCCGGAAGCATCATGACGCACGCCGGCTACGACGCCAGGGGCGGGGTCGGTGGAGCGCTCGACCAGGCCACGACCGACTGGCTCTCCCGGGTCGACCCGGGGGTCGAGGACCATCTCCCGCACCTGTTCACCCGGCTCGTGCGGCACCGGCCCGCCGAGAGCGGCGGGTGGACACGTCGTCCGGCCCGCTGGTCGGACCTGACACCCCCGGAGCAGCAGCTCGTCCGAGGCCTGACCTCGGTCGGCCTGTTCGTCACCCGCGACCGTGGCGACGTGGAACCGGAGAACGGTGACACGGGATCCGTCCATGTCGAGCTGGCGCACGATGCGCTGTTCGTCTCCTGGAAGCGCCTGCGCGACTTCGTCGAGTCGGAGGAGGAGTTCCTGCGCTGGCTCGAGGGCGTCCGGTACGACGCCGGACGCTGGGCCGCCTCGGACGGGCGACGCGACGAGCTGCTGCCCGACGTGACCGACGTCCGGGTGGCAGACCGGTGGGAGGCGAACCACGGCGACCGGCTCACGGCCGAGCAGCGGGACTACCTTGCCGCCGGGCGGGCGCGGCTCCGGCGTCGGCGCCGACGTCGGACCGCCTGGACGGTGACCGGGGCCGCGGCGCTGGTGCTGCTGCTCGTCCTGGGTACGGTGCGCGTGCTCACCGACCGGGCGGCCGCGGAGCAGGTGAGGCTGGGGGAGTCCAGGCAGCTCGCGGACCAGTCGCGGGAATCGGCGGCCCTCGACCCGTACCAGGGAGCCGTGGAAGCGTTGGCGGCCTGGCGCACCGCGCCGACGGACGAGGCGCGTGATCGCCTGCTCGAGGAGTATCTGGACCAGCACACGATCACGCGCCTGCTTCCCGCGGGACTGGGAAGCCCGGCGAGCGCGGCGCAGAGCGCGGACGGTGATGTCGTCGTGGCGGCGAGCGAGAGCGGCCGGATCACGCTCTACACGGGCGTCACCTCGGCGGATCTCCGGCACGTCGACGTGACGGAGATCAAGCGGGCCGTCGGTATCGACGTGGCCGCGGACGGATCCCGGGTCGTCGTGGGTACTGAGAGCGGCGCTGCGATCTGGTTCGACGTGCTCCGGGGGGAGCCGGGCCTGCACGGACCCCTGCACGAGCTGACGAACGTGCGCGAGCGAGTGCCGGAGCCTTCTGACCCGGATGCTGGGGAGAGCGGGATGATTCCCACGATCACCCCGGACGGCGACGTCGTCGTCGGGCGGATCTGGGGCCACTTCGTGCGCTGGGACCTGTCGGACGGCCGGATCACGCACGAAGCGTCAGCGCCGAACACGCTCTACCGGACCACGGGGCTCGACGCCCAGGGCCTGCGGTCGACGGTGCTCGTCGATCCGCTGCATCCCACCGAGTTCTCCGATGAGACGGGTGTCATGGGCGCCACGACCGTGGATCTGGAATCGGGCCGCCGGAGCACCATCGAGCAGGGGGCCCAGGACTGGCTGTTCTCTGGTGACGGTGACTCGTTCGTGGCCTGCCGGGAGCAGCCGCGTGGTGTCGAGCTGACGCGGTACCGAGCGAAGGACGGCGCGGAGCTCGGACGGTTCGTCCTGACCGGCAAGGAGTACGCCTGTCTGCTGCAAGGTATCGACCATTCCGGTCAGCTCCTGACGCTCGCCGCGCTTTCCTCGGACAGCCACATGGTGATCGACCTGGACACGGGAGGGCGGATCGCGTCCGCTCCTGTCCCTGCCCGCTGGTCATCGATCGATCAGGTACTCGCGAAGGCTGGCGGACGGTACTACGAGCTCGGTCCGGGCCTGGGGGACGGACCGCTGCAACAGGCTGAGGTCGTGCTGTCCGGCGAGACCGTCCGTCGGGACACCCACCGGGACATCGACCACGTCTACGTCGGCGACGGTGCCGACGTGCTTACCATCGCCAACCGCTACGACGGCTACGAGCAGCGTGCGGACCATGTGGTTCAGCGCTCGGTGGGATACACCGGGCAGGTGACCGCGACGGCGGAGGTGCTCGCCGACGACTGGGCGCTCCAGAGCGAGGACGGCCTCCGCGTGGACCTCCAGGGCGAGCTGGTGGCGAGTCATGAGGGGCCAGGCCGTGTCGTCCTTCGCGACGCCGCGACGCTCCGCGAGGTTTCTACGGTCGACATCGCCGAGCCCGCGGAGGCGAACGTCGGACGCGCCGTCACCCGCGACCTGACCGGGTCGCCGGGCAAGATCGACGAGACCCACGGCCACTTCCTCGACAACTTCCGGTTCTTCTTCGACGCGGCGGGGAACCTGATCACGGTGTCCGACGACCTGGCCCAGCTCTGGGACACCTCGGACGGTACGGAGCTCGGACGGTTCGATCTGGCCACCACTCGTTCCCCGGCCGACGAGGGCTTCCCTGCGGTCGTCTCACCCGCGGCTTCTCCCGGCCACCTGGCTGTGAGCCACCCCGGTGTTCCCGGTACCACGCTGATCGATCTGCGCACGGGCGGCGACTCCGGCATCCTGCCGACAGCGCCGGACCTCGTCGCTCTCCAGTTCGATCCGCAGGGACAGTACGTCGTGACCCTGTCGCAGGACTGGCGGCTCGAGGTGCGTACGGCGGACTTCACCGACGTCGTCGTCGGACCGGTCGAGGTCGGTAGCGAGACCGGATGGACGGCTCGGTTCCTGGACGACGGCCGATTCGCGCTCGGCGCGAACAGCCGCCTGGAGATCTACGACCTGTCCGAGGTACCGGCGAAGATCCCCGCGCCGGAGACCTATCGATTCGGCGGGCCGGCCGAGGAGATCGCGCTCGAGTCGAGCGAGGGCGCGATCTCCGGGATCTCTCCCGGCGGTGATCGCGTGCTCTATCGGCACGAGTTCGACGCGCCCGTGATCGACGTGCCGATCGACCCGGCCGCCTGGACGCGGGACCTGTGCGTGAAGACGGCGAGCTGCGCTGCGGGGAGCACGACACCATGAACGACGCCCTCGTCGCCCCGCTCGCGTCGTCCCTGATCCGTGTGCGAGAGCCGGGACCTACCGGCGCGACGGTCGGCCGTGCGGTCCTCGTGGCCGCGGACCTGGCCGTCGCGACCTGGTCGGCAGAGCAGGGTCCGGCTCCGGACCACCCGATCATGCTCGAACCGGTCACGGGCGCGCGCGGGCAGACGGCGGCGGACGTGGTGGGGCGCGCGGTCGCGTCCGACGGCGCGACCGAGCTCGCCCTGCTGCGGCTCACGGAGCCGATCACCGGAGCCGCGCCGGTGCCCCTCATCGAGGCGGGGGACCTGTGGGGCAGACACGTCCAGGCGCTCGGCTTTCCCGTGGGCTATGACGACGGGGTACTGGCCAGGGCGCTGGTGCGCGCCGCGGACGCGTCCGGGCGCGTTCAGCTCGACCCGGTGGCGGGCGAGTACCGGCTCGGGGAGGGGTTCGCCGGGGCCGCCGCCTGGGATGCCGCCGGCGGTGGGGTCGTGGGGGTTCTCTCGGTGCGGGGCACCACGCTGATCCCGACCCGGGCGGTGCTCGACGCGCTTGCCCGGGTGTGCGATGAAGAGGGCCTGGGCGTGGACCTGGCAGCCGTGGTCCGGCCCCGGACGCCGTTCCCGGGGCTTGCCGCGTTCGAGGAGTCGGACCGCGCGCACTTCCACGGACGCGAGTCCGAGTCCGCCGACCTGTTCGAGCGGATCCGCGACCAGCGCCGGGTCAGCGTCGTCGGCCCGTCGGGAGCAGGGAAGTCGTCCCTCGTCCTGGCGGGGCTCGTGCCACGGGTGCGGGCACGCGGCGACGACGTCTCGGTGATCCGCGGCTCGGGTCACGGGGCGAGACCGGTCGACGACGTCCTCCGTCTGCTGGACGGGACCGACGAGCGGCGTGCTGGTGGTCGGCGTGGTGACCACCTCGTGGTGCTCGACCAGGTCGAGGAGATCCTCGCCACGCCAGGGGGCGACGACGCCCTCGCGCGGCTCTGCTCGGACGACGTCCCGGCAGGCCTCCGGGTGGTCCTGACTCTGCGCCCCGACACCTACGCGCGGCTTCAGGCAGATGATCGTCTCTCCCGGCTGACCAGCGGCCCGCTGCTGCTGAGCCCGCCCGACACGGGGGCCCTGGGGGACATGCTCGACGCGGCATCGGCCCATCCGGGTGTGCAGGTCGAGGCCGGGCTCGTGCGCCGGATTCTGACGGACCTGGCGCCGGTGGCGGCGCCGCTGCCACTGCTGAGCTACGTCGTGAACCAGCTCTGGTCGAGCTGCTGGGCCGAATCGCGCGCGAACGGCACGCCCTTCACCTTGACGGTAGCCGCCTACTACGCGCTCGGCGGCGCCACGGGGGCGATCGATCAGCGGGCCGGACAGGTCTGGGAGGGTCTGGCCGCGAGAGAGCAGCAGGGGCGCCAGCTCCTGCTCCGCCTGGTGAGCAAGGACGACCGCGACGCCGACGCGGTCCGCCGGACCTTGCCGGTGGCAGACCTGCCACCAGGGCAACGGGATGTCGCTCATCGACTCGCGTCCGAAGGGCTGCTCGTCATCGGTGCGGTCGCAGGTACGGAGCAACCGGTGGTGAGTCTCGTGCACGAGACGGTCACGAGGCAGTGGGGGCTGCTCGCCGACCTGATCGAGCAGCACGCGTCGTTCCTGATCTGGCGCACCGGGCTGGAGCGTGACGCTGCACGATGGGCTGCCCAGGGACGGGACGTGGAGCGGGCGCCTGGCCGGGAGGCGCTCGACGAGGCCGACGGGAAGCTCGATGCGTTCCCCGACAGCACCGATCAGGACTTCCTCGACAGGCACGCACGGGACTACCTCGCCGCCGGGCGACGTCGGCGTCGCCGGCGTGCACGCACCAGGGCTCTGGCGGCCACGGGGCTCGCCATGGTGACCGCCGTGGCGGCGGTGTTCGCGACGTCCGCGGTGGTCGGCTGGGCGAACGCCCGCGAGGCACAGGTGATCGCGGACTCGCACTCCCTGGTGCGGGAGTCCCAGAACCTCGCGCTCACCGACCCGTCGCTGTCAGCGATGACCGCGCTGGCGGCGTACGCGACGGAACCGACGCGGGAGTCCCGGAACCAGCTCCTGCGGACCTATGTGCGGCACGCCGAGGACGCCCGCATCGTCTCGGCACCCGCACCTCTGTCGGCCGGGGCGGTTGTCGCCAGCGCCGACGGTGAAGTCTTCCTGCGCCGGTCGAGATATTCGATCGACATCGTGACCCGCGCCGTCTCCGGACCGGCGACGCGGCACACGATCGTGACGGAGAAGCGGACCAAGCACGTGGTCCTCGCCGAGGACGGGAGCCGCGCCGTCGTCTTCTACCAGGACGGCGGCGCCGCGCGGTTCGACATCGAACAGTCGGCTTCGGATGCCCTGGGCGAGCTGCACGATCTCGCGCCCGCCGGCGTGCCCGAGACGGCGGAAGCAGATCAGGAAGTCATCGACTCCGAACTCTTCGACGGCTCGACCATGGAGAGCCTCTGGGGCTGGTCCGTGAACGTGGACCCGACGATCTCGCCGGACGGCCGTTATGTGGCCGCACGCGTCTGGGACCGCGTGGTCGTCTGGGACCTCGTCACCGGCTCGGTGATCCACAAGACGCCAGTGGTCCCCGGAATGACATGGGACCTCTGGTTCGCAGGTGACCAGGCGGAGCGCCTCGTCACCAGGGTCAAGGAGGAAGCGGGTGACGACCTCTCCCGGCTCGTGGCGTTGAACGTGACGACCGGCAAGACCTGGGACGTGTCGCCGACCGTGAACGACGTCGCGGTCTCGACCACCGGTTCGATGATCGTCACCTGCCGCGCCGACGGCGAGGAGCACGTGATCTTCGAGACGTTCCGCACCTCGGACGGCAAGCCGGTGGGCGACCCGTTGCGGCGCGCCGCGGCGTTCCAGTGCTCATCACCGCTCATCGACAGCGCGGGGCGGTACCTGTATCACGCCCCGGAGCTGATCGACCTCAAGACCGGGAAGACTCTGTCCAGCCCGGACCTAGACGTCGCAGGAGACCGGCTCTTCGAGAACGGCGGCGTCCTGTACGGAACGGGGCGGAGCGACGGCGGGTACGTCTACCGAGAGGTGCCGTGGTCCGGGGAGGACGGCGCGGCGGCGTCGGCGAGCACCCTCTCCGCCGACGGTTCCCGGTTGTACGTCGTGCAGGACGACGGCCGGATGGTCTCTCGGTCGCTCGACCCGGAGGATGACGCCACGACCCCGCCGCTCGCGAGCAGGCACCGGCTGGAGCCGTACTGGGAGTTCCAAGGTGCGGACAAGCTCAGGGAGAACCGCGCCGGCACCGTGGTGCTGGAGCGGGCCGGCCTGGACGTCGTGGCCGTCCGTGACGCCGACACGCTCGCAGTGCTGACGACGATCGAGGCGCACGAACCGAAGGTGTCCGAGCTGGAGGTGGGCCTCGGATCCCTTCTCGGGGGTGTCGCGGACCCGGGTCCGCGGGTGATCGAGCCCGCCACCTCGGACTTCAGCTATCACTTCTCGGGCGAAGATGTCATGACCAGGTCCGACCTGATCGTCCAGCTCTGGGACGCGGCCACGGGTGCCGAGCTCGCAGAGCTCGACCTGACCAGGTTCATCCCGGAGGGGGACCGCTCCGGACCTGACGCCACCGTGTCAGCAGGCCCGGGACCAGATGCCGGCACGATCGCGGTGACCGTCTTCGATCACCAGGGCGTCATGATCGTGGACATCCGGTCCGGCCAGGTGCTCGAGACCCTCGACCTGCCGGCCGACACGATCGCGGTCCAGTTCGACCCGAGCGGCAAGTACCTCGGTGTCCTGCGGAGCGGAGCCATCCTGGAGCTGTGGCGCACGGATCCGCTGCGGCGGGTGATCGGGCCGCTGCCCAGCCTGGTCGAGGACGCCTCCGTACCCTTCGTCGCCAGGTTCACGGACGACGAGGGTGTGTTCATCCTTGGTACGGGTAACCAGCTCGGCGTCTACGACATCGAGGAGGGCGCCCTGACCGACTCGTACTCGTTGACCAGCCCCGCAGCTGATGAGGGCAGAGGAGCCTTCCTCGACGTCTCGGCGGATCTGAGCCAGATGATCTACCTCACTCCGGACCTCACCGGCGCCGTCACGCCCCTGGACCCGACCCTCTGGCAGGACCACCTGTGTGAGGCCCTCGCCGGCCGGGACCTCACCGACGCCGAGATCGAGTCGCTCCCCGGCGATCTGCACCGCGGTCTCATCTGCCGGCACTGATAAGTGCGCAGGGGTGCATGTTGGGGCCTCAAGATCGCTGATGCCCAGATTTGGGCATCGCAGTGCGTTTCTATGGTAGAAACATTTCCGACGGACCGCCTTCGCCAGCCCCTGAGCTGCACCGGTGGAACTCCCCCGGCCCCGCGTCGTCGCCGCGCCCTTGCGTGCGCCCCAGGGTCCGTCACCGCCTCGCCGGCACTGACCTGTGCCGGCTTTTCGAAGGTCGCTGGCCTGCGCCGTCGTGCGCCCTGGCCCGTACCGCCGATGAACGAAAGGAGCTCTGTGCGCACCTGCCGGCCAGCACAGCACAGCACCACCCGAGCCTGCGGGACTCGCCCAGTACGTCCACGGCGGGTCTCGCCCACTTAGCTGCCGTTCCCACTGCACCCGTTCATCCGGGCCGATTCCGGCCCGGTTCCTGACGAGAAAGTGAGAACGCCTTGGGCGACCTGCAACAACTCTCCGGACCCGTCGTGGTCCTCCTCATGCTGCTGTTCTTCGGCGGCAGCTTCTACATGTCGGTCCGCATCAGCAAGAAGAAGGAGAACGCGGACGGCTACATGACCGGTGGCGGGAAGATCGGGTTCGGCATCTCCGCCGCTTCCATGACCGCCACCTGGATCTGGGCGTCGTCGATGTACGCCTCCGCCACCTCCGGCTACACGTACGGGATCTCCGGCCCCATCCACTACGGGCTCTGGGGCGCCCTCATGATCCTGCTGATCTACCCCTTCGGGCGCAGGATCCGCGCGGTGGCACCCCGCGCGCACACGATCGCCGAGGTCATGTTCGCCCGGCACGGGCGCTCGAGCCAGCTCATGCTCGCCGGCTCCAACGTGCTCGGCAGCGTCATCAGCCTGACGTCGAACCTCATCGCCGGCGGAGCGCTCATCGACATGCTCACGCCGTACTCCTTCACGCAGGGCATCATCGCCATCGCGGCCGGCGTGCTCCTGTACACGCTCTGGTCGGGGTTCCGTGCCTCGGTGCTGACCGACTTCGCCCAAGTGCTCGCCATGCTCGGCGCGGTGGTGGTGATCATCCCGGTCGTGTTCTTCGCCGCCGGCGGGCCGGGCCTGTTCGAGACCGGAGCGGAGAACCTCACGCCGCAGCAGCAGGACTTCTTCTCCTCGGACGCGTTCTTCAACCAGGGCGCGCCGTACATCGCGGCGGTGCTGGCCTACGCGATCGGCAACCAGACGATCGCGCAGCGGCTCTTCGCGGTCCGGGAAGACCTCATCAAGAAGACCTTCGTCACCGCGACGTTCGGTTACGGGGCGACGATCATCGGCGTCGGGATGCTCGGCGTCATCGCCCTGTACGCGGGGGTCGAGCCCATGGGCGGCGATCTGAACAACCTGATCCCGCAGCTGGCCGCCACCTATCTGAACCCCGCACTCCTGTGCCTGTTCTTCGTGATGATCATCGGCTCGCTGTCGTCGACGGCGGACTCCGACCTCACGGCCCTCTCGTCGATCGTCATGACGGACGTCTACGGCCAGAACATCGCCGGGAAGAAGCGCGCCAACCCGCGCACGATGGTCCTCATCGGCCGGCTCACCATGGTCGTGGCGATAGCGGCGGGACTCGTCTTCGCCGGGTTCAAGGTGAACATCCTGGACCTGCTGGTGTTCGTCGGCGCGCTGTGGGGAGCGCTCGTGTTCCCCGTCATCTCGAGCTTCTACTGGGGTCGCGTCACGAACCTCGCCTTCAGCGTCGGTGTGGTGGCGGGCCTCGCCGCCTTCCTGCCGGTCCGCTTCTCGTGGGTCGACCTCTCCGGCGGGCTGGGGCTCGTCTCGGACGTCCTGTCCACCGTCGGCGTCGGGATCGTGCTCGGCCTCATGGCCTTCGGCTTCTTCGGCAAGCGGGTCGCGCTCGTCGTCGGCACGGTCGCGACCCTGGTGGCCGCGCCGTTCGCGATCGGGTTCCTGCACATCTACCCGGTGCTGTCCGGATCGCTCGTCGCCTACGCGGTGAGCACGATCGTCTGCGTCGGACTGACCCTGCTGAACAAGGGGACCTTCGACTTCGCGCTCATCAAGGAGCGCACCGGCGACTTCGACATGGAACCGGGCGCCAACCGCCCGGACGACCAGCCGCGCCAGGGTGAGCCCGTCGCGGCCCGAGGGGAGATCTCATGACGGTCCTGCTCACGCTCTACGTGCTGATCTGGCCGGTGATCGTGGCCGGCGTGCTCTTCGTGATCGGGCGCGCCTTCTACCGTGAGGTGCGCGCCGCCAAGGCCGAGGGGCGCAGCATCATCTGACGCCCGTGCCGGCTAGTCGCCAGGGGCCGGGACCCGCGGAGACCGCGGGGCCCGGGCCCTTGCGCCGTCGCGGCTCAGTGGTGGTGCACGTGCCCGGTGCCGGGTACGACCGGCGTCGCGCCCGGACGGGTCCACTGGGGCACGGGCCGGCGGGTCGGCCCCCAGGTGGCGCCGCCGTCGGCGTCCGTGGCCCAGTACCAGCAGGAGGCCTGACCCTCCGGCCAGCCCTCCGGCATGTCCTCCCAGGTCTCGCCCCGCCCGTAGGGCGTCATGTCGAGCAGCCCGAACACGCCGGAGGCCGGTTCGTTGCCGCGGCCCGTGGTCCGGTAGGTGAGGTACACGCGGTCGCCGTCACGCAGGAAGCAGGCGATGTGGCCCATGTCCACGCCCACGGGGGCAGCCAGCCCGCGCACCGAGTACCAGGGCTCGGTGTAGCCCATGAACTCGAGGAACGGGACGACCTCGGCCCAGGGGCCCTCGGTCAGCATCGCGAACGAGACTCCGCGCACGGCGAGGTACGGGGCGGCCTGCTGGATGTGCCAGGCGTTGATGGTGCACCCGGGGCACTGGCCCGCGACGGGGTCGCCGTCGTGCCACATGTGCTGGTAGACCACGAGCTCGTCGCGGCCCTGGAACAGGTCGATGAACGGCACCGGCCCGTCAGCGCCGACGACCTCGACCGTGCCGTCGATCTCGACCATCGGCAGACGGCGTCGGGCCGCCGCCAGCGCGTCGCCCGCACGGGTGTGCGCCTTCTCCTGGGCCAGGAGGTCCTCGCGGGTGGTCTGCCAGGTGTCCCAGTCGACCACGGGTGGCCGAGCCGGTCGGCCGGTCCGTTCGGACGTCTCGGTCATGGTGTCCTCCAGAGTCTCTGGTAGGGCGCTGCGGCAGCGCCCCCACCTGTCCGACGGCGGACCGGGCGGGAACTCATCGGCGCCCGGATACGAGGCGGTCCTACGAGGAGGTCCGGAGAGCTCCCGGACCGGTCAGCCGTCAGGGACGGACCTTCACACGCACCGCGGCACCGGCGCACTCCAGCTCCTGTTCGACCGGTTCGACACGTAGTAGTCGCTGACCCAGCGCCCGTCGCTCAGCTTGTTCCATACCGAGGTGGTGCCCGCCCGGCTGCCCGCCTTCTGGCACATCACGGCGGCCAGCGAGCCGCGCCGCAGCGGGCTACCGGTCGTCGGGTACGACACCCCCGGACCGGTGCGGGCGTTGAGCGAGTCCGTCGTGACCTGTCCGGGATAGACGCAGCGGGGCAGCGCCGCGGTGAACTTGGTGCTCGACGGCGTCGAGACGTAGTAGTCGCTCACCCACGCACCGCTGGTGAGCCGGTCCCACACCCTGGTCGTGCCGACCCGCTGTCCGATGCCCTGGCAGACGACGGGCAACGAGGAGCCGGGCGCATGGGCGCGGACCACAGGGTAGGAGGTGGACGGCCCCGAGCGGGCGTTGAGCGAGCTGCTGCTCGTCACCCGGTAGGCGCGTGCGACGGAGGCGACAGGTGCCTTGATCGCGTCGGAGTCGATGTTGATCTTCACTCCGCCCCAGGTCTCGTCATGGTCACCGCGGTACTGCTTCGCGCGCTGATCGGTGGCCCAGTGCGAGTTGGGCGCCGTCGGCCAGCCGGTCAGCGACTTGTCGCCGTCCCAGCGGGCCATCCACACCGCGTCCGGACGGGCGTAGGTGGTGGAGGTGTACGAGTCGGAGAGGTCGCGCAGTCCCGAGTCCTGGTGGACGTACACGCCGGCCAGATACCCCGTCGAGTGCAGCTTCTTCGTCCAGGCGGAGACGTACCGCCGCACAGCCGTGCGGCACGTCGAGTCGCCGCGGTCGTAGTGCTCGACGTCCGCGTACAGGGCGCTCCCCGGCAGCAGGCCCAGGGCCTTGGCCTTCGCGGCGGCGTCCGTGGCGTCCGACGTCCCTCGCGACGTGGCGTTGTCCGCGGTGTAGCGGTTCGTCTTGCTGCCGAGCATGCAGTACGGCTGGTACCCGAAGTAGGTGGGCAGCAGCTTCCAGCCGGCGATGTTGGCGTCGCGCACCCACGCGGCGGTCAGGTTCGGCTGCTCGCAGCCGCGGTTGTTGCCACCGAAGTACACGTTCACGACCTGGTAGGGCGACGTCCCCTTCCACGCCTTCAGAGCTGTGAGCGACGGCGCGGTGCACGTGTCGAAACCCAGGCTGTCGGCCCGCGTGGCCGTCGAGCCGGACGGGTAGGCGACCGGCGTCTCGGGCTCGGCGGCCGCAGGGACGGCGAGCCCGAAGAGCAGGAGAGCCAGGCTGGCACCGAGAGCGGCCAGCCCTCGGACGACCTTGCGTGTGGCGGCCATGTGGCACCTCCGGGAGACGGTCCGTTCGCCTCTTCGAAGTATGCGCCGACGACCGGGATTCGGCTGGTCGCGTTCATAACGATTGAGGCTGACCGGCGTGCCCCTGGTTCGCGGCGGACGGCGGCGGACGGCGGCGGACGCCGTCGACGTCGGAGGGCCGCGGTAGCGTGCGGCCATGAACGAGCAATCGGTCTACGGGCAGCCTCTCGTCGAGCGCAGGCCGCTGTATCGCACGGTGTGGCTCTGGGTCGTGCTGGCCGTCGTGCTGGCGATGCTCACGTTCGGCACCGTGGTCGTGCTCTTCCTGACGACCGACGACCCGTTCGGCGCCGAGCCCGACGTCATCGACTGTGCGAAGGCCCTGGCCGACGCCGGGCTCGAGACCCTGCCGGCCGCCGCGGAGCCCGAGTGCGCGGCGGGCGGTTTCCAGGACGCGTTCGTGACCATCGACTTCGTGGCGCCGCGGGCCGACGTCGACGCGTGGCTCCGGACGGAGCTCCCCGGGACCGAGCTGCAGGACGAGGGCTGCGTCGACGTCGACGGGTGCCTTCAGATCAGCTACGGCGAGCCGGACGCGCCGGAGAACGGCTGGACGCTGGACATCGAGACCGTCGACCGGGCCGACGGCACGGTCGCCGTCGCGGTCGCTGCCTACTCGCTCTGACCCGCGCACGGCCCGGGGAGACGAACGGGTGGACGGTCAGCTGCCCTCGGCGTCGTAGCCGTCGGGCACGAAGTCGTTGGTCCACCAGTCCCAGTGGGCGTCGGCCGCGTCGCTGGTCATGTGCGGGTAGTAGTTGTTCTGAAATCCCGTGAACTCGCTGTCCCACCAGCGCTCGTAGTCGGCGTCGGAGTCGCACAGGTCCTCGGGGGACGCGCAGCCGACGGCGCCCGGGCCGAGGTCGCAGCTCGTGCTGTCGACCCGGAGACCCACCACCAAGGAGTCCTCGACCTGTGGGCAGGGAACTCCGTCACCGAGGAAGGCCGCCGACAGGTCCGATCCCGCCGTGATCCGGATCTGCACGTCACGGGCGGCACTAGGACTGTCGAAATCGACGTTGATGTCGCGCAGGTCCGAGGCCCGCGCGGTGATGTCGATGACCGACCCGTCCAGGTTCGCGCCCGTCATGATGACGTGGTCCAGGGTGTCGGGGGCGAAGCGCGTCTCGCTCAGCCGGGCTCCGGTCAGGTCGGCCCGGTCGAGGTCCGCACCGGTCAGGTCCGAGCCCGAGAAGTCGGCGCACAGGTATCGGGTGTCGTACTCCGTCGGCCCGTAACCGTTCTCCTCACGAAAGTAGCCGTCTCCCTGGTCGGCGTAGTTGCGCCGGACGACCTCGGCCTCCGTGACGAACCTGCCGGTGTCCTCGTCCACTCCTGCCAGGTCGCAGCCCATGTCCAGGCCTGCCAGGTTCGCGTTCCGGAGGTTGAGGTTGAGGAACACCTTGGGCCCGCCGTCGCGCAGCGTCTCGCGGACGTAGGCGACGTCGGCCAGCATCTCGGTGCGCTCGGCCTGCACCGCGTCGAGGGCCCGCGCATGCTCGTCGCGGTTCTCCTCGACCGTCGTCTGCCAGATGAGCAGCCAGGCCCTGACCCCGAGTCCGACCAGCACCCCCACGACGAGCTGGAGGCCGAGCTGCGTGACGAGCTCGCCGCTGTGGGCCGACCAGTAGTCACGGACCGCGCGCTTCACTGTGTCGATCACGGCTCCCCCAACCCGTGCCTGACTTGCAGGTCAAGTCCCACGATAAGGGTTTTGGCCCGGTTTTACAGGGGGCCGACCGTCAGCAGCCCCCGGGCCAGGGCCGTGACCGCACCTGCCACGGCGATCGTCAGCGCGACCCGGGCCGCGACCCGGGTCGGGATGCGGCGCGCCAGCACGGTGCCGAGCCCGACGCCCGCGAGCACCCCGGCGAGGAGCACCGGCCAGACCCACCACGCCGGGAGGGAGCCCGGCGGGATGGCGCCGAGGCCCAGCTTGGTCGCGACCGACATGGTGTTCATGACGATCAGGAGCGGCTGCAGGGTCGCGGCGAACGAGCGGTGGTCCCAGCGGGTGGCCAGCGCGTACGCCGTCCACGCCGGCGCGGCCACGCCCGACGTGGTGTTCATGAACCCCGCCGCGAGGCCGGTCAGGACGGCGACGGGACGGCCCTTGATACGGACGCGGCGGCGCAGCACCGCCGAGGCGGCCAGCGCGGTCAGCACCGACCCGCCGACGATGACGTCCAGCCAGGCGGAGTCGGCCTCCCGCACCGTGAGCGCGCCGAGCGCGGATCCCACGAGCATGAGCGGCAGGACCGTGCCGACGCGCCGCCAGTCCACCCGGTCCCGCAGGGCCCGCAGGATGAGCAGCGCCGTGACGATCGCCGCCACGTTGCTGACCAGCACGCCCACCGACGCGCCGAGGAGCACCGTGAGCACGGGCGCCGCGACCATCCCGAGGCCCATCCCGGCGACGCGCTGCAGCCCGGCTCCGAGCAGGACGGCGGCGCAGGCTGCGATCAGGGCCGTGGTCTCCACGCCGTCACGCTATCCCGCTGCGTGGACGGCTACGGGCAGCGGGGTCGAGCTTTCAGCACGGTCGTCACACGCTGCTGGCCTGCAGCCCATTGTTCGGGCACTGTGTCGACAGCGCGAAGGACGTCCAGGACATCGGTGAGTCGGTGACGGACTACGCCAGTCCGGATCAGTGGCTCAAGATGAGCGACTCTGTTTCGTAGCAGGTGAATGTCGTGCACCTTCGCGGTCAGCGACCGTGATGACATCGCCAACTTCGGAAATGCATCACGAAGTGCTTCGTTCCACAGCCGCTGTCGTCCAGGGTCTTTGTTGGGGAGCAGGTAGCGCCACGTTCCGAGGGAAAGCTGCGCGAGCACGTCGGAATGGGCGACGGAGCGGCTCGGCTGCCAGGACCTGGCGCTCGTCGTCGCGTGTTCGTGAGCCTTGCGAATGTCCTGCCCGTTCCTCGTGAGCCGTATCAGCAGAGGTGCCGGGTCGAGCAGCTCCAACGGGTGAGGGGTGGAGCGGTAGCAGCGGTCGTCGTCACCTTGTGGAAGCCTCCGTGGCCGGATATCGTGGATCTCGAAGGCGGAGGCAGGTCACTCCGTTCGAGCTTTTCCTCTGGGTCCGCCGGTTTTCACCGGCGGGCCCTTTGGCTTTCCGGAGTACCGACTCCGTAAGCCTAGAGAGGTCTAGCTCGGTTCGCGCGTGGAAGTTCTGACCCTGTGGACGAGGGGCCGAACGTAGGCGTAGTCGCCCTCACAGCGCTCATGAAGCGACCGGGCCTACGTTCGACGCCCCGGTCTCGGAAGGTCAGGCCGAGACGTTCTCGTCGTAGTCGACGTCGCGGGTCTCGCGCTCCAGGAGCAGGGCGACGAGCGTGATGACGCCCATCGCGGCGAGGTAGACGCCGACGAGCACCGGCGAGCCGTCGGCCTTCGCCCAGAGCCACACCGCGATGAACGGTGCCAGCGCCGCGCCGAGCACCGACGACAGGTTGTACGCGACCGCGGAGCCGGTGTACCGCACGTTGGCAGGGAACAGCTCGGGCAGGACGGCGGCCATCGGGCCGAAGGTGAGGCCCATGAGCGTGAAGCCGATGATCAGCAGGCTCTGCACGCCGATGTGGCCCGCCGAGAACAGCGGCACCCACACGCCGCCGAACAGCACGATCGCGACAGTGACCCAGATGAGGTGCGCGCGGCGGCCGAACTTCTCCGCCATCGGCCCGGAGACCAGCGTGAAGACGCCGAAGAACACGACGCCGACGATCAGCATCCAGAGGAACTCGATCTTCTCGTAGCCGAGGCCAGCGGGGGAGCCGTCGGTGGGGTCGGTCGGGGCGATGCCGTAGTTCAGCGTGAACGTCGTCATCAGGTAGAACAGCGCGTAGGTGGCGAGCATGATGAACGTGCCGGACACGATCTGCCTCGACGACGTGCGGAACACGCGGGCCACCGGCATCTTCGCGACCGCGGACGCCTCGACGACCTTGCGGAAGGCCGGCGTCTCGAGCAGCGAGAGCCGTACCCACAGGCCGATGATCACGAGGATCGCCGACGCGAGGAACGGGATGCGCCAGCCCCAGGTCGCGAACTGCTCCGTCGTCAGGGCGCTCGACAGGGCGATGAACACCGTGTTGGCAAGGATGAAACCAATGGGTGCGCCCAGCTGCGGGAAGGTGCCGTAGATGGCCCGCTTGCCCTGGGGCGCGTTCTCCGTCGCCAGCAGCGCGGCGCCGCTCCACTCGCCGCCGAGGCCGAGCCCCTGGCAGAACCGGCACAGCACGAGCACGGCCGGCGCGGCCAGGGCCCAGCCGGGGGTCGACGCCGCGGGGATGAGCCCGATCAGGACCGTCGCGATACCCATCGTGAGCAGCGACGCCACGAGGGTCGCCTTGCGGCCGACCCGGTCACCGAAGTGGCCGAACAGCACCGAACCGAGCGGCCGCGCCACGAACGCGACGCCGAACACGGCGAAGGACGACAGGAGCTGGGTGGTCGGGTCCTCGGCGTTCGGGAAGAACAGCGCGGGGAAGACCAGCGAGGCCGCTGTGGCATAGATGTAGAAGTCGTAGAACTCGATGGACGTACCGATGAGGGACGCGACGACGACGCGGCCCCTGGGGTTGCCCGCCGGTGGCGCGCCCTGCTCGCCGGCGGTGGTCCCGGCGGTTGGTGATGCGGAGGTGCTCATGGCGGGGACATTAAGCAGGCTGTCCGCGATCCGGGAAGCGTGTCTCATTCAATGGACGAGCCCTTGACGTATGCTGCCGACCGCGTCCTCGGGCGAGCGCGGGGTGCCGGGCGTGTCGCGCTGCGACCGGGTGCGTCCCGAGTGAAGGTGTAGTGAACGGTGAATACTCCCGTCCGTGCGCATGTTGGCACGACCGGCGGTGGGGGACAGGATCAGGATCGACCGGGCGCCGCTGAAGTCAGTGTGAGTCCGGCCCCGCCATCGGAAAACCATCATCGGAACGAACGAGACGACGACGAGCATATGAACGATCTGCTGTATGTGAACGGCGGCACCCCGCTGAACGGGACCATCACCGTTCGAGGCGCAAAGAACTTCGTGTCGAAGTCCATGGTGGCTTCCCTGTTGGGGGAGACCCCTAGCGTGCTGCGGAACGTACCGCAGATCCGTGACGTCAAGGTCGTCTCGGGGCTCCTGGACCTGCACGGTGTGAACGTCAAGTACGACACCGACGCGGGCATCCTGGACCTCGACCCGTCCAACGTGGAGTCGGCCCACGTGGCCGACATCGACGCCCACGCCGGCTCCAGCCGCATCCCGATCCTGTTCTGCGGGCCGCTGCTGCACCGGCTCGGCGAGGCCTTCATCCCCGACCTGGGCGGCTGCCGCATCGGCGACCGGCCGATCAACTACCACCTCGACATCCTGCGCCAGTTCGGCGCCGTCGTCGACAAGCGGGCAGGTGGCATCCACCTGCGGGCGCCGCGCCGCCTGCAGGGCACCAAGATCTCCCTGCCGTACCCGTCGGTGGGCGCCACGGAGCAGACGCTGCTCACGGCCGTCCGCGCGGACGGCATCACCGAGCTGTCGGGCGCGGCGATCGAGCCAGAGATCATGGACCTCATCGCCGTCCTCCAGAAGATGGGCGCCATCATCTCGGTCGACACCGACCGCGTGATCCGCATCGAGGGCGTCGACCGCCTCGACGGCTACACCCACACCGCCCTGAACGACCGGATCGAGACGGCGTCCTGGGCCTCGGCCGCCCTCGCCACCGGCGGAGACATCACCGTCAAGGGCGCCACCCAGCCCGAGATGATGACGTTCCTCAACACGTTCCGGAAGGTCGGCGGCCGGTTCGAGGTGCAGGACGACGGCATCCGCTTCTGGCACGCCGGCGGCCAGCTCAAGTCCATCGTGCTCGAGACCGACGTGCATCCCGGGTTCATGACCGACTGGCAGCAGCCGCTCGTCGTCGCGCTCACCCAGGCCACCGGTCTGTCGATCGTGCACGAGACGGTGTACGAGAACCGCTTCGGCTTTACCGACGCCCTGCGCAAGATGGGTGCGACGATCCAGGTCTACAAGGAGTGCCTGGGCGGCCGCGACTGCCGGTTCGGCCAGCGCAACTTCCACCACTCCGCCGTCGTCTCCGGCCCGACGCCGCTCTCCGCCGCCGACATCGAGGTCCCCGACCTGCGCGGCGGCTTCTCGCACCTCATCGCGGCGCTCACGGCAAACGGCCGGTCCACGGTGCGCGGCATCGGCCTGATCGACCGCGGCTACGAGAACTTCCAGGAGAAGCTGGAGGCCCTGGGCGCGGACGTGGCCCGCGGCTGAACCGCAGTGGTGTGAGCGCGACCGTCGCGCCGGGAGCGAGGCATGCCGGCGCGACGGTCGCGCTCACGACCAGGCGTGGCGGGGTTGTCGGCGGAGCCGAGTATTGTTTCGGACCGTGTCCATCCCACGCCCTGAGTCACGCATGTATCGCTTCATCGCGTTCATCGTGCGGAACCTCATGTTCGCGCTGTGCAAGTACGAGTGGAAGGGCGGGGAGAACTTCCCGGCCAAGGGCGGGTTCATCGCCGCGGCCAACCACGTCACCGAGCTCGACGCGCTGACCCTGGCGCACTACCTCTTCGACAACGGCCGGGAGCCGCGCATCCTGGCCAAGCGCGGCCTGTTCACGTCGCCGCTGACGGGGTGGGCCCTGCGGGGCACCAGGATGATCCCCGTGGACCGCGAGTCGGCCAAGGCCACCGAGTCCCTGCAGAACGCGGCGAACCAGCTCGGTGACGGCGCCTGCGTGGCGATCCTGCCGGAGGGCACGCTGACACGGGACCCCGACCACTGGCCGATGGAGGGCAAGACCGGCGTGGCCCGCATCGCGCTGACGACGCGCCTGCCGGTGCTCCCGGTCGCGCAGTGGGGGGTCACCGAGATCATGCCGCGGTACGGTCGGCTGCGCTGGCCGTACCCTCGCAAGAAGGTGACGATCCAGACGGGCCCGCCCGTGGACCTCAGTGACCTGTACGACCGGCCGCAGGACACCGCAACCCTGCGCGAGGCGACGAGCCGCATCATGGACGCAATCACCACCGAGCTGGAGCAGATCCGTGGCGAGGTGGCTCCCAAGCCGCGGTTCGACCTGCGCAAGCACCCCGAGTACGAGGCGAAGATGAAGAGCTACCCCCCGGTGGAGCGCCCGTGAGCGCGGCCACGTCCACGGCCCCCACCAAGGTCGCCGTCCTCGGCGCCGGCTCGATGGGCACCACGTTCGCGATGGTCCTTGCCGACGCGGGGTGCGACGTCACCCTGTGGGGCCGCGACGCCGAGGTGCTCGAAGCCGTCGACCGGAAGCACCGCAACGAGAAGTACCTGCCGGGCGTGCAGCTGCCCGCCATGCACGGCACGACCGACCCGGCGGTCGCGCTCGAGGGCGCGTCGATAGTGGTGGTGTCGGTGCCGTCCCAGGTGGCGCGCGCGACCCTGGAGTCGATGAGGACGCTGGTCCACGAGCTGGCGGCGCCGGAAGCCGTCGTCGTCTCCCTGATGAAGGGCGTCGAGCTCGGCACGGACAAGCGCATGAGCCAGGTCATGGCCGAGGTGCTGGACCTGCCGGACGAGCGGGTCGCCGTCGTCTCCGGGCCCAACCTGGCGCCCGAGATCGCGGAACGGCAGCCGACGGCGACCGTGGTCGCCTCGCGCAGCGAGGCCACCGCGCAGCTGGTCGCCTCCGCGTGCGCGACGGGCTACTTTCGCCCCTACACGAACACCGACGTGGTCGGCGTGGAGCTGTGCGGCGCGGTGAAGAACATCATCGCGCTGGCGGCGGGCATGGCCCAGGGCCGCGGGTTCGGCTGGAACACGCTGGCCACGCTCATCACACGCGGCCTCGTCGAGATCACGCGCCTGGGCCTCGCCCTGGGGGCCGACGCCGCCACGTTCGCCGGGCTGGCCGGCATGGGCGACCTGACGGCGACGTGCGCGTCCCCGCTGTCGCGCAACCACCGGCTCGGCAAGCACTTCGGCGAGGGGCTCACGCTCGAGGAGGCCATCGCGGCGACCGGCGGCACGGCCGAGGGCGTCAAGTCGTCGCAGTCGGTGCTGGAGCTCGCGCGGGCGCACGACGTCGAGATGCCGATCACCGCGGGCGTGGTCGACGTGCTGGCCGGGAAGCTGCCCCTCTCCGAGCTCGCGGCGACGCTGCTCGCGCGGCCCCAGAAGTCCGAGGTCGCCGGCTGAGCGGTCGGTGCTGAGCGGTCAGTGCTGGACCGTTCAGTGCTGGACCGTTCAGTGCTGGACGTCGACGACGACGCGCGTCGGGTTATCCAGGAGGAACACGCGGAACGGCTGCTCGCCCTCGTCGACCCCGACGAACGCAGTCGTGTACCCCTCGAACCAGTAGCGGTACACGATCTCGTCCACCGACTCCATGTCGTCGGGCTCGATGCGGTCGCGGGAGAACTCCTCGACGCCGCTGTCCGCCGGCATCGCCGTGCCCGACAGCGACACCCGTAGGATCGCGTCGCCGTCGACCTGGACGGCGTGCCCAGAGCCGTCGTCGGACGCCTGGTCCACGTACTCGACGCGCCAGCCGGGCTCACCGGTGCCCTTGCCGTCGAGGTCGAACACGATGCGGTCGTAGCCGTCGTGCTCGGCGACCCGGATGTCCGTGACCGACAGGAACGTCTCACCCGCGCCCGTGGGCTCGGCGGTGTCGGGCCTCGTGTCCGAGGGGAATGGCGGGCCGGTCGCGGCCTCGGTCGCCGAGGTGGCCGGCTCGGGGGAGTCGTCGTCGGAGCCGCCGTCGTCACCTGAGCCGTCCTCGCCCGAACCGCCGTCCGCTGACGGCGAGGCGTCGGCCGGTGCCGAGGCGATGGGCGCCGG
Organism: Promicromonospora sp. NPDC023987; assembly: GCF_040639055.1. NCBI lineage: Bacteria > Bacillati > Actinomycetota > Actinomycetes > Micrococcales > Promicromonosporaceae > Promicromonospora > Promicromonospora sp. NPDC023987. Next base: position 219,985 of record NZ_JBEZZF010000001.1, on the reverse strand, counting down.
GCTGGACAGGGTCACCCCGGGCTCCTGCGAGCTCGGCGCACCACCGGTGCACCCGGCCAGCAGCAAGGCGGCGGCCGCTGCCAGGGCCGCGGCTGTCGAGGCTGTGCGATGTCCGGCTCGTCCCATGTTTCCAGCGTAGAGCCTGTCGCGGTCGGTGGCTGGTCGCGGGTTCGGCCGGACGGCGGCCGGTGGTCCCGTTGCCGGTGCACCCATGCATCCAGTCCGAACACTTGACTTGTAAGATATGTGTTGTACTACATTTAACTCACGCAGTTCGACTCACTGACGAGCCCGAACGAGGAAGGTTGCGATGAACCCGATCACGCGAAGAGATCTCCTACGCACCACAGGCCTGACCGCGGGCGCTATCGCCCTCACCGGTCACGCTCCGGCGAACGCGGAGGCCGCCCCGGGCGCCGGCGTCGACGAGCCGGAGACCAACCCCATGCGGCTCTGGTACACCGCCCCGGCGACCGAATGGCTGGAGGCGCTCGCCGTCGGCAACGGCCGGGTCGGCGCCATGGTGTTCGGCGGGGTCGCCGCCGAGACGCTCATGCTCAACGAGGACACCGTGTGGGCGGGCGGCCCGCACGACTACGCCGACCCGCGCGGCAGCGAGGCCCTCCCGGAGATCCGGCGGCTGATCAACGAGGAGAAGTGGGGCGAGGCCCAGAACCTGGCCGGCGAGCGGTTCATGGGCCGGCCGACGGAGCAGATGCAGTACCAGCCGGTCGGGGACCTGCACCTCGACTTTCCCGGCCTGACCGGCGACGTCACGGAGTACCGCAGGTCACTCGACCTGACCACGGCCATCACCACGACGACCTTCGTGGTCGACGGCGTGCGTCACACGCGGGAGATCTTCAGCAGCCACGCCCACCAGGTGCTCGTCGCCCGGTTCACCGCCGACGCACCGGGGGCGATCTCCTTCGACGGGCGGTACGAGTCGCTCCAGGAGACGTCGACGCACGCGCACGACACCCGCACGCTCGCTCTCGAGGGACGCAGCGGTGAGGCCGAGGGCCTCGAGGGAAAGGTGCGCTTCGTCAGCCTGGCCCGCGCCGTGGCCGAGGGCGGGAGCGTCACCTGCGGCGCCACGCGGCTGCGGGTGCGCGGCGCGGACGCCGTCACCCTGGTCGTCTCCATCGGGACGAGCCACCGGAACTACCTCGACGTCAGCGGCGACCACTTCGCCAAGGCGGTGGAGCCGCTGGAGCAGACGCCGGTGCAGGGCTACGGGGTCCTGCGGCGGGCGCACGTGCGGGACTACCAGGAGATGTTCGGCCGGGTCGACATCGACCTCGGCACCTCACCGTCCGTCGACCTGCCGACCGACGAGCGGGTCGTCGCCTTCCGGGACGGGCAGGACCCGCAGCTCGCGGCGCTCTACTACCAGTTCGGCCGCTACCTGCTGATCTCCAGCTCCCGTTCCCCTGGCCAGCCGGCCAACCTCCAGGGGCTGTGGAACGACAAGATGCTGCCGCCCTGGCAGTCCAAGTACACGCTGAACATCAACTGCGAGATGAACTACTGGCCCGCCGGTCCGGCGAACCTCGCCGAGTGCTGGCAGCCGCTGTTCGCGATGATCGAGGAGCTCGCCGAGTCCGGCGCCCGGACCGCCAAGAAGATGTGGGGCGCCAAGGGCTGGGTGGCGCACCACAACACGGACCTCTGGCGCGGTTCCGCGCCGGTGGACTTCGCGTTCTACGGCGTCTGGCCCACCGGCGGTGCGTGGCTGTCGCTGCTGTTCTGGGAGCACTACGAGTACACCGGCGACCTGGACACGCTGCGCGAGTACTTCCCGGTCCTGCGCGGAGCCGTGGAGTTCTTCCTCGACACGCTCGTCCAGGACGAGGCGACCGGCTACCTCGTGACGAACCCCTCGCACTCCCCGGAGATCAAGCACCACGAGATCAACGACGAGAGCGTGAGCATCTGCGCCGGCCCGACCATGGACATGCAGATCCTGCGGGACCTGTTCACGGCGTTCGACAAGGCCTGCGCCGTGCTCGGCCAGGACCGCGCCATGGCCGCCCAGGCGATCGCCGCGCGCGATCAGCTGCCGCCCAACCAGATCGGCCACCTCGGCCAGCTCCAGGAGTGGCTGATCGACTGGGAGGAGGCCGCCACGGAGATCAGCCGGCACGTCTCGCACCTGTGGGGCGTGTTCCCCAGCGACCAGATCACCCCGCGGCGCACCCCGGAGCTCGCCGTGGCGGCGGACCGCTCGCTCGAGCTGCGCGGACCGGCGGTGACGGCCGGCTGGTCGCTCGCCTGGAAGATGAACATCCGTGCCCGGCTGCTCCAGGCCGACGGCGTCTACACCCACCTCACCCAGCTGCTCTCGACCGGTCGCACCGCGCCGAACCTGTTCGACCTGCACCCGCCGTTCCAGATCGACGGGAACTTCGGGGGAACGTCGGCGATCAACGAGACGATCATGCAGAGCCACTCGGGCGAGGTCTGGCTGCTGCCGTGCGTGCCGGACGCCTGGCCGGCGGGCAAGGTTCGGGGGCTACGCGCCCGTGGCGCCTTCGAGCTCTCCATCACCTGGACCGACGGACGTCTCCAGACCGCCCGGATCCAGTCGCTGGCGGGCAACACCATCCGGCTGCGCACCGACCTGCCCGTTCGCGTGTCCGGCCCCGGCGGCCCCGTCGACGTCGAACGGCCAGAGGACGGTCTCGCCGTCTTCGATACGCGGCGCGGGGCCACGTACGTGGTCGAGCCGCTGCCCTGACCACCTGCTGAGGCCGGCACCCGAACCGGCAGCTCAGGCCACCCGCAGGACCCACACCCACGAAAGGACACCGATGTCCAGACAATGGATCCGGAACAGCACGGTCGCTGTCGCCGCTCTGAGCCTGGTAGCCACGATGACCGGCGGAGGGATCGCCTTCGACCGGCTCACCAGCGTCGTGACCTCCGGCGCGTGCCCCCAGCTCTACGTCTCGCCCACCGGGAACGACCAGGGCAAGGGGTCGCAGGACGATCCCTGGAAGACGGTCGCCAAGGCCCGTGACCACATCCGGGAGAAGGGCCTCAACAGCGAGAACCGGATGAAGTGCGACGTGACCGTGAACCTCGCGGCCGGTGACTATCCCGTCACCGAGACGATCGAGTTCACCGAGCAGGACTCCGGCGGCGGTGGCCACCAGGTCGTGTACCGCAGCGCCGACGGCCCGGGCAAGGCCAACCTCGTCGGCGCGGAGGAGATCACCGGCTGGGAACCGCACCAGGACGGCATCTACAAGGCGAAGGTGGACCCCGGTCAGTCGTTCCACACGCTGTTCGAGGACGGCAAGCGGTCCGAGATGGCGCGGTACCCGAACCGGACGTCGGAGGACACGCACGCCCCGTACCTGTTCTCCGTGCTCGGTGAGCCGGAGAAGGAGGCAGTGCGCTCGTGGCTGTACTGGGAGGACGGCGACTGGGACCCGGCCTGGGATGACACCCCCGAGGGCAACCCCCTCAAGGACGCCCAGGTGACCGTGTGGTCGGGCGGCTCGTGGAGCTGGTTCACCGACACCGTCCCGATCATCGGCCAGGACTATCGCAAGAACTTCGCCACGCTCCAGCACTGGACGCGCTACGCGATGGTGAACAGCCGGAGCGGGTCGCGCTACTACCTCCAGAACGCCATGGCGTTCCTCGACCAGCCGGGCGAGTACTACATCGACAAGGACGCCGGTGAGCTGTACTACATCCCGCGCGGGGACATCGCTGACGTCACGATCATGCAGCCCACCGTCGCGAAGGTGATCGACGTGAAGGGCGCGTCGCCGGAGAAGAAGGCGCACGACATCACGTTCGACGGCATCGGCGTCCAGTACTCCGACTTCGTCGACTGGTACCGCTCCGGCTGGATCAGCGCGGGCGACTCGGGCGAGGTGCACAAGTACCCGGAGTACGACCGGCAGATCGAGATGCCCCGTAACCGGTTCGGTGCCATCACGCTGGAGAACACGAGCGGCATCACCCTGACCGGCATGCAGATCCGGGACACCGGGTTCCACGGCGTGTACGCGCTGTTCGCCAACGATCACCTCACGGTCGAGAACTCGCTCCTGGAGAACCTGGGCGCTGACGGGATCAAGGTCGAGGGCGGGTGGCCTGGTGAGGGCGACCTGTCCCATGACCACATGTTCCGGAACCTCTACATCCACCATGTGGGTGAGCTGGTGCCCGGTGACTCCGCCGGGATCGAGCTCATGGGTACCGGCGACAACACCGTCGAGCACGTCCACGTGCGGCACTCCTCGCGCTACGGCATCAGCCTCGAGTCCCGGCCCGAGGTTGTCGACGGCGACCAGTACACGGACAACAACACGTTCCGGTACATCAAGATCGAGGAGGCCGGTCTGGACTCGGGCGACATGGGTGCGTTCTACACCTACGGCGTCGCCAACCAGGAGCCCCACCCGATCAAGAACACCGTCGACCAGATGGTCATCGGCGACGTGATCCCCGACCCGGCTGGGGCGATGCCGGACAGCGGGACCCGCGGCGTCCACATGGACGCCGGTGGCTGTGGCTTCTCGTTCAGCAACATCGAGGTGGGCGAGACGACCGACCAGTCGTACCAGTCCTACCAGTGCAACGAGGTGACCAACGGCAACTGGGAGGACGGCTTCGACGCCGGCCAGATGGAGTACGACCTGATCGGTGTCACCGACACCTTCCCGTACCCGGTCCCGGAGGACTGACCATCGCTGGTCGAGCTGACCGAACTCCGTTGGTCGAGCTTGTCGAGACCCACCAAGGTCTCGACAAGCTCGGCCAACGGGTCGGGCTTGGCCAACGGTGCGGCGGGACCTCCGCGTTATTCGACAACCGAGAGGACAATGATGTCCAGACAATGGATCCGGAACGGCACGGTGGCGGTCGCCGCTCTGAGCCTGGTCGCCACGATGACCGGCGGAGGGATCGCTTTCGACCGGCTCACCAGCGTCGTGACCTCCGGCGCGTGCCCGGAGCTCTACGTCTCCCCGTCAGGGGACGACCAGGGCAAGGGAACGGCGGGCGACCCGTGGAAGACGGTCGCCAAGGCCCGTGACCACATCCGGGAGAAGGGCCTCAACAGCGAGAACCGGATGAAGTGCGACGTGACCGTGAACCTCGCGGCCGGTGACTATCCCGTCACCGAGACGATCGAGTTCACGGAGCAGGACTCCGGCGGCGGTGGCCACCAGGTCGTGTACCGCAGCGCCGACGGCCCGGGCAAGGCCAACCTCGTCGGCGCCGAGGAGGTCACGGGCTGGGAACCGCACCAGGACGGCATCTATAAGGCCGAGGTCGACGGCGACACGCCCTTCTACACGCTCTTCGTCGACGAGGAGCGGGCCACGACGGCGCGTCACCCGAACCGGACGTCGGAGGACACGCACGCCCCGTACCTGTTCTCGCGGCTCATCGAGCCGGAGAAGGAAGGGGTCCGTGACCAGGTCGGCTACAACCCCGGCGAGTGGGACGAGTCGGCCGATCTGGGCTCGTACACCAGCTGGCCCGCGCAGGTGAGCATCTGGTCGGGTGGCTCGTGGAGCTGGTTCACGGACACCGTGCCGATCAAGAACGCGGACACGGCGGACAGCGACAACAAGATCATCCTGGACCACTGGACGCGGTACGCGATGATCAACAGCCGCAGCGGGTCGCGCTACTTCCTGCAGAACTCCCTCGACTTTCTCGACCAGGCCGGGGAGTACTACCTCGACCACGAGGCCGGCGAGGTGTACTACAAGCCGCACGGCGACATGGACGACCTGCGCGTCATGCGTCCGACGGTCGCGAAGGTCATCGACATCAAGGGTGCGTCGCCCGAGGACCGGGCGCACGACATCACCTTCGACGGGATCGGCGTGCAGTACTCCGACTACCTCGGCTGGTACCGCTCCGGCTGGATCAGTTCTGGCGACTCGGGCTACGCGCACAAGTATCCCGAGTACGACCGGCAGATCGAGATGCCCCGCAATCGGTTCGGCGCCATCACGCTGGAGAACACGAGCGGCATCACCCTGACCGGCATGCAGATCCGGGACACGGGGTTCCACGGCGTGTACGCGCTGTTCGCCAACGACCACCTCACGGTCGAGAACTCGCTCCTGGAGAACCTGGGCGCTGACGGGATCAAGGTCGAGGGCGGCTGGCCCGGTGAGGGCGACCTGTCCCATGACCACATGTTCCGGAACCTCTACATCCACCATGTGGGTGAGCTGGTGCCCGGTGACTCCGCCGGTATCGAGCTCATGGGTACCGGCGACAACACCGTCGAGCACGTCCACGTGCGGCACTCCTCGCGCTACGGGATCAGCCTCGAGTCCCGGCCCGAGGTTGTCGACGGCGACCAGTACACGGACAACAACACGTTCCGGTACATCAAGATCGAGGATGCGGGGCTCGACTCCGGGGACATGGGTGCGTTCTACACGTACGGCGTCGCGAACCAGGAGCCCCACCCGATCAAGAACACGGTGGACCAGATGGTCATCGGTGACGTGATCCCGGACCCCGCCGGTGCGATGCCGGACAGCGGAACCCGGGGGATCCACATGGATGCCGGTGGCTGTGGCTTCTCGTTCAGCAACATCGAGGTGGGCGAGACGACCGACCAGTCGTACCAGTCCTACCAGTGCAACGAGGTCGCCAACGCCGACTGGGAGGACGGCTTCGATGCCGGCCAGATGGAGTATGACCTGATCGGTGTCACGGACGCGTTCCCCTACCCGGTCCCGGAGGACTGAGCTAACCGCTGGTCGGGCTTGTCGAGACCCACCAGGTCTCGACAGGCTCGACCAACGGTCACCCGTCACGCCGCGCGGTGGAACGTCCTGCGGTAGGCGGTGGGGGTGACGCCGAGCGCCGACTGCACGTGGGCCCGCAGGGACTGCGCCGTGCCGAAGCCGCACTCGCGCGCGATCTGCTCCATCGGCAGGTCGGTGGACTCCAGCAGGGTCCTGGCGTGCTCGACCCGTTGCCGGGTGAGCCACTGGCCAGGGCTCTCGCCGGTCTCCTCGCGGAACCGCCGCGTGAACGTCCGCACCGACATCGCGGCGTGCCGCGACAGCTCGGCCAGCGTCAGGGGTTCGGCGAGCCGCTCCGTCGCCCAGGCCCGCGTCGCCCCGGTGCCGGGCCCGTCCTGGTCAGGCAGGAACCGCTCGATGTACTGCGCCTGTCCGCCCTCGCGGTGCGGGGGCACCACGGTGCGGCGAGCGACGTCCTGCGCGACGGCGGCCCCGTGGTCGCGGCGTATGAGGTGCAGGCACAGATCGATCCCCGAGGCGACGCCCGCCGAGGTGAGCACGTCGCCGTCGTCGGTGAACAGGACCTCCGGGTCCAGCCGGACCCGCGGGAACAGCTTCCGGAACCGGTCCGTCGTCGCCCAGTGCGTGGTGGCCGGCCGGTCGTCCAGCAGCCCGGCGGCCGCCAGCGCGAACGCCCCGGTGCAGATAGACACGATCCGCGTACCCGGCCGGATCCGGCGGAACGCCTCAGCGAGCTCCGGCGTGAGCAGCCCCTTCTCGTACACGGGCCCGTACTCGTGCGACGCCGGGACCACCACCGTGTCCGCGTCCTCGACGGCCTCGGGGCCGTGCGCCACGTGGACCGCGACGTCGGAGTCCGACTGCACCAGCCCTGGGCCGCCCGGCGTGCAGGTCACCACCTCGTACAGGGGCGCGAGCGCGGAGTCCCGTGCCGTGCCGAAGATCCGGTGCGGGATGCCCAGCTCGAACGGGATGAAGCCGGGCCGGATCAGCACCGCGACGCGGTGCGGCGCGGGTCCGAGGTTCGAGACCGTCGGCGTTCCCGCTGGCTGTGACGACGTCATGGCCTGATCTTAATCAAAAGCGTTGATCCGGCCGCCGTGAGTTCGGCGCGAGTCCGATGGCAGGGTCAGGCCCTGCGCCTACCGCGGTTGGCAATGTACTCGTCGACCCATGCCCGAGTGCTTCTCCAGTGTCCGTCGTCTCCGCGCTGTGCTTGGAGTCGTCCGCGCTGCGCCGCATTGACCAAGGCGATCCGGCTGATCGCGTGCGTCGCAAGGGCTGCGAGGGGAACTAGGTCCTCCGGGTTCGCAACGGCCGGAACGACGAACCTGTACACGTTGTCGAGCACGGCACGCGCGAAGATCTCTGCGAGCGGGCCGACCGCCCCCTTGTCCGCGCGGCGCAGTGCCGTGAGGTATCGCGTGCGCTCCCGTTTCTGGATGATTGCGGGCGCATACCCCAGGCGAACGAGAACGAGGTTGGTCAGGAGCCGTCCGGTCCGGCCGTTGCCGTCGAGGAACGGGTGGACCTGTTCGAACGCCACGTGCGCGCTGGCCAGGGCTTCCATCGCATGGCCCGGTGCGTCTGGGAGCGCGTTCACCTGCTCCAGCCAGTCGCGCATCTTTGCATCGACGAACGCATGCGACGGGGCCGCATGCCCTCGGGGAACGCGCGGATGTCGTGCTGTCGGAAACTGCCTGGGCCCTCTGCCGGCGTTGCGTCTGGGTGCGGTGTGACGCCCCATACCGGTCCCATGGCAAGTTCATGTATGTAGCGAACCTCAGTGAGCGTGACGAGTGCGCCATCACCGATACGGTCTGGAACGACCGCCTGGTCGTAGACCCATCTGGCTGCATCGCCGTACCCCTTGACCTCCATGTATTCCGCGAGGTCTTTGTTGCCGACGGCTCGGCCTTCGACCAAAAGCTGTTCGACCTGCGAGAGCACCAACGTGTTGCCTTCGATGGCTGTCGAGCTGTGTGCTTCGTGTACCCAGATGTCGTCCCAGATCACGCGAGCTTGTGCCGGGGCGGGCAGGCCTCCGAGCTGTTCCTTGAGTTCTGCCATCGCCTGGTCGAGCCTCTCGAATACCGCCTGGCGGCTCGGTCGGCCACGACGGCTTGGCGTGCTGTTGCTGTCGTTGGGCACATTTAATTGAAGCACAGCAACAGCGCAGTTGCTGTGATGGGGCCGAACTAATGACAGCACAGCAACGGCCCTACAGGTACTTGGCCTGATCTTATCGAACAGTGACCACCCGGCCACTGTCCGAACCCAGACCACTCCAGCAGGCTTGCGCAGTGACGCAGATCAGCACGCCAGCGCCCGACGCCGAGAGCACGTCCCAGCCGTCGGCTCCCCGCAGCACACCCCCGCGCATCCACCCGGCCTGGTGGGTGGCCATGGTCAGCTTCGTGACGATCATGTGCGCCGCCGCGTTCACCGCCGTGCCCGGCCTCTTCGTGGACCCGCTGCACGCCGAGCTCGGCTGGTCGCGCGCGACCATCGGCCTCGCGGTCGGCCTGCAGTCGGTGCTCTACGGGCTGACGGCGCCGTTCGCCGCCGCCCTGATGGACCGGTTCGGCATGCGGCCGGTGGTCACCGTCGCGCTGGTCGTGATCGCGGGCGGTGCGCTGTCGACGGTCTGGATGTCGGAGCCGTGGCAGTTCCTGCTCGGCTGGGGACTTCTGGTCGGCGTCGGCAGCGGCAGCATGGCGCTCGCCTTCACCGCGACGATCACCGGACGCTGGTTCGTCGCCCGGCGCGGTCTGGTCACCGGCGTGCTGACGGCGGCGACGGCGTCGGGCCAGCTCGTGTTCCTGCCGCTGCTGGCCTGGATCGTCGAGAGCCAGGGCTGGCGGCCGGCGTCGGCGACGGTGACCATCGCCGCGCTCGCGGCGGTCCCGCTCGTCCTCTTCCTGCTGCGGGACCATCCGGCAGACCTGGGCCTGGCACCCTACGGCGGCGAGTACACGCCGAAGCCCGCACCGGTTCGCGACGTGGCGCGACGCACCGTCACGGCCCTGTTCTCGGCGGCTCGCACCGGTCCGTTCTGGCTCCTGGCGGGCGCGTTCGCGATCTGCGGCGCGACGACGAACGGGCTGGTCCGGACGCACTTCGTGCCGGGGGCGCACGACCACGGCATGCCGATCACCGTCGCCGCGAGCCTCCTCGCCGTGATCGGCGTCGTCGACGTGATCGGGACCATCGGGTCCGGCTGGCTCACCGACCGGTACTCGCCCCGCGTGCTGCTGGGGGTCTACTACACGCTGCGTGGTGTCGGCCTGCTGTTCCTGCCGTCGCTCATGGCCCCGCAGGTCGAGCTGCCGATGGTGTTCTTCATCGTGTTCTACGGGCTGGACTGGGTGGCGACCGTGCCGCCCACCCTCGCCCTGTGCCGCGAGTTCTACGGCGACGGCGCGCCGATCGTGTTCGGGTGGGTGCTCGCCTCCCACCAGATCGGGGCTGGCGTCGTGGCGTTCGCCGGCGGCCTGGTCCGTGACGTCACCGGCTCGTACGACGCCGTCTGGTACGGCGCGGGCGTCCTGTGCGCGGGGGCGGCGCTCATGTCGCTGGTGCTCCGGCGGGCGAGGCAGGCCGAGGGCCGACGAGCCTGAGACGACCCCTGCACGATGCACGCGACACGCCGACGGTGGCGTGCATGGTGTTGGAGTCGATTCCGCAGGCCCGGGAGGTTCGGCCACGCTCCGGACGGCTGCGGCCCGGGCGCTCGCGCGGACGTATTCTCGCGCCCATGAGCACTGCCCCTGAGCACCGCGCGCCGTCTGCGCTCGCGCCCGCCACCGTCGTCGTCTCCGCCGGGCGCCCCGAGCGCACCCAGGGCGGGCACATCAACCCGTCCCTCCCGCTCAACTCGACGTACGTGTCGCGCGGCGTGATCACGCCCGGCGAGCTCTCGTACGCGCGCGGTGACAACGACGCCTGGCACCCGTTCGAGCAGGCGCTCGCCGCGCTGGAGTGCCAGGGCGGGGCGGACGACGGCGGGTCGCCCGGTGTGGGCCTCGTCTTCGGCTCCGGCATGGCGGCGATCGCCGCCGTCTTCTCCCTGGTGCCCGACGGCGGCACCATAGTGCTGCCCCGGCACGCCTATCAGGCGGGCATGGTGCTCGCCGACCAGGTCAGGGACCGGCACGGCGTGACCCTCCGGCACGTCGACATCACCGACACGGACGCCATGGTGGCGGCTCTCGACGGCGCCGACCTGCTGCTCGTCGAGTCGCCCACCAATCCCATGCTGGAGGTCGCCGACCTGCCCGCCGTGCTCGGGGCAGCCCGTGCGCGCGGCGTGCGCTCGGTGGTGGACAACACGTTCGCGACACCGCTGGGCCAGAGGCCGCTGGAGCACGGCGCCGACATCGTGCTGCACTCGGTGACCAAGTACCTCGCCGGCCACTCCGACGTCGTGCTCGGCGCGCTCGTGACCCGCGACGCCGAGCTGGCCGCCACCCTGCGTGAGCACCGCACCCTGCACGGCGCCATCGCGGGGCCGTTCGAGGTGTGGCTCGCCCTGCGTGGCCTGCGCACGCTGGCGCTGCGCTTCGAGCGCGCGCAGGCGAACGCCGCCGAGCTGGCCCGGCGCCTCGCGGACCACCCCGAGGTCGCCGAGGTGCGGCACCCGTCGTTGCCCGGCGACCCCGGGCACGGGCGCGCGAGGGCGCAGATGAACGGTTTCGGCGCGATCATCGGCGTCCGGCCGGTCGGGCGGGCGGGCACTGGCACCGTGGAGCGGGCCGACGCCGTCGTGGACGCCGTGCGGCTGTGGCTCCCCGCCACGTCGCTGGGCGGGGTGGAGTCCATGCTGGAGCGCCGCCGCCGCTGGGGCACCGAGGCGGTGACGGTGCCGGAGGACCTGCTGCGCCTGTCGGTCGGCATCGAGGACGTCGAGGACCTCTGGACGGACCTGGACCGGGCGCTGCGGGCGTGAACCCGGGGTGGTCGGTAGCCCGCCCGAGTAGTCGGTAGAACGTCAGGTGATCGGTAGCCCGAGCTGCCGATCACCTGACGTTCTACCGACTACCCGGGCCCCCGCCAGTTATTCCAGCGGGCCCAGGAGGGACTGGGCGACCGTGGCGTGGGCCGAGTCGTCGCTGGACGGGTGGAAGATCCCCGCGAGCACGTCCCGGTAGAGCCGGCCCAGCTCGGAACGGTTGAAGTACGTGGAGCCGCCGGACACGCGGACCGCCTGGTCCACGACGTCCCGGGCGGCCTCCGTGACCCGCACCTTCAGGCCCGCCGTCGCCCGGAACCAGCCGGCACCCCGGTCCAGGGTGCTGTCCGACGCCGAGGCGTCGAGGTCGCGGGTGATCCCGTCGATCTGGAGCCAGACGCTGTCCTGCGTCAGCGCCATGTCGGCGATGCGGCGGCGCGCGTCCGGGTCCTGGGAGTACGGCTTGCCCGTCTTCATCGACGTGCGGCGGCCCACCGCCTCGACGGCGAGCTCCAGCGCCCGGTCGGCGATCCCCGCGTACACGGAGGCGAGCAGGATCTCGAACGACGTGAAGATGCCCAGGACGTACGGGTCCACCGTGGGCCCGGGCGGCAGCAGGCGCAGGACCCGGTCCGCGGGCGCGTGGGCGCCGTCGAGCATCGTGGTGCGTGACTGGGAGGCCCGCATGCCGATCGTGTCCCAGTCGTCGAGGATGTCGAAGCCGCCGCCCTCGCGGGTGATGAAGGCGTGCACCAGCCGCTGATCCTCCTCGCCGCCCGACGAGTCGAGCCCCAGCACACCCAGCCGCGTCCAGGCGGGCGAGTTGCTGGTAAAGATCTTGCGGCCCGTGAAGCTGAAACCCCCCGAACCGTCGGGCCGCGCCTCGGTGCGCGAGCCCAGCAGCACCAGGTCGTTGCCCGGCTCGGAGTAGCCGAAGCCGAACACCTCGCCCGACGCCGCCTCCGTGAGCAGCCAGTCCAGCGACGAGTCGCCGCGTTCGTGCAGGTAGCGCCCGACGCCGACCCACACGTGGTGCATGTTCACGGCCAGCGCCGTCGCCGGGGCGTGCGCCGAAAGCCGGGCCTGTGCACGAGCCGTCTCGCGCAGCGAGAGGCCAGCGCCGCCGAGTGCGGTGGGGACCATCGCGCCGAGGTAGCCCGCGGCGTGCAGGTCGGCGAGGTCCTCGGCGAAGAAGGCGTTGTCGCGGTCGTAGTCGGCGGCTCGCTGGCGAAAGGTGGCGAGCAGCTCGTCGGACAGGAGGGAGGTCACCCGATGAGGCTAGCCCCAGGCGGTGATGTCACGCCGCGTCCCGCTGGAGCCGGCGCGCCCGCACCGCCGCGTACAGCTCGGCGGCGGCGCGCGGGTCGTTGATGTCGCGGCCGGTCAGGTCGGCGACTCGGGCCAGCCGGTTCAGCACGGTGTTCCGGTGGCAGTGCAGCGCGGCGGCGGCCCGGGTGCCGGACCCGCCGTGCTCGAACCACGCCTCGATGGTGGTGAGCAGGAGCTCCTCGTCCCGCGGGTCGCGGTCCCGGAGGCCGCTGAGCACTGCGCTGGCGAGCTCGGCGGCACGCTCGCCGTCGGCCGCCAGCAGGACGTCCAGCGGACGGTCTCCGTAGCGGGCGAGCCCGGCCACCCCCAGGGGCAGGGAGCGCACGGCGGTGCGGGCCTGGGCGAGGGCGGCCGGTGCGCCGGCCAGGTTCGTGAACGGCCGGCTCGCGCCGGTCGGGGCGTGCACCGCGAGGCAGGCGACGGCTTCGTGCGCGTCCTCGGAGGTGGGTGCGGCCACGAGCGTCAGCCGGGCGCCCTCGTGCGTGAGCCAGCGGGTGGTCACCCGGGAGGTGTCCACGCCGACGTCCTCCGGGGCGGGCGCCGTACCTGGCAGCGCGGCAGGGGGCAGCCCGGGCGCCGTGACGGCGACGACGAGCATCACGTCGCTTGGCAGGCCGAGTGCGCGGCGCGCGGTCTCGAGGTCGTGCACCGCCCCGGTGAGGACGCCGCGCAGCAGCTCGGTGCGGGCCATGTTCGCGCCCAGGCCGGCGGCAGTCTCCAGGTGGGCCCGCACGGCGACGTTCGACGAGCGGTCGATGGCGAACCAGACCCGCGACGAGGCGCGGAGCAGGGCGGCGGTATCGGTCTCGGAGCGCAGCCGCCGGGCGACCTCCTCCCAGATCCGCAGCCCGGCCAGCCGGTAGGCGTGCTGCAGCAGGTCCAGCGGCATGCCCTCGGCGGCGCTGACCTGACCGGCCTCCCGCGCGGGGGCGAGAGACGAGGTCTCACCGGCGAGTGCTGCGAGGATCTCCGCGACGTTCGCCCGGACGAGCGGCTGGATGGCGGCCGCTGGGAGCCGGGTCTCCTGGTAGGTCGGTTCCGCGTGCAGGATGCCTTCGGCCACCTGCGAGCTCAGTAGTTCGAGGGCATCGCGGAGGTCAGGGCGTGCTTCTCCAACGATGTCCGACATACCCGGCAGCGTAACGGCGAGGCGTCGACTGTGCATCGAAGGTCGGAATGTCAACCGGTACTGGGTCTCGCGCTGGACCGGGTAGGACCCCTAGGCTATTGGAGTCCGGGTCAGTGGCAGCCCGGTCCCGGACGGTCGGATGCCAAGCGGTCGAAGGAGACAGCTGATGAGCGTGACGGACGCGCGAGCCACCACGGAGCCCGAGCTCGACCGGGCGGTCGAGGAGCTCCAGGTCGGTGCGGAGCGCTGGGCACAGCTGCCCGTCGCGGTCAGGGGAGCGCTGTTCCGGAGGGTGCACGCGTCGATAGCAGAGGTCGCCGACGAGTGGGCGACGGCCGCCGCCGAGGCCAAGCACGTCGCGCCGTCCGCCCCGTACGCGGGCGAGGAGTGGATGACCGGCCCGTACGGAGCGCTGGAGAGCGCCGCCACCTACGCCGCGTCGTACGAGGCGCTCGCAGCGGGCAGGTCGCCGCTCGACGGTCTCGCCGTCGGCACGGCGCCGGGTGGACGGGTGGCGGTGCGGGTCCTGCCGCGCACGGTCAAGGAGCGGATCCTGTTCAACGGCTTCCATGCGGAGGTCTGGATGCCGCCGGGCGTGACCGAGCGGCAGGTGCGCGATGACGTCGGCCTGGGCGCGGGCACGGTGGGCGAGCACGGCGGCGTCGGGCTGGTGCTGGGCGCCGGCAACATCTCGTCCATCGCGCCGCTCGACGCCTTCTACGAGCTCGTCGCGCACAACCGCGCCTCGCTCGTGAAGCTCAACCCGACGTTCGGCGCCCTGCTCGGGGTGTACCGCAGGGCGCTGGCGCCCCTGATCGAGGCGGGCGTGGTCCGGGTGGTCAACGGCGACGGCGCCGTCGGCGCCTACCTCACGGCGCACAGCGGCATCGAAAAGGTGCACATCACCGGCTCCGCCGTCACGCACGACGCGATCGTGTGGGGCACCGGCGCGGAGGCGGAGCGGCGTCGGGCGGCGGACGATCCCCGGCTGCGCGTACCGATCACGAGCGAGCTGGGCGGCGTCGCGCCGATGATCGTGGTGCCCGGCCGGTGGAGCGCCGCCGACCTGCGGTACCAGGCCGAGCACCTGGTCTCCATGCGCCTGCACAACGCGGGGCACAACTGCGTCGCGGGGCAGCTCGTCGTGCTCTCGGCGGACTGGGACCAGAAGGACGCGTTCCTCGCCGAGCTGCGTCGTGCCCTGGCGACCCTGCCGGCTCGCGCGCCCTGGTATCCCGGTACGGATGCCAAGGTCGCGCGGGCCTCCGACGCGCACCCGGACGCCGAGCACGTGAGCGGGCGCATCCTGATGGAGGTGGCCCCCGGCGACCCGGCGTGCAGCGACGAGTACTTCGCGCCGGTGCTGGCGTGGACGCAGCTGCCCGGAGAGGGCGCCGAGTTCCTGCGGGCCGCCGTCGGCTTCGCCAACGACTCCCTGTACGGGACGCTGGGCGCCAACCTGGTGGTGCGGCCCCAGGACCGCGCGGCGCTGGGGCCTGCGTTCGACGCAGCGGTCGCCGACCTGCGCTACGGCACCATCGCGATCAACGCCTGGACGGGTGTCGGCTTCCTCCTGCCGGGGGCCACGTGGGGCGCGTTCCCCGGGCACACGGTGGCCGACATCGGCTCCGGGGTCGACGTCGTGCACAACGGGCACCTGCTGGCCGGACCTGAGCGCAGCGTCGTGACGGGGCCGTTCCGCCCGTTCCCCCGCAGCGTGCTGCACGGCGAGCTCTCCCTCTTCCCGAAGCCGCCGTGGTTCAGCGGCTCCCGGAGCGGGACGGAGACGGGCCGGCAGCTGACCCGCTATGCGGCGGCGCCGTCGTGGCGCCGGCTGGTACCGGTCCTGCTCGCGGCCTTCCGTGCGTGACGGAGGGGTCTGGATGCACAATGCTCTTGCGCCGGACCAACGGGGGTCCGGCGCGGCGAACAGAGGGAGACCGATGATGGTTGTCCGGAGCCCGCTGCCCGACGTGGAGATTCCGTCCGTCAGCGTCTACGAGTACCTGTTCGGCGATATCGCCTCCGACGACCTGGACCGCGTAGCGGTGGTCGACGGCGTCAGCGGGGCGGAGACGACGTTCCGCTCCCTCCTCGCGCAGATCGACGCGGTGGCAGGCGCCATGGCGGCGCGCGGGTTCGGGGTGGGCGACGTCGTCGCGCTGCACGCCCCCAACGTCCCCGCCTACGTCACCGTGTTCCACGGGCTGCTGCGGGCCGGGGTCACCGTGACCACGGTCAACGGCCTGGCCACCGGCCCGGAGATCACCAAGCAGCTGGCCGACTCCGGTGCACGGCTCATGATCACCGTGTCGGCGCTGCTGGCCGCGGGCGAGGCCGGCGCACGCGGCGCGGGCCTCACCGACGAGCAGATGATCGTGCTCGACGGCGGCTCCGGCGCCACCGAGGGCTGCCCGTCCCTGGCCGACCTGCTGGCCGAGCCGCGCCCGGCACCCGAGGTCTCGTTCGACCCCGCGACGCACCTCGCGGTGCTGCCCTACTCGTCCGGCACGACGGGCCGGCCCAAGGGCGTGATGCTGACGCACACCAACCTCGTGGCGAACGTGGCGCAGTCCCTCGCCATCGGCGTGGGGCCCGACGACGTCGTGCCCTGCATTTTGCCCTTCTTCCACATCTACGGCATGACCGTGCTGCTCAACCTGGCGCTACGGACCCGGGCGAAGCTCGTGACGCTGCCCCGGTTCGACCTGGCGCAGTACCTCGGGGTCATCCAGGAGCACCGGGCGACGTTCCTGTTCGTGGCGCCGCCCATCGCGCTCGCGCTGGCGAAGCACCCGCTCGTGGACTCCTACGACGTCTCCAGCGTGCGGGCCGTGCTGTCGGGGGCCGCGCCGCTCGACGACAAGCTCGCCCAGGCGGTGCTCGACCGGCTCGGCGACAGCGTGCGGGTCCTGCAGGGGTACGGCATGACCGAGATGTCGCCCGTCTCGCACTGCATCCCGTTCGACCGCACGGACATCCCGCCCGGGTCCGTCGGGCTGCTCGTCGCCGGCATGGAGGCCAGGATCGTCGACCCGGCGACGGGCGCCCAGATCGAGCAGCCCAGTGAGGGCGTCTCGGCCCCGGGTGAGCTGCTGTGCCGCGGGCCGAACGTGATGGTCGGCTACCTCGGCAACCCCGGGGCGACGTCGGACACCCTGGAACCCGACGGGTTCATGCACACCGGCGACATCGTCACCGTCGACGCCGACGGCGTGTTCCGGGTGGTCGACCGCCTCAAGGAGCTCATCAAGTACAAGGGCTACCAGGTCCCGCCCGCCGAGCTGGAGGCGCTGCTCCTGTCCCACCCCAAGATCGCCGACGCCGCGGTGATCGGCCTGCCGGACGACGAGGCCGGCGAGATCCCGAAGGCGTTCGTCGTGACCGCGCAGGGGGAGTCGCTGAGCGCGGCCGAGGTCATCGCGTACGTCGCCGAACAGGTCGCCCCCTACAAGAAGGTGCGGAGCGTCGAGTTCATCGAGGCGGTGCCGAAGTCGGCCTCCGGGAAGATCCTGCGCAAGGATCTCAAGGTGGCCCCGTAGGTGCCTGTTCGTGCGGGTCCCGTTCGAGCGGGTCCTGGACGGCAGGTCCGGTAGGGTCGGGCGCGATGTCGCACCGCACACCTGAACCAGCCTCCGCCGGGGCGAGCCCCGCGCCGACGCCGGACGCTGCCGCCAAGACCCGCGTCGTGATCCTGTTCGGCGGACGCTCCGGCGAGCACGGGATCTCCGTCGCCACCGCCGGTGGCGTGATGAGCGCCATCGACCGATCGAAGTACGAGGTGGTGCCCATCGGCATCACCCCGAACGGGCAGTGGGTCGTCGCCGCCGACGAGCCAGAGCGCTGGGCCATCACCGACGGCAAGGCGGCGGAGGTCCCCGCGTCCGCCGCCGAGGTGGTGCTCCCGCTGACCGTCGGCGACGCCGCGCTGCGGGTCCTGGAGCCGGGCCGGGTGCCGTCGGCGCTCGCCGACGTCGACGTGGTGTTCCCGCTGCTGCACGGTCCCTACGGTGAGGACGGGACCGTCCAGGGCCTGCTCGAGCTCGCCGACGCGCGGTACGTCGGCTCCGGTGTGCTCGCGTCCGCCGTCGGCATGGACAAGCACTTCATGAAGATGGTGTTCGCCGGGCAGGGACTGCCCATCGGCCCGTACGCCGTGATCAAGCCGGGCGACTGGGAGCGGCGCCGCGACGTCGTGCTGCAGACCGTCGAGCCCCTCGGGCTGCCGCTGTTCGTCAAGCCGGCCCGCGCCGGCTCGTCGCTCGGGGTGTCCAGGGTGGACTCCCTGGACGACCTGGACGCCGCCGTCGAGGAGGCACACAGGCACGACCCCAAGGTGATCGTCGAGGCGGGCATCGCCGGCCGGGAGATCGAGTGTGCGGTGCTCGGCGGACGCGGCGGGGAGCGCCCGCGAGCGTCGCTGCCCGGCGAGATCCTGGTCACCGACGAGACCAAGAACGGCTTCTACGACTACGAGGCCAAGTACTTCGACGAGGCGGCCGTGGAGCTCTCCTGCCCCGCCGACCTGCCGGACCACGTCATCAAGGAGGTCCAGGAGATCGCCGTGCGGACCTTTGAGGCCGTGGGCGCCGAGGGCCTGGCGCGCGTGGACGTGTTCGTCACGCCCGAGGACCGGGTGGTGGTCAACGAGATCAACACCATGCCGGGATTCACGCCGTTCTCGATGTATCCCCGCATGTGGGACGCCTCCGGCCTGAGCTATCCGGAGCTGATCGACGAGCTGATCCAGCTCGCCCTGGAGCGGCCCACCGGCCTGCGCTGATCGCCTGTACTCTGCCTCTCGTCACCGGTCGTCCGTGCCGGGAAAAAGTGGCTCTGAGGAGGCAGGATGTGGGGCGGGCCGCGTTACAGGTACGCCGTGCGTGACGTGCGGGTCGCGAACGGAGCGCTCACGATCGGGCTCACCACCTTCGCCCTGAGCAACGTCATGCGGGTCGAGGTGGTCAGCGTCGCGAGACCCCAGCCCATCGGCGCCTGGGCGAACCAGGTCGCCTACCCGTTCTGCATCATCGCGGTGGTCATCCTGCTGCTCCGGATGGTGGGGGCCGACGCCGTCCCGTGGGAGGCCGCCCTCGCAACGGCCTGCGCGGGTCTCGGGTGGCCGGCGGCGCGCGCGTGGCAGCAGACGCAGTTCTGGAAGCCGGTGTGGAAGTACTCGGTGTTCGCCCTGCAGCTGGTCACCGCGACGCAGCACGTGCACCGCATCTGCGCGCACGACGCCAGGCACCTCGCGGCGCTCGCGGCACTGGTGGGCGCGGCGATGAAGGATCCGGCGATCTCCTACCACGGGACCATCCAGCTGATCTCGAACGCCGACGCGCTGCACACGATGGAGGCCAGCAGGGACTCGATGGTGCGCTGAACCCCCGCCGGACCTTGTGCGCGGCGTCGTCGTGCGCCTACTATTTCGGTATGTCGCGAAATACCGAAGAATCGGGAGACGGGCTCTTCTCCGCTCTCGCCCACGGGGCGAGGCGAGAGATCCTGCGCTACCTGCGCGACAAGGACTACGTCCGGGCCGGTGACATCGGCGCCGCGCTGGGGATCGCTCCGTCGACCCTGTCCGGCCATCTCAAGGTCCTGCGCCAGGCGGGTCTGGTCGAGACCCGGCGCCGCGGGACCGAGGTCCAGTACCGGCTCCAGATGAGCCTGCTGGACGAGGCGATCGTCGCCCTGGCGGAGCTGCGCCGGCCTCGGTCGTCGACGGCTGTGGCCGGCGCGATGCCCGAGACGTCGCAGAGCGGCAGCGGCACAGTGCACAAGACAACCAACCAGGAGGGCACGCCATGACCGCGACCGGCTCCACCGAAGTGTCTCGGCACGAGAACCCGCCGCCGCCCCCGTGGGTCATGATCCCGTGGCCCGGCGCGGCCGTGGCACTGGCCGCCGCCGCGGTCATGGTCGTGGCATCGGTCGTCGCATGGCCGGAGATGGCGGTCGAGATCGTCACCCGCGAGGCCAACGGGCGGCACGGTGAGAGCGTGGCGCACCGTGGGGTCACGGCCGTAGCCGCGCCGAGCGCCCTGCTCGGGCTCACGGTCCTGTTCTCCGTAGGGCTGCGTGCGGATCATGAGCTGCTCAAGCGCACCCCCGCGGTGCTGGACCGTTCGCCCGAACGGGTCCGGAAGGTGCTCAGCTGGACGCTCATGGGTCTGTCCGTGGTCGTGGTGGTGCTGCACCTCGGCCTGCTCTCCCTGCACACCGGCGATGCCTATCCGCTCGAGAACGCCATGGCCGCGGCCGGTGGCCTGCTCCTCGTCTGCCTCGGCGTGGCCGCGCCCCTGTTCGCGCCGGGCGGCAGCTACACCGGAGGGCTCGAGCGGTTCAGGGCCGCGCAGGGCCGGCTGTACCGCGACGCGGGCATCGCCCTCGTCCTCGCGGGGATCGCGACGGCGGTCGCCGCGGCGTTCGACCCCTGGGTGGCCATGGGCATCGCCGTCGGGGCCGTCGCCGTCGTCTTCCTCGTGGTCGGGATCGCCG
Source organism: Promicromonospora sp. NPDC023987 (assembly GCF_040639055.1). Classification (NCBI taxonomy): domain Bacteria; kingdom Bacillati; phylum Actinomycetota; class Actinomycetes; order Micrococcales; family Promicromonosporaceae; genus Promicromonospora; species Promicromonospora sp. NPDC023987. The sequence continues at coordinate 199,314 of NZ_JBEZZF010000001.1, read as the reverse complement.
CGGCCGTCCAGGCGGCGCGTAGACCGCCCGAGTGACGCCGCGGTCTCAGCGGACGGTGGGGTGCGGCTCCAGGCCCATCTGGACCAGCAGCGAGGAGACCAGGTCCTCGTGGAGCGCCACGTGGTCACCGAACGCGAACTCCTGGTGCCCGTAGACGGCCATGCACTGCAGGCCGTAGACCTGGCGCCAGCTCGTCACCATGAGGTGGGCGACGTCGAGCGGCAGGTCGGGCCCACCCACGGCGTCGCGGTACCGGCGGACCTGTTCGGCCAGCTCGGGACCCATCTCGTCGTCGGCCGGGCGCGGGATGCCCGCCGCCGCCAGCTCGCGGAAGAGCGGTACGTAGTGGCCCCCGACCATCTCGGCCATGCGGCGCTGCAGGGCGTGGCTGTCGGCGAGCTCGGCGCGGATGCCGGAGCCGATGACGAGGTCGAACTCCGCCGGGTTGCGGACCGCCCAGTCGAGCGAGGCGCGGGTCGACGCCACCAGGGCCGCCGCGATGTCGCCGGGCTCCTGCCGGGCGACCGCGGCGCGGAGCAGCTCCAGCACCTCCTCGACGATGAGCACGCAAAGCTGCGCTATGACGTCCTGCCGGTTCTCGAAGTGTCGGTACAGCGCAGGCGGCGTGACGCCGACCTCCTTCGCGACGGCGGCCATCGTGAGCTTGCTCAGGCCGTGCTGCCCGGCGAGCTGGTGGCGCGCGGCGTCGAGCACCTCCCGCCGCAGCTCGTCGCGCAGGCGTTCGCGCCGCGACTGCACGGGGGCGGGTTCTGTTGCTGCTGGCACTGAGATGGCCGGGCTCACTGACACTCCTTCGTGGCAGGTACCTGTGTCACGGCGCCGGCGAGGTCGGCGATGAACGACGTCGAGTGGTTCTCGGTCACCGCGGGCGGCACGATCACCTCGGCTGCGGGCTCGCGGCCGTAGGTGACGAACCGCCACGTGTCGGCGCCGTCGGTGGTGACTATCCAGTCGACGGCCGTCCCGTCCCCCGAGTCGACGCTCTGGCAGTCCGCGGACGGGCCGATCGGGGCGACGCCGCACCGCATGGTGACCGCGGCACCCGGCTCGCCCCACGCCGCCGTCGCCTGCGAGTCCGTCGGCACCTTCGGCAGGTCGCCGCCGAGCTCGTCCGGCACGGCGAGCATCACCTCGGCGCACTTCGGGTCCGCGGCGTCCGGCGCCACCTCCACCCCGATCGTTCGCGCGCACCCGGCCAGAACCACGACGGTGAGGGCGGCGGCGGTCAGAGCGGTGACGAAACGGGCGGGAAGCACGGAGATACGTTACCTGTCTCGGATGGTGCCCGTCCCCGATGCCCGTCTGCGGCCGGTGTGCGGCTCGCGCGGTGGCCGGCCTGCCACGCCCGGCCGGGGCTGGCGCTTAGGGTCGAGCAGTGACCCGCGTCCGTGACCTCTCCGAGGAGCAGATCCTCGAACGCATAGTGCCCCTGCTGCCCCGGGGGAGCGCGACGCTGCTCGGACCCGGCGACGACGCCGCGGTGCTCGCGGCACCCGACGGCCGGTTCGTCGTCTCGACCGACGTGCTGGTCGAGGACCGCCACTTCCGGACCCGCTGGTCCACGGGGTACGACGTCGGACGGCGTGCCGCCGCGCAGAACCTCGCCGACATCGCCGCGATGGGCGCTCGGCCCACCGGACTGGTGACGTCCCTGGTGGTGCCCGGCGACACCGAGCTGGACTGGGTGACCGGTCTGGCCACCGGTCTGGCCGACGGCTGTGCGCCCGTCGGTGCGGGCGCCGTGGGCGGGGACCTGTCGGGCGGTCCGTCCTTGGTGGTGTGCATCACCGTGCACGGGGACCTGGAGGGGCGCCCGCCGGTGCTGCGGTCGGGCGCCCGGCCCGGCGACGTCGTCGCGCACGCCGGGGTGCGCGGGTGGTCGGCCGCCGGGCTGGCGCTCCTGGAGGCGGGCCTGGTCCGCACGCCGCTGTCCGCCGCGCCGCTGGAGGTCGCCGACGGCGTGCTGCTCGAGGACGCCTGGGAACGGCTCGTCGCCGCGTACCTGCGGCCGGACCCGCCGCTGGCCGCCGGTGTCTCGGCAGCCCAGGCGGGGGCCACCGCCATGCTCGACCTCTCCGACGGCCTGCTGCGGGACGCCGGGCGGATCGCCCGCGCGAGCGGCGTCCGGCTCGACCTCGACGCCGGGGCGTTCGCCAAGGACCGGGAGGCACTGCACTCGGCGGCACGAGCCGTCGCCGCGGCGACCGGGCTGGGCGACCCCGGCTGGGGCCCGGGGACCGCGGACATCGACGGGCTGGTCGGGCGCTGGATCTGGGCCGGGGGAGAGGACCACGGGCTGCTCGCCACGTTCCCCGCCGGAACGGAGCTGCCTGCGGGCTGGACCGCCGTCGGGCGAGTGCATGAGGTGGCCGGGGCTGCGGTGGCTGGGCCGGGCGGGGCCGGCCCAGCCGTCACGATCGGTGGCGAGCCCCCGGCCGATCAACCTGGCTGGGACCACTTCCGCGCGTGACGGCTCCCGCAACAGCGGTGGGAGGGCAACTGCCAGAGCGCCTCAGCGCTTGCGGAAGCGGAGCTGCTTGAGCGGGCGGCCGCCGAAGTCGTCGATGCGCTCGGTGCCGTCGTGCTGGAACCCGTGCCGCCGGTAGAAGTGCTGGGCGCGCTCGTTGCCCGCGAAGATCCAGAGGCTGACGACGGTGCCCTGCGCGAGGTCGTCGAGCGCAGTCCGCATCAGGTCGCGGGCCACACCGGTACCCCACGCGCGCGGATGCAGGTAGATGGCGTAGATCTCGAGGTCGCCGGGTTCGGCGTCCTCGTCACGGGACGGGCCGACGCTGGTGAACCCGACGGTCTCCCCGTCGTCCTCGGCGAGGAGCACCTTCGTGCCCCGGGCGGTCAGGGCCGCGGACCAGTGTCCGGCCCGGTCGGCGACCTCGAGCGAGGCCAGGTAGGAGTCGGGCAGGATCTCTGAGTAAGCACCACGCCAGGAGGCGATGTCGACACGAGCGATGGCTTCGGCGTCGGCCGTCGTTGCTGGGCGGATGGTCACGTCTTCCGGTGCCATCATGACTTCACCTTTCCACCACCGGGTGCTGGGCGCAACTACTTCTTTGGTCCCAGATGAAGGTTCGGGAACGCTGAAGACGCCCACCGGGACAAACCCGGCAGGCGTCTTCATCAAGCATTACGGGTCGCGTCAGCGACCCGGCTGCGGCAGCGTCAGGCCGAGACCTTGCGCGTGACCTTGCCGGCCTTGAGGCAGGAGGTGCACACGTTGACGCGCTTCGGAGTCCCGCCCACGATCGCACGGACGCGCTGGATGTTCGGGTTCCAGCGGCGCTTGGTGCGGATGTGAGAGTGCGAAACAGAGTGCCCGAAGCTGGGGCCCTTGCCGCAGACGTCGCAGTTGGCAGCCACGGTGTCTCCTGAATGTCGTTGCACGCCTGTGCGGAAAAGACAGCACGACGTGATGGATGGTCAAAAAGGGGGAGCCTGGACGCTTCAGAGCAAGCAGCGCTTCTTAGCGGGCCAGTGCAACTTTGACAGAGTACCCGATCGCAGGCCGGGCCCTCAAACCGTAGCCGTCAGGTGGTGCGTCACACCGCTGTCGACGCACCCGTGCCGCCTGGTCAGGCCTGTGGACGGCCGCACGCGATCGGCTCGGTCGCTCGGTACGGTGGATCCGTCCGGGCGGGCGCCCGGTCAGTTGTGCAGCCACGTGCAGGAGGGCAGAACGTGACCGACGTCGACAGCGGCAGCCGGACCACCGGTTCCGGACCGGAGCCGTTCCGGACCGGCGTCCGTCTCGAGGACCCGGGCCTGGTGCGCGCCTGGACCCGTGGCGCGACGGCGGCCCTGCGCCGGGAGCGCGCCGCGATCGACCGGGTCAACGTCTTCCCGGTGGCGGACGCCGACACCGGCACCAACCTCTACCTGACGTTCCGTGAGGGCGACCGGGCGGTCGCCGGCGCACCTCCAGAGGCGACCGGGACACAGCTGCTGGCGACGCTCGCCCGGGCGGCTCTGCTGGGCGCGCGGGGCAACTCCGGCGTGATCCTCAGCGAGTGGCTGCGCGGCCTGGCGGTCGCCGCGCGCGGCGGGGCCGGCACGGCGGAGCTGCTCACGCGGGCGGCGACGTCGGCCAGGTCGGCAGTGGCGCGGCCGGCCGATGGCACCATCCTCACGGCGGCCGACGCCGCGGCCGCTGCGGCGCGGGCCACCGAGACCTCCCTGGAGCGCGACGCGGGACCGGGCTCGGTGGACGCGGCCGGTCCGCTGCCGGTCGTGACCGCCGCAGCCGCCGCCGCGCGCACCGCGGCCCTCGCGAGCCGCGACGAGCTCGACGCCCTGCGCGCGGCGGGCGTGCTCGACGCCGGAGCACTCGGGCTGGTCCTCGTGCTCGATGCCCTGGTCGTGGCCACGGCAGCCGGGGCGTCCACCGGTGAGCCGGCGGGAGTGTCAGTGGTGGACGGCAGCATGGACGCCGTGAACCTGGACCAGCTGCTCGACGCCGGCGCGCCGCCGCCCGTCACCGAGACGCCCGACGTCGGGCCGCACGGTGCCGAGGGCGGCACGGGCGGTCTCGAGCTGATGTTCGTGCTCGCCGCGCCCGCCTCGGCCACTGCCGAGACCGTGGCTGCCGAGCTGCGGGCCGCGCTCGGCGAGGTCGGCGACTCGGTGGTCGTGGTCGGCGGGGACGCGGGCACCGGCACAGCGGTCTGGCAGGCCCACGTCCACACCGACCACCTCGACCAGGCGCTCACGATCGCGGCGGACGCCGCTCGGGAGGGCTCCCTGGCCCAGGTGCACGTGCGTCACCTCGAAGCCGTGCACCAGCACGAGTGGGGCGTCGTCGCCGCGACGTCGGCCCCCGGCCTGGCGGCCGAGCTCGCGCACGCGGGCGCCGTCGTGCTCCTCACGGGCGGCCTCGGCAGCACCGTCGAGGCCCCGACGGCCGACGACGTCGGCCGTGCCGCCGCGTCGACCGGAGCCCGCCGGGTGCTGCTCCTCGGGGGGCCGGACGCCGGAGCGGGGGGCGAGGCGCAGCTCGACGTCGACGAGCTGGTCGCCGTGCCGACACCCACCGACCTGCACGCCGTCGTTGCGCTGGCCGCCCTCGGGACGCTGCTGCCGATCGGGCTGCCGGACGAGCTGCCGGACGGGTCCGCCGCCTCGCCCGCCGTCGACGCCCGCGCGATAGTGGACCAGGCGCTCGCCGCGCTGACCGTGGTGGAGACCGACGGGGCCGCCGCGATCGATGCCCTGCGGGACGCGGCGGGCCCGGCGACCACCCTGGTGACGGCGCTGCTCGACGCGGACGTCCCGGACGGCCTGTCCGACGGGCTCGCCGCCGTGCTCGCCGAGCGTGCGCCGGAGGCAGAGCTCGTCGTCCTGTCGACCGGCCGCCCGGGCGACGGGGTGTACCTGGGTACGGAGGAGGACGCATGACCGAACGGGTGGACGAACGGCTGGAGCGCGCCTTCGACAAGCGGACGGCGACTGCCCTCGGCAAGCTCGGCCTGCGGACCGTCGGCGACCTGCTGGGCCACTACCCGCGCCGGTACGCCGACCCGGGCGCCCTCACGGACATCGCGGCCCTCGAGGTGGGTGAGCACGTGACGATCCTGGCCCGGGTGGAGCAGGCGACCGTCCGCCACATGCGCAACCGCAAGGGCGCGCTCATGGAGGTGGTGGTGACGGACGGGAACAGCCGGTTGTCCCTCACGTTCTTCGGCAAGCACCGCGGCTCCCTCTACAACCACGAGAAGCGTCTGGTCCCCGGAGCGAAGGGCCTCTTCACGGGAACCGTCGGCCTGTACAGGGGCGCGCGGCAGCTCACCCACCCTGACTTCACGCTGATGGGGGAGGAGTCGGACCTCGACAGCGACGAGGCGCTCCTGGAGCACGCTACCAAGCCCATCCCGATCTACCCGGCGGCCGCCGGCATCCCGAGCTGGAAGATCCAGGGTGCGTTGCGCGTGGTCCTCGACACGCTGACCGACCAGGACGTGCCCGACCCGGTGCCCGACGAGGTGCGGGAACGCCAGGGGATGCCTGGGCGGGCCGTCGCGCTGCGCAGCTTGCACCGGCCGGCGACCTTGAAAGAGGCCTACCGCGCGCAGCACCGCATGCGGTTCGAGGAGGCGTTCGTGCTGCAGGCGGCACTCGCGCAGCGCCGTGCACGCACCGCGGCCGAGGACGCCACCGCCCGCCCGCCGCTGCCCGAGGGGCGGCCGAGCCTCCTCGCCGACTTCGACGCGTCCCTCCCGTTCGTGCTCACCGACGGTCAGCGTGCGGTGGGTGAGGAGATAGCCACCGAGCTCGCCGACCCGCGCCCGATGCACCGGCTGCTGCAGGGCGAGGTCGGCAGCGGAAAGACGGTGGTCGCGCTGCGCGCCATGCTGCAGGTGGTCGACGCCGGCGGTCAGGCCGCCCTGCTCGCGCCCACCGAGGTGCTCGCCGCCCAGCACGCTCGGACCCTGCGTGCACTGCTGGGTCCGCTCGCCGAGGGCGGCACCCTGTTCGGGGCCGAGCGCGCCGGCGTGAGCACCCGGATAGCGCTGCTCACCGGATCGCTCGGCGCGAAGGCCCGCAAGGAGGCACTGCTGCAGGCGGCCAGCGGCGAGGCCGGGATCGTGGTCGGCACGCACGCGCTCCTGTCCGAGCAGGTGCAGTTCGCCGACCTGGGCCTCGTCGTGGTGGACGAGCAGCACCGCTTCGGCGTCGAGCAGCGGGACGCCCTGCGGGCCAAGGGTCGGGTGTCGCCGCACCTGCTGGTCATGACGGCGACGCCCATCCCGCGCACCGTGGCGATGACGGTCTTCGGCGACCTGGAGACGTCGTCCCTCACCGAGGTGCCGGCCGGGCGCGCGGGCATCACCACCGTCGCCGTCCCCGCCCGCAACATCCGCTGGACGGACCGCACCTGGGCCCGGGTCCGCGAGGAGGTCGACGCGGGCCGCCGCGCCTACGTCGTGTGCGCGCGGATCCACCCGGACGAGGAGACCAGGACGGCCGCCAAGGACTTCGACGACGTACCGGAGTTCCTGGAGCCCTCCGGACCCGACGCCGCGGGCGCCGCGGACCGGCCGCCGCTGCGCGCCGTGCTCGAGGTGGTCGAGGAGCTGCGCTCGCGGCCCGAGCTGTCGGGCGTCGACATCGGTACGTTGCACGGGCAGCTGCCGGCCGACCAGAAGGAGGAGGCCATGGCTCGGTTCGCCTCGGGAGAGTCGCCGGTCCTGGTCGCCACCACCGTGATCGAGGTGGGCGTCGACGTCCCCGAGGCCACGGCCATGGTCATCTTCGACGCCGATCGGTTCGGCATCTCCCAGCTGCACCAGCTGCGCGGGCGCGTGGGGCGTGGCACCGACCCGGGCCTGTGCCTCCTGGTCTCCGACGCCGAGCCGGGTACACCGGCCCACGCCCGGCTGGAGGCGATGACCCAGACCACCGACGGCTTCAAGCTCGCGAACCTCGACCTGGAGCTGCGGAGCGAGGGCGACGTGCTCGGCGCGGCGCAGTCCGGCCGGACCAGCTCCTTGCGCCTGCTGCGAGTGGTCAAGGACGCCGGCCTCATCGAGGAGGCGCGCACCGCCGCCGTCGACGTCGTGCGGGCTTCGCCCGACCTGGCGGAGTTCCCGGAGCTGGCGAAGGCCATCCGTGCCCAGCTCGACGAGGACCAGGAGGAGTTCCTCGAGCGGGCGTGAGCGGCTCCCGGTGAGCTGCCGCGAAGATTCGGCAGGGTGAAATCACGCGGGGTGAAAGGGCTGACCCACGCCTTACGCCCGAAAGGCACAACCGATAGGGTCACGGCCCGTGACGGTCGACGCGAAGCACGCGATCCACACCGGCGCGCCGGCGAAGACAGCTTGGCAGCGCGGGAGGCTCCTCGCGCTCGGTTCCGTCGCGGTCGCCGTATTGCTAGTTGCCCACGATTTTGTGCCCAACCGCTGGGGAAACCTCGGCAGCCTCGTCCAGTCGTTCCTGCCCTGGCTCGGGCTGGCGGTGCCGCTGGGGATCCTCGCGGCGCTGCTGCGCCGGTCCGCGCTCGCCATCCTCGCGGTCCTGCTCCCGCTCGCCGCGTGGATCTGGGTGTTCCTGCCGCAGGTGCGCCCCGTCGTCCCGGAGCCCGGCGACCTGACAGTGGTCCAGCACAACGTCAGCGACGTCAACACCGATGTGACAGGCACCGCGGCGGTGCTCCTGGCGGCGAAGCCGGACGTCGTGACGCTCACCGAGGTCTCGGACGCGACGGCCGAGCAGTACACGCAGGCGTTCGGCGACGTGCTGCCGCACCACGAGACGCAGGGCACCGTCGGCGTCTGGTCCAGGTACCCGCTCAAGGGAGCGACGGCCGTGGACATCCGGCCCGAGGGTATTGACGCCAGCTGGGACCGCTGCCTGCGGGTGGTGATCCAGCGCGAGGAAGCGGCGGTCGCGCTGTTCGCGGCACACCTGCCCTCCGTCCGGTTGGGGAGCGGCGGGTTCGAGACGGAGCTGCGGAACGCGAGCGCGCTCCAGCTCGCGGACGCCGTCAACGCCGAGCAGCACGACACGGTCATCGTCTCGGGGGACCTGAACGGGGTCCTGGCGGACGGCGCCCTCGCGCCGCTGACCAACCTCGTCACGGCCCCGACCACCGGCTTCGAGTTCACGTATCCCGAGGTGTTCCCGGTCGCTCAGATCGACCACGTGCTAGCGCGCGGCGCCACGGTGACGGAGGTGCGCGCCCTGGACACCACGGGCAGCGACCACCTCCCGGTAGTAGCGCACATCGACACTCCCTGGTCGTGACGGGGAGAGCCGCCGTCGTGGCTGGCGTCATCGTTGCCTCCGCCTCCGCCTCCGCCGTCGCTGTCTTCCCCGCCGCTGCCCCCTCCTCTGCCGCCGTTGCCGCCGTTGCCGTTGCCGTAGCAGCCGAGGACCTCGACAGCCCTGGCCGCCCGCGGCGACTGCAGACTTGGTTGCGGCCACAGTTGCCGACTGCAGAGTTGGTTGCGGTGAGGAGCCCGCTAACCGCGACGAACTCTGCAGTGGGCGGATGGGGTGGCGACGATGTCTGCACTCGGCCCGGGGCGGGAGTCCGGGGCGACGCCAGGCCTGCCGGATGCCGGATGCCGGCGTGTCGAGCAAGTCAGCCCGGCCGCCGGCGGCGACTGCAGACTTCGTCGCGGCCACAGTTGCCGACTGCAGAGTTGGTTGCGGTGAGGAGCTCTCCAACCGCGACGAACTCTGCAGTGGGGCGCCGGGGTGGCAACTAAATCTGCACTCGGCCCGGGGGTGGGAGTCCGGGGGTGACGCCAGGCTTGCCCGGTGGCGGGGTACCGAACAAGCTGCGGGCGGTCGGCGGGCGCCTCACGGCGGTCGGCGTGTCCTGGTTCGGTCGGCCCGCGTTAGGCTCGCGGCGTGACCAGGATCGTGGCCGGGGCGCTCGGCGGACGCACCATCGCCGTGCCGGCCAAGGGCACCCGACCCACGAGCGACCGCGTCCGGGAGGCGATCTTCTCCCGGCTGACCCACCTCGACGTGCTCGACGGCGCCCGCGTGCTCGACCTCTACGCCGGCTCGGGCGCGCTCGGGCTGGAGGCCGCCAGCCGGGGTGCCGCGGAGGTGACCCTGGTGGACAGCGCGCGTCCAGCGGCCGACGTCGCGCGCAAGAACGTCGCCGTGCTGAAGGTGGCCGAGGTGCGGGTGGTCACCGAGACCGCCGAACGGTTCGCGGCGGCGCTGGCGGGCGCTGGACCGCGTGCGGCCCCCCGCACGACGGCGGCGCTGGACCTGGTCTTCCTCGACCCGCCCTACGACCTCGACGAGACCACGCTCGCCACCGTGCTGACAGACCTGGCCACGCCTGGCGTCCTGGCCGACGACGCCGTCGTGGTCGTCGAGCGCTCGATCCGCACGCCCGAGCCGGACTGGCCGGTCGGTCTCGCCGCGTTCGCGCGCAAGGACTACGGGGAGACGGCGGTGTACTACGCCGAGCCTTCCGGTGCCGTGCCCTCGGATGCCGAGCCCTCCGACGCCCGGCCGCCGGACGCAGTGCCGCCCGACGCCGTGCCGCCCGGCCGCCGACCCGTCGGATAGCGTGAGCGCGTGACCACCGTCGTCTGCCCCGGGTCGTTCGACCCCATCACCCTCGGCCACCTCGACATCGTTCGCCGCACGGCCACGATGTTCGACGACGTGGTGGTCGGCGTCGCCAAGAACCCCGGCAAGTCCGGCTTGCTCGATCTGGAGACCCGCGCCGAGCTCGTGCGCGCGGCGGTGCGGACCGCGGCTCAGGCAGAGCCCGCGCTGGAGCGGGTGCGGGTCGCCGTCGTCCCGGGGCTGCTGGTGGACTTCTGCCGGGACGTCGGGGCGGTCGCCGTCGTGAAGGGTCTGCGCGGTGGCGGCGACTTCGACGCCGAGCAGCCGATGGCGCTCATGAACCGGCACCTGTCGGGCGTCGAGACGGTCTTCCTGCCCGGCGACCAGCGGTACGCGCACGTCGCGTCGTCGCTGGTGAAGGACATCGTGCGGCACGGCGGGCCGGTCGACGACCTGGTTCCGGCTGGCGTCACGGAGGCGCTGCGATCCGCGCTGGGGCAGCCACCCGCCGGCTCGTGAGGCCTGTCACCCAGTACGGGCGCGCGTCAGGTCCCATCCATGTCGTAGGATTGGTTCTTGGCCCATGGTGCGAGACATCGCGCCGGGTCGCCCCCTTCACCATCCTCATCGGATAGTGCACTGCCACTGCCCTCATCGGAGTCCGTTATTTCCCGCGAACCGAAGTCGCCGCTCGTGCTTGAGACGCACGAGCTGTCTCGGCGTGCCGGATCGATGCGTACGCACAGCGCGACCGTGCAGGCGCCGTCAGATCTCGGTACCGCTGTGATCGGTATCCCGGAAGGTTCCGACCTCGAGCTGGATCTTCGACTCGAGTCCGTGATGGAGGGCGTGCTGGTCTCCGGTACTGTCCGCGGCACGGCAAAGGGCGAGTGCAGCCGCTGCCTCGACGACATCAACCGTGAGCTCACGGTCGACATCACCGAGCTGTTCGCCTACCCCGAGAAGGCCGCTGCGTCGGCCAAGGCGGGGGACGACGACGTGGAGGACGAGGAGTCCGTCCTCGGCGACGACGACATGGCCGACCTGGAGCCTGTGCTTCGGGATTCGGTCGTGACTGCACTACCATTTCAACCGCTGTGCCGGGATGACTGCCCTGGCCTGTGCTCCGAGTGCGGAGCGCGCCTGGCTGACGACCCCGGTCATCAACATGACGTAGTCGACCCTCGTTGGTCGGCGCTTCAGAGCATGCTCGAATCTACGAGCGTGTCGGACGAGACGAAAGAGAGCTAGCCGTGGCTGTTCCGAAGCGCAAGATGTCGCGCAGCAACACCCGTGCGCGTCGCTCGCAGTGGAAGACCACCGCAGCGACCCTCACCACCTGCCCGCAGTGCCAGGGCAACAAGCTGCCGCACACGGCGTGCCCGACGTGCGGCACCTACAAGGGCCGCACGTACCGCGACGCCCTGAAGACCGTTCACGCGGGCTGACGTGGCCAAGGGCGGGACGTCGCCGGCGAGGCCGGAACCTACCGCGCTGCTCGAGAAGCTCGGGGTCCATCTGGACCCCGAGCTTCTTGTGCTGGCACTGACCCACCGGTCGTTCGCGCACGAGGCCGGCGGCATCCCCACGAACGAGCGCCTGGAGTTCCTGGGCGACACGGTGCTGGGGCTGGTGGTCACGGAGGCGCTGTTCCGGCGGCACCCCGACCTGTCCGAGGGTGACCTGGCGCGCATGCGTGCGGCGACGGTGTCGCAGCGTGCTCTCGCCGCCATCGCGCGGACCCTCGGGCTGGGCAAGTATGTGCTGCTCGGCAAGGGCGAGATCCGCACGCGCGGCTTCGAGAAGGACTCGATCCTGTCCGACACGGTCGAGGCCCTGATCGGCGCCACCTACCTGTCGCACGGCCTGGAGACGTCACGGGAGCTGGTGCACCGGCTCGTCGACTCGACGCTCGACGTCGCAGCGGGCCTCGGCGCCGGGCTCGACTGGAAGACGTCGCTGCAGGAGGCCTCGGCCGAGCGTGGTCTGGGTGCGCCCGACTACATCGCGACGTTCGAGGGTCCGGAGCACGCGCGGGTCTTCCACTCGACGGTCGTGATCGACGGCGTCACCTACGGCTCCGGCTCCGGCAGCGCGAAGAAGCACGCCGAGCAGGGCGCCGCAGAGGAGACCTACCGGGCTCTGCTGGAGAAGTTCCCCCTGCCCAAGCCCGGGGACGACGGCGCGGCGGCGACCGGCAACGGCTCCGAGAGCAAGGCCCCGGTCGCCGGTGCCTGAGCTGCCCGAGGTCGAGACCGTCCGGGACGGCCTCGACCGGCTCGTGGTCGGTGCGGTCGTGCGCGACGTCGAGGTGTTCCGCGAGTACAGCGTCCGCCGGCACGACGGCGGCCCGGACTCGTTCCGCGACCAGCTCGTCGGGCGGCGGCTGAGCGCCGCCGTCCGACGTGGCAAGTTCCTCTGGCTGCCGCTGGAGGACGCCGCCCCCACGCCGCTGGTCGAGCCGGCCCCGTCGGTCGAGCCTGTCGAGACCCCTGCCACCCGCCAGCCCGAGCCGACCGGGACCCACCCGGCCGCCGCCCTCCTGGCGCACCTCGGCATGTCGGGCCAGCTGCTCGTCCGCGGCGCCGCGGTGAGCATCGCGCATGCCCCGGGGCCTGCCGCCGTGCTCGTTCCGGAACCGGCGCCGGGCACGGACGACTGGCAGCACCCGCACCTGCGCGTCCGCCTGCACCTCACCGACGCCCCCTCCGGGGCGCGCTACCTGGACTTCGTGGACCAGCGCACGTTCGGGCACCTGAGCGTCCAGGACCTGGTACCCGTGGCGGGGAGCATCCCGGCCGGGTACGGCTCCGACCTGCCCCTGCTGCCGGAGCCGGTCGCGCACATCGCCCGTGACCTGCTGGACCCCGGCCTCGACCTGGACGACCTGATCCGGCGGGTCCGCCGACGTCGGACCCAGGTGAAGCGGGCTCTGCTCGACCAGACCGTCGTGTCCGGCGTGGGCAACATCTACGCCGACGAGGCGCTGTGGCGGGCGAAGGTGCACTGGGCGCGGCAGACCGACAAGCTGAGGACCGCCGACGTGCGCCGTGTGCTCGACTCGGCGGCCGAGGTCATGCGTGAGGCGCTGGCCCAGGGCGGCACCAGCTTCGACGAGCTGTACGTCAACGTGAACGGGGAGTCGGGGTACTTCGACCGCTCGCTCGCGGTCTACGGGCAGGAGAACGAGGAATGCCGCCGCTGCGGTGCGCTCGTGCGCCGCGACGCGTTCATGAACCGCTCATCATTCAGCTGCCCGGTCTGCCAGCCGGCCCCCCGTAACCTCCGTTGAGTGCTGGCTATTTGTTGTCGTGAGGCGCGAAAGCCCGCAAATAGCCAGCACTCAACGAGGGGTCAGCGGGGGGTTACGTTTCGGACGGGGGTGCCTCTTCGCCAGGCCGTGAGCTGCTCGGCGAGGAACCGGGCCGCACCGCGCGGACGCCCGCCCGCCACGTGCGGCGTCAGGATCAGGTTGGGGACGTCCCACAGCGGGGAGTCCTCCGGCAGCGGCTCGGTCTCCATGACGTCGAGCGCCGCGCCCGAGAGCCGCCCGGACCGCAGCGCGTCCGCGAGAGCCACCTCGTCCACGGTCGCTCCGCGACCGACGTTGACGAACCGCGCGGTCGGCGGCAGCAGGCCGAGCAGGCGTTCGCCAAGGATGTGGTGGGTGGCGGGGCCGGCCGGCAGCAGCGAGATGAGCAGGTCGGTCTCGGCCAGCAGCGCGTCCAGACCGTCGGGCCCCACCACCGGATACCCGGCGCGCTCGCCGGCGCGCGAGGCGACCCCAGTGACCTGCGCACCGAGTGCGGTCAGTAGCGGAGCCAGCCGCAGAGCGATCGACCCGAAGCCCCAGATCGTCACGCGTGCGCCGTCGAGCGTGTACTCCCGGCCGGTGACCGGGTCGGCCTGGGCGAACGCGATCTCCTTTGCCCAGTGGTGATCGCGCTGCGCGGCCAGCGACGCGTCGATGCGGCGGACCGACGCGAGGATCAGCGCGAGGGTGTGCTCGGCGACTGTGTCGTCGTGCAGGGACTGGCCGGACGAGATGACGACGTCGGCGCCGAACCCGGAACGCAGCGCGACGTCGGGGCCGGCCGAGAGGGTCTGCACCCAGCGCAGGCCGGTCAGGCGGCGGGCGGCGTCCGCGAGCACCTTGGGCGGGTTGGACCACGTGATCAGCACCTCGGCGTCCGTGTGCTCCTCGGGGATCGGGTCGTTCATCACGTACGTCGCGACGACGTCGGTGCCGCCGGGCGCGAAGGAGGCTCCGGCGTCGGGCAGGAGGGACGGGAAGTCGAGGTCGAAGGGCACGTCCGGTGCGAGGATCTTCACGCCCGGGACGTTACCTGACCGGTCCACGGGACGAGTACGGGGTGTGCCGCGCCGGAAGTCCGGCGGGACACACCCCGTACCCGATCTGGAGGGTGACGCGAGAAGAGGTCAGCCCGTCACCCGGATGAACACCGGGTTGTTCTGCCACATCTCGCCGTACTGCACGGGAGTGCCCTGCTGCTGGGCCTCCACGACCGTGCCGTTGCCCGCGTAGAGGGCGACGTGACCCGGCGTCCACACGATGTCGCCCGGCTGGGCCTCCGCGGCGGAGACCTGGTACCCGACGGTCGACATCGCGCTCGAGCTGTGCGGGAGGCTCACCCCGAGCTTGCCGTAGACGTACTGGATGAGCCCGGAGCAGTCGAAGCCGCTGGGGGAGGCTCCGCCCCACACGTAGGGCACGCCCACGTACTCGAGGGCCAGGTTGACGGCCTGCTGGCCGAGGCCGGAGGCGTCGGCGGCGGCTGCGGCCTCTGCCTCCGCGGCGGCCTCGGCTGCGGCGGCTGCCTCGGCCTCTGCCTTGGCCTTCGCCTCTGCTTCGGCCTTGGCGCGCGCCTCGGCCTCCGCCTTCGCCTTGGCCTCGGCGATGCCGGCCTCGGTCTCGGCGTAGGGCGTCACCGACACCCGTCCGCGCTCGGCCCAGAAGTCGGCGTCCTGCGTGACCTTGACCTTGGTGACCAGGTTCTCGGCGAAGCCGGACCGGGTCGTGGAGTCGACGGTGTTGCTGACCGGCGTCGCACCCGCGAGCGTGGTCTGCGTGTGCGTCTCGGCGGGAGCGGTGTGGGCGGTCTGGGTGAAGACCGACGCCAGCATGCCGGACGTGACGACCGCGATGGCGCCGGTGCGGGCGGCATTCTCGGCGGCGGTCTGGGTCAGTGCGGTGAAGGGGGTGAGCGCGGGGCCGTCGGCGCGGTGCCTGCCTCGGCTGCTGGAACGGTTTGCCTGGTCGTCCGCCCAGTCATGGGTACGGTCGGTGAGTACGGTCACCAGTGATCTCCTCGGACGCCTACGAAGTGAGCTGTCGGGTTCGGATGGGGAGAGCGATCACCCGGCCTCGCAAGGAGGCTTCACCCCAAGGACACTCACGTGCCCGGCCTACTTGGTTCCCCCGCCCCTGTCACGTCGTAGCTGCTCAGATCCGGTGACAGGGCTCGGCGTCCGGACCAGGACCCCACCGTTACTGGCGAGGTGTCATGACCGTACCCGCCCGTCGCGCAAATGTCACGATTAGGTCACATACCAACTTGTGATGGAACCTCCCTGGTAATCAGTGCCCCATGGGACTATGACGTGCATGCCTGATTCCCCGCGTTCCCGGTACGACGTCGTCGTCATCGGCGGAGGTCACAACGGCCTCACCGCCGCGGCCTACGCGGCCCGTGGCGGCCGCTCCGTCCTGGTGCTCGAACGAGCCGACCACGTGGGCGGCGCGGCCGTCTCGGCCCGCCCGTTCGCCGGCGTGGACGCGCGGCTGTCGCGCTACTCCTACCTCGTCTCGCTCCTGCCGCGCCAGGTGATCGAGGAGCTCGGGCTCCCCATCACCCTCAAGCGCCGGCGCTGGTCCTCCTACACACCGGTGGCCGACGGCGGCCTGCTCGTCGACAGCCAGGACGACGCCGCCACGCGCGCCTCGTTCCGTCACCTCACCGGGTCGGACGCCGACTTCGAGGCGTGGGGACGCTTCTACGCCATGACCGCCGAGGTGGCCCGCCGGCTCGCGCCGACGCTCACCGAGCCGCTGCTCCCGCGCTCGGTGGTCCGCGACCGGGTGGTCGACGGCGTGGGGGAGGCGGCCTGGCGCGCCCTCTTCGAGGAGCCCCTCGGCGACGTGCTGCGGCGCACCTTCGCCGACGACGTCGTGCGCGGCGTCGCGGCCACCGACGGCCTGATCGGCACCTTCGCCGACGTCGACGAGCCGTCCCTGCGGCAGAACCGCTGCCTTCTCTACCACGTCATCGGTAACGGGACCGGCGACTGGGACGTGCCGGTGGGTGGCATGGGCGCCGTCTCGGGCGCACTGCACGACGCCGCCGTGGCCGCCGGCGCGACGATCGTCACCTCGGCGACCGTCACCGCCGTCGACCCGGGTTCCTCGGGCGCGGAGGTCGCGTGGACCGACGCCGACGGGCGGGTCCGTGGCGCGACCGCCGGGCACGTCCTCGCCGGGTGCGCTCCTGCCGAGCTGGAGCGCCTGCTGGGCGGCGAGGCGCCGGAGCCCGGCCCCGAGGGCGCACAGCTCAAGGTCAACATGCTGCTCACGCGCCTGCCCCGGCTGCGCGACGACGTCGACCCCGTCGCCGCGTTCAGCGGCACCCTGCACGTCAACGAGTCCCTGACCCAGCTCCAGGCCGCGCACGCGCAGGCCGCCGCCGGACACATCCCTGAGCTGCCGCCGAGCGAGATCTACTGCCACACCCTGACGGACCGGACGATCCTCGGCCCGGCGCTCGCCGGGACCGACGCGCAGACCATCACGCTGTTCGGGCTGCACATGCCGGCGCGGCTCTTCCGCGCCGATCCCGGCGGCGCTCGCGACCAGGCGCTCCGGGCCACGCTCGCCTCCCTGAACAGCGTGCTGGCCGAGCCCGTCGAGGACGTCCTCGCGCTCGACGCCGACGGCGCCCCCTGCCTCGAGGTGCGCTCCCCGGTCGACCTGGAGGGCGACGTCGGGCTGCCGGGCGGACACATCTTTCACCGGGACCTGAGCTGGCCCTTCGCCGAGGACGGTGCCGACGCCGGACGCTGGGGCGTCGAGACCGAGCACCCGAGGGTCCTGCTAGCGGGTGCGGGCGCCCGCCGCGGCGGGGGCGTGAGCGGCATCCCGGGCCGAGCGGCGGCCATGTCGGTGCTCACGAAGTAGGCGAGAACGTGGTTGTGTTCCTGAACGGTGCTCAGCGGAACACAACCCCGTTCTCACCTGGTCAGCGTGATCAGCGGATCTCTACGCGGCGGAGCTGCCAGAGTCCCAGGGCGAACGGGACGGCTATCCACAGCGCCGCCGTGATACCGAGCTGCGTCCACTGCTCGCCCGTGACGGTCGCACCGAGCAGCGCGTACTGGGCGTGCGTGAGGTCGAGCCACGGGGCTGCGGCGCCCCACCACTCCACGCCGAGGGCGAGCTGGCTGGAGAGCGAGGGCACGACCAGCGCGAACATCAGGTAGCCCACTAGCGCCACGGACGACCGGCGCAGGATCGCGCCGAGCGTGAACCCGACCGCTACCCCGATCGCCTGGAACGTGAACAGGTACAGGTGATCGGCCCAGGACAGGTTCCACACCGCCGCGGTCCCCTCGGCCGCCGCGCTCAGGAGTGCCCCGCAGGCCGCCAGCCCGAACGTCAGCGCCGTGGCAACGACCGTGAGCCCGGCGACGCACGCCGCCTTGGCGGCGATCACCCGGCCGCGCCGGGGGACCAGCGTGAAGGTGGTCAGCGCGCCCCGCTGGCTCCACTCGCTCGTGATCGAGAGCAGCCCGACCATCGGCACCAGCAGCCCGAGCGGGTAGGCGACCGCGTTGGCCAGGTCGGCGTAGGTCGCCTGGAAGGGTGCGAACAGGACCAGGACGGCGACGGCGCCGACCGCGATGAGCGCGATGCTCACCAGGAGCCACAGCGCCGACCGGGTGTCGGCCAGCTTGCGCAGCTCGACGTCGACGAGCCGGCGGAACGGGATCTGCGCGGTGCGGTCGGGAGTGCTCACGCGACGGCTCCTGTCGTGGTCGGTGCGTGCGAGGACACGGGAGGGCGGGTGCCGCCGGCGTCACGCTGGGTCGGCGCGGTGAGGGCGAGGAAGGTCTCCTCGAGGCCCACGCCGTCCGCCGCGCGCAGCTCGGTCACCGGGACGCCGGCGGAGAAGGCCGCGCGTCCCGCACCGGCCAGGTCTGCGTCCGTGAGTACGGCGCCGTCGTCGGTCGGGGACGCCGTCTGCCCCGCGGCCTCGAGCGCGGCGGTGAGCGCGCCGACGTCGTCGGCGCGGACCAGGGTGCCGACGCCCGCGAGGAGCTCCGCCTTGGGGCCGCCCGCCACCACCCGTCCGCCGCCGATCACCACGATGTCGTCCGCGATGGTCTCGATCTCCGCGAGGAGGTGGGACGAGAGCAGCACGGTGCCGCCGTCGTCCGCGAAGCCGCGCAGCAGGTCACGCATCCAGCGGATGCCCGCTGGATCGAGCCCGTTGGCCGGCTCGTCGAGGATCAGCACCTGCGGCTCGCCGATCAGCGCCGTCGCGACGCCCAGCCGCTGCCGCATGCCGAGCGAGTAGTTCCCCACCCGCCGCTTGGCCTCCTTGGGGGTGAGGCCCACCCGGTCGAGCGTCTCGCTCACGCGGGCGGCGGGCAGCCCGAGGGTGCGCTGGGCGAGGACCAGCGACTCCCTGCCGGTACGGCCGGCGTGCTGGGCCGACGCGTCGAGCAGCACCCCCACCTCCCGACCGGGGTTGGGCAGGTCCGCGAACCGGCGGCCGAGCACCTCGGCGGTGCCGGAGGTCGCCTCGGCGAGACCGGTGAGGATGCGCAGTGTCGTGGACTTGCCCGCGCCGTTCGGCCCGAGAAACCCGGTGACCCGGCCGGGTCGCGCGGTGAAGGAGACGTCGTCGACGGCGGTCAGGTCCCCATAGCGCTTGGTCAGCGCCGAGATGGTGATCATGGGGCCGACGCTAGGCCGCCCGCCGCCGGGGCGGCTCCGGGATGCCCCCGGTTCTCACCCTGGTTCGGCGGCGGGCGACTGCGGGTCCAGCAGGTCGGCCTCCTGCGCTGCCGACCAGGCGTAGTCCCGGTCGTCACGCAGCAGGTCCGCGTGCGTGCCCGACGCCCGGACACCCTCGCCGAACCCGAGCACCACCACCTCGTCGACCGCCGCCAGCGGCGTGAGGCGGTGCGTCGCCAGCAGCACCGCCCGGCCGGTCGCGCGTGCGTGCGCCGCCACCGTGCGCACCAGGGCGTCCGCGGTACCGCCGTCCAGGTGCTCCGCTGGCTCGTCCACGAGCAGGACCCGTGCGGGGCTCAGCAGCGCGCGAGCCACCAGCAGACGACGGCGCTCGCCCCCCGAGACGGCCGCGGCGTCCGTGCCCACCAGGGTGTCCAGCCCCCGGGGGAGTGCCGTCAGCCACGCCCCCAGGCCGACGGCGTCGAGCGCGGCCCGGGCCTCGGCCGGCGTGACGTCGCCGCGTGCCACCCGCAGGTTCTCCAGCACCGTGGTGTCGAACAGGTGCCCGTCCTCGCCGACGAACAGGGCTGGGGTGGGGGTGGGGGTGGGCGGGGTGGCGGGTGTGGTCGGTAGAACGTCAGGTGATCGGTAACTCGGGCTGCCGATCATCTGACGTTCTACCGACCACACGGACACGGTCCCCCCGAGCGGCGGTATCAGACCGGCTGCGGTCATCAGCAGCGTCGACTTTCCGACGCCGGACGGCCCCGCCAGCGCCACGACCGAGCCCGGCCGCAGCGTCAGGGACACCCCCTCCACCGCCGTCTGCGGCCTGCCGACGGCGTCGGGCCAGCCGGCTGCGACGTCGTCGAGCACGAGCAGCGCGCCGCCCGCCTCTCGCGCCGCGCTACCGCCGGTGTCCGTTTCCCCGGACTGGACGTGCCCGTCCGTTTCCCCGGACCGGACGTGCCCGTCCGCCTCCCCGCCCGCAGTGGCTCTCTCCGGCGAACCAGGCTCTCCGGTGGTCCGTGCGCCCGGCCTCGGGTCTGCCGGCAGCAGCTCCAGCAGCCGTCGCGCGGCCTCCCTCGACCGGTGGAGCTGGACCGCGGCGGCGGGGAGCCCCGCGGTCGCCTCGAACACGGCGAGCGGCGTCAGGACGATCACGGACAGCGCCTCCACGGACAGCGACCCCGACATCGCAGCCGGGATCCCGAGCGCGAGCGAGGCGAGCACCGCGAGACCCTGCGCCAGCGCCCCCAGCGCGGCGGCCAGCCCGGAGGTACGGGCGCCGTCGTCGGCGACGGCAGTCAGACGCGCGTCGGCCGCGTCGAGATCCGCCAGGCGCGCACCGAACCGGCCGGAGACCCGCAGCGGAGCCGATGCTTCGAGGACCTCGAGGGACAGCGCGGTCACCTCGCCCCGCACCGCCGCGCCCCGCGCCTCGGTGCGGGCCGCAGCCCGTGCCGCGAGCCACGGCGTCACGATCCCGGCGAGCACCAGGCACAGCGCCAGCGCCACGCCCGCCGCCGGCAGCAGCACGCCCAGCAGGATCACCGAACCGAGCGATGTCACGACCGCGACCCCCGCCGGCACGAGCGCGCGAACCACCATGTCGCCGACGTCGTCCACGTCCTGGCCGATCCGCGCCAGGAGCTCGCCCCGTCGCACCGTGACCGGACGGTCGTCCGCGGCGAGCCGGTCGTACAGGTTGGCGCGGAGAGCCGCCATGCCCCGCAGCGCGACGTCGTGCGAGGCGAGGCGCTCGCAGTAACGCAGCACACCGCGCCCGATCCCGAATGCCCGCACCGCCACCACGGCCACCGAAAGCGTGAGCACCGGCGGCATCTGGTACGCGCGGGCGACGAGCCAGGCCGCCACCGCCGCGAGCCCGATCGCACAGGCCAGGGCCAGGACGCCGAGCCCGATCGCCGCCGCTACCTTGACCGGGCGGACCTCCAGCAGCGGCAGGATGCGCCGCAGCGGGTCGGCCGTCGCCTGCCGGGCGAACGGTTGAGTCGTTGTGGTCATCGTCCCTTCCGATCTGTCGCGGGACGTCCCGCGGGAGCCGGTGCGCGACTCCCGGCGTCGCCCGCGGTGCCCGCCGCCGCGCCCGTTCCCGAGGCCAGCACTGTGCCCGCGCCCAGGGCCGGGACCGGCTCCGGACCCGGCTCCGGATCCGGGACCGGCTCCGGCTCCGCCACCGAGCGGACATCGATCACCTGGTCCGCGAGCCCGAGCAGCGAGGCCCGGTGCGCGACGACGAGCACCGTGCGACCGGCGTCCCGCCAGGCTCGAACGGTGTCGAGGACGCCCTGCTCGCCGCGCGCGTCGAGGTGCGCCGTCGGCTCGTCGAGGATCACCAGCGGCTTGGTCGCCGCGTCGTCGAGCAGGGCGGACGTGAGCGCCACCCGCTGCCGCTGTCCCACGGACAGCCCCACGCCGCCGAGCCCGACGCGTGTGTCCCAGCCATCGGGCAGGGAGCCGACGACGGCGTCGAGCCCGGTCAGGCGTGCGGCCTCGGTGAGTGCACGGTCGCTGACCCTGGACGTGCCGTCCAGGACGACCTCGCGCAGCCGTCCCGGCGGGAGCGAGGGCCGCTGCGGAACCCAGGTCAGCGCCGACCACCAGCTCTCCAGCCCGGACGCCCGCGGATCAGCCAGGTCCCGGAACGCGCCGCCGGGGGCGACCAGCCCGACCCGCCCGGCGTCGGGCGCCAGCAGCCCGAGCACCACGAGCACGGCGGTCGACTTGCCCGACCCGCTCGGCCCGCGCAGCGCGACGACCCGCCCGCCCGCACCGGGGTTCGCCCCGAGCGGGATCCGCGCCGACAGCCCGGCAGGCGCGACGACCCCGCGGCCGACGGCCCGCACGGACACCCCCTCCAGCACGAGCTCGCCGCCCGCCACCCGCGGCGCGGGGACGTCCGCACCCTTCGGCGGGCCGGAACCATCGGGCCCCACCAGTGCGAACGCCCGCGCCGCCGCGGCGACCCCGTCCACGGAGGCGTGGAACTCCGCTCCCACCCGGCGCAGCGGCAGGTACACCTCGGGCGCCAGCACGAGCACCGCGATCGCGGGCTGCAGCTCCATGGCGCCCTCGACGAGCCGCAGCCCCACCCCGACGGCGATGATCGCCACGGACAGCGTCGTGAGCAGCTCGAGCACCATCGAGGAGAGGAACGCGACCCGCAGCGTCCCCATGGTCGCCTTGCGGGAGGCGTCACCGAGCGCACGCACCCGCTCGCCCGGGCCGAACGACCGGCCGAAGGCACGCAGCGTCGGCAGCCCGGCGACCAGGTCGAGCACCTGGGTGCCCAGCCGCTCCACGGTGGCGAGGCGCCGCTCGGACGTCCCGGCCGTCAGCCGCCCGACGAGCACCATGAACATGGGTACGAGCGGCAGCGTCACGATCAGGATCACCGCCGAGACCCAGTCCAGCCCCAGCACGACGCCGACCAGCGCGGGCGTGAGCAGCGCCGTCAGCACGAGCTGCGGCACGTACCGCACGAGGTACGGCTCGAGCGCGTCGAGGCCGCGGGTCGCCAGGGTCGCGACCTCGGCCTCCGGGCTCGCGCCGCTCCCGCTGCCTGCGCTGCCCGACGCCGGAGCGCCGCTCCCGCTGCCCGACGCCGGAGCGCCGGCCCCGCCGACCGCCGTCGTCCCGCCTGTCGCAGGCACACCTGCCGCGGACCCGTCTGCCGCAGCTCCGGCGACCGCCGTCGTGCCGACCGCCCGAGGGCCGCGCAGCGCCCAGGCCTCCACCACGGCGCGCCGGAGCTCGGCGATCGTCCGGGCGGCGGCGCGCAGCGCGTACCGTTCCTGCGCCCACGCCACGCAGGCCCGGCCGGCGATCACGAGCGCCAGCCCCGCGAAGGGCCACGCCAGCGCCGGCCCGGACGGGCTGTCCCCACGCACCACCGGTGTCAGCAGGTCCGCGATGAGCAGGGCCTGCGCCACGATGAGGGCGGCGGCTGCCACGCCGAGCCCGACCGTCAGCGCCACGTACCAGCGGGCCGCACGGACCTGCCGCAGCAGCCGGGGGTCGAAGGGTCTCATCAGCTCGTGCTCCCGTTGTCCTTCAGAACGCCGAGTCCTTGATCTTCTTCCAGGTCAGGCCGGCCGGTGCGGGGATATGGTCCACGGTCAGCCGGCGCCGGAAGACCCAGTACGTCCATCCCTGGTACAGGATCACCACGGGAGTCAGCGCCACGGCGACCCACGTCAGGACGGTCAGCGTGTACGGCGTCGAGGCCGCCTCCGCGATGCTGAGCGAGCTGCCTCCGGCCAGGCCCGGCATCACGTCGGGGAACATGGACCCGAAGATCAGGGCCACCGCGGCGATGATCGTCACCGCGGAGAGCGCGAACGCGTAGCCCTCGCGTCCGGCCCGGTTGGTCCGCAGGACGCCGACCAGGGCCAGCGCGCCGGCGAGCACGACCGCCCACGTCCAGGCGGGCGAGAACGCGACCTGCGTCCAGGCCGCCCAGACCCCGGCGACGGCCAGGGCGACGAGCGTCAGCACCCCGGCGAACCGGCGAGCCCGCACCCGGATCGCGCCGTCGGTCTTGAGGGCTACGAACACCGTGCCGTGCAGCAGGAAGAGCACGAGCGTCGTCAGGCCCCCGAGCAGCGCGAACGGGTTGAACAGTGCCGCGAGCCCGCCCACGTACTGGTGCGCGTCGTCGAGCTGGACACCGCGCACCAGGTTCGCGAACATGACTCCCCACAGGATGGCCGGGACCCAGGAGCCCACCTGGATCGCGACGTCGCAGCGGCGCGCCCAGACGGCGTCGGAGATCTTGCCGCGGTACTCGAAGGCGACACCGCGCACGATGAGCGCCACCAGGATCGCGAGCAGCGGCAGGTAGAAGCCGGAGAACAGGGTGGCGTACCACTCGGGGAACGCCGCGAAGGTGGCCCCAGCGGCCGTGATCAGCCACACCTCGTTGCCGTCCCAGACCGGGCCGATGCTGTTCACCAGCACCCGTCGCTCCTTCTCCCGGTGCGGGGCGTCCCCGCGGGGCAGCAGCGACATCAGCATCCCGACGCCGAAGTCGAAGCCCTCGAGCACGAAGTACCCGGTCCACAGAACCGCGATGATGACGAACCACACGATGGCGAGGTCCACGGTCACGTCCTTATCTCTCTGGCAATCTCACTGGCAGGTCGGTCAGGTCTGGTGGGGGAGGCCGGGAGTGGTCAGTAGGCGAACGAGAGGGGAC
This sequence comes from Promicromonospora sp. NPDC023987, assembly GCF_040639055.1. Taxonomy (NCBI): domain Bacteria; kingdom Bacillati; phylum Actinomycetota; class Actinomycetes; order Micrococcales; family Promicromonosporaceae; genus Promicromonospora; species Promicromonospora sp. NPDC023987. The sequence continues at coordinate 175,054 of NZ_JBEZZF010000001.1, read as the reverse complement.
GGTCCGTCTCGTCGCCGGCGGCCTCCGGCGACTCGTCGCGCACCGTCGAGGGCACGCCCTCGGTCGCGTACCGGTGGATGAGCCGGAACCAGATCACGCCGAGCACGCCGTAGAGCAGCGTGAACACGATCATCGAGGTGAGGATCATCCCGGGGCTGACGACGGTGGAGACGCCCTGCATCGTGAGCAGCCGGATCTGGTCGATCCCGGTGGGGTTCGGGGCGACCACCCAGGGCTGGCGTCCCACCTCGGTGAAGATCCAGCCGAACGACGAGGCGAGGAACGGGGTGGGGATCGCCGCGATCGCTATGCGGGCGAACCAGGGGTTGTCGCTGACCCGGCCGCCGCGGGTGAACCACAGGGCCGCCAGGGCGAGCAGCGCTGACCCCGCGGCGAACCCGATCATGAGCCGGAAGCTCCAGTAGGTGACGGCGAGGTTGGGCGTGTACGAGATGGGGTTCCCGTCGTCGTCGGTCTCGCCGAACCGCTCGGCGTACTCCTGCTGGACGTCCTCGACGCCGGGCAGGTAGCTGTCCTCGCCGGAGAACTTGCCGGTGCCGAGGTAGCTCGACAGCCCCGGCACCTCGAGGACGTGGCGGACGCCCTCGCACGAGTTGGACAGGTCACCGATGGTGAGGATCGAGAAGGCGGCCGCCTCCTCGCCCGTGCACAGCGCCTCTGCCGACGCCATCTTCCCGGGCTGCTGCTCGAACATCAGCTTGCCCTGCACGTCGCCCGTCACCGCGACGCCGGCGCCCGAGACCAGCATGACCACGGTGCCGAGGAGCACGGCCGGGCGGTAGACGTTCCGGGCGAGCTCGACGGACTCCGGCCGTCTGGTCCGGGCCAGGCGCACCATCCACCAGGCGGCGATCCCGGCCACGAACGTCCCGGCCGTCAGGAAGGCCGCGGCCACCGCGTGCGGGAAGGCCGCCCACAGCGTGCTGTTGGCGAGGATCGCCCAGATCGACTCCATCTCGGCGCGGCCGGTCTCCGGGTTGTACCGGGCGCCCACGGGGTGCTGCATCCAGGAGTTGGCGGCCAGGATGAAGAACGCCGACAGGTTCACCGCGACGGCGACGGCCCAGATGGACGCCAGGTGGACGCGCTTGCTCAGCCGGTCCCAGCCGAAGATCCACAGGCCGAGGAAGACCGACTCGATGAAGAACGCGGCGAGGGCCTCCATCGCGAGCGGTGCGCCGAACACGTCGCCGACGAACCGGGAGTACTCGCTCCAGTTCATCCCGAACTGGAACTCCTGCACGATGCCGGTGACGACGCCGAGCGCGAAGTTGATCAGGAACAGCTTGCCGAAGAACTTGGTGAGCCTGAGCCACCGCTCGTTCCCCGTGCGGACCCAGGCGGTCTGCATCACGGCCACCAGGGGTGCGAGGCCGATCGTGAGCGGCACGAAGATGAAGTGATAGACGGTCGTGATGCCGAACTGCCAGCGTGCCAGGTCGAGAGCTTCCACTCCGGGCTCCTGAGGTCTCTCCGAACGGCTCCGCCCTCGGGGCGTGAGGCTGATCCAGCAGGCCAGCCGCTGCCACGGGGCTCGTCCGTCGCTTGTGAATGTCTTCACAAGCTACTGTACACGGCGTCAGACGCTCGCAGAGCAGGCCCCGTCTCTTGTGCGATACTGGACGAAGCCGCGTGGGCCCACATCCCCTGCGCGGCCTGCAGAGTCCAACACTGCCCGCGATCCGCACGCGGTGCCGCTGTCACGACAGAACGTGGCCGCAGGCGTCCGCGAAGACCGTGGGAACAGGGCCGCAGCCGAGACTTCCGCCCGGTGTGTCGCTTCGCCGCGATGCATAGCCGGACGACCGACCGCCTGGCGGTCCGCATGGTGTGGAGCGGACGCCGGCTACAGGAGCACCTCACGTGACGCCTTCCAGCACCACCGGTTCGACCATCGGGTCACAGGATGATCACGACGCACCTGAGGCGAACGCCCAGGTCACCACTGGTGGGGAGGCCCCGGCGGACGCCACGCCGGCCAAGCGCCCGCGTCGTCGGGCCACCCGGTCCGTCGTCTCGACGGCCACTGTCGAGCCCATCGTCGTCGGGTCGTCGGACGCGTCCGAGCCCCCGGCCGAGGCCCAGCCCGTGACCACGGGCGGCACCGCCGTCGTGGCGACCTCCGCGACCGCTGAGCCGGCCGCCAAGCGCCCCAGGCGCCGGGCCGTACGTGGTGTCTCCTCGCCCACGGCGCCAGCTCCTGCCCCGGTCGAGCCGACGGCGGCCGAGCCGGTCGCGGTCGAGCCCGCTCCGGCGGCCGAGCCGGTCCCGAGCGAGACAGAGATCACTTCCGAGACCGCGCCGATCACCGAGCCCGGGGCCACCGAGACGCCCGAGCCTGCCGTGGTCCCCGAGCCCGAGGCGGCCGTCGAGCAGCCGGTCGAGGCGTCCGAGCCGGCCGGCATCGTGCTGCCGGAACCCGTGGCGACGCCCGCTGACGCTCCGGCGCACGAGGTCGGGAGCCTCGACGACATCGTCCTGCCCGGCGGCCCGGCCGGAGAGCCCGAGAAGACGGCTCCGAAGCGTCGTAGCCGCAAGAAGGTGGAGCCGGTCGCGGAGCCCGCCGCAGAGCCGGTCGCCGAGCCCGCCGCGGACGCGGCACCCAAGCGCGCCCGGTCGCGGCGCAAGTCTGTCTCGACGGAGCCCGTGGCCGAGACGACGCCGGTGGCCGAGACGGCGTCGGCCGGGGACGCACCGGTCGCGGAAGCCCCCGCCGAGCAGGCGCCGGCTGAGCAGGCGCCGGCGGAGACCCCGGCCGCCGAGGCTCCGGTCGAGCCGGCGCCGAGGACCCGGGCACGCCGCAGCCGGCGTCCGGCGTCGGAGCCGAACCCGGCCCCCGCCGCCGCCGAGGCACCCGCTGCCGAGACCCCCGCTGCTCAGGCACCCGCCGCCGAGGCGCCCGCTGCTCAGGGACCCGCCGCCGAGGCACCGGCACAGCCGGCGACGTCGCCCGCCGGAACTGCGTCGGGCACCCGTGCTCCGCGCCTTGCCACGACAGCGCTGCTGTTCCAGGCGCCGGACGAGTCGGCGGGTCGCCGCTCTCGGCGCGCGCAGGCCCCCGCCGGGCCGCCGCGTCCGCAGGACCTGACGCCGCAGTTCGCGCGTCCGGTCGCTCGCCCCGTCGAGCCGGCCACCGAGGAGCCCGCCCCGCGCGCGGCCGAGCCCGCCGCGGAGCGGTCCGCCGAGGCAACGACGGCGGCCCCGACGGAGTCGAGGTCGGAGCCCCAGGCTCCGGCAGAGGCCCCGGCCGAGCCGAGGGCGCGCCGTTCCGGCTCGCGCCGGGCTGTGCGGCGCACGGGACCGAGTGCCGAGCCGGCCGTCGGGTCAGAGGCCCAGGACGTCACGCGGAGCGCGCCGGCCGAGCCGGTCGATGACGCTGCCGCGGAGGTGCCCGCCCGTGCGGAGAGTGCTCCGGCCGCGCCGGAGTTCGTCGCGGCCGAGCTGAGCGAGGACGACGCCGCCGCCGTGGACGAGGTCGGCGCGATCGAGGAGGAGCTGGCCGCCGAGGGCGTAGCGCTCGAGGAGCTGGCCCCGGCGGACTTCGAGGAGTACGACGACGAGGAGGTGCGCCCGTCGCGCCGCCGTCGTCGCCGGGGTGGACGGGGCCGCCGTGGCGGCCGCGCGAACCGCTCGGACGACGGGGACGACTCGGCGGACGAGGAGCAGGACGACGACGCCGAGGACGACGCACAGACGTCCGCCGAGGACGAGAGCGAGCAGGAGTCGGCGCAGGACACCGGCGACGGTGAAAGTGAGGACGAGGGCGGCAGCCGCCGTCGTCGCCGTCGTCGCCGGGGCACGCGCGGTGAGCGCGCCGAGGCGGCCGCAGTCCGCTCGAGCCGCAGCGACGAGGTCACCGCGCTCAAGGGCTCCACGCGCCTCGAGGCGAAGAAGCAGCGCCGCCGCGAGGGCCGGGACCACGGCCGACGCCGCCAGATCATCACCGAGGCCGAGTTCCTGGCCCGCCGCGAGTCGGTGCAGCGGTCGATGATCGTGCGCGAGAAGGACGGCCGCACGCAGATCGCGGTGCTGGAGGACGGCGTGCTCGTGGAGCACTACGTCTCGCAGCAGTCGCAGGCGTCGATGGCCGGCAACGTCTACCTCGGCCGGGTCCAGAACGTGCTGCCCTCCATGGAGGCCGCGTTCGTCGACGTCGGCAAGGGCCGCAACGCCGTGCTGTACGCGGGTGAGGTCAACTGGGACGCCGCGGGGCTCGAGGGCCAGCCGCGCCGGATCGAGCAGGCGCTGAAGTCGGGCGACTCGGTCCTGGTGCAGGTCACGAAGGACCCGATCGGTCACAAGGGTGCCCGGCTCACGAGCCAGGTCACGCTCGCCGGCCGGTACCTGGTCTTCGTGCCGGGCGGTGGCATGACCGGGATCAGCCGCAAGCTGCCCGACACCGAGCGGTCGCGCCTCAAGAAGATCCTCCGCGAGGTCGTGCCAGAGGGCGCCGGCGTCATCGTGCGCACCGCCGCCGAGGGGGCGAGCGAGGACGAGCTGCGCGCCGACGTCGAGCGCCTGCAGGGGCAGTGGGACGCCATCCAGGCCAAGTCCAAGAAGGCGAACGCCCCTGCCCTGCTGCAGGGCGAGCCGGACATGGCGATCCGCGTGGTCCGCGACATCTTCAACGACGACTTCTCGTCGCTGGTGGTGCAGGGCGCCGGTGCGTGGGACGAGATCGCCACGTACGTCGAGGAGCTCGCGCCCGACCTGCGCGAGCGCGTGTCCAAGTGGGCCGAGAACACCGACGTGTTCCACGTGCACCGCGTGGACGAGCAGCTCGCCAAGGGCATGGACCGCAAGGTCTGGCTGCCCTCCGGCGGCTCGCTGGTCATCGACCGCACCGAGGCGATGACCGTCGTGGACGTCAACACCGGCAAGTTCACCGGCGTCGGCGGCACGCTCGAGGAGACCGTGACGCGGAACAACCTCGAGGCGGCAGAGGAGATCGTGCGGCAGCTTCGCCTGCGCGACATCGGCGGCATCATCGTCATCGACTTCATCGACATGGTGCTCGAGTCCAACCGTGACCTGGTGCTGCGTCGTCTGGTCGAGTGCCTCGGCCGGGACCGCACCAAGCACCAGGTGGCGGAGGTGACGTCGCTCGGACTGGTCCAGATGACGCGCAAGCGTGTCGGCCAGGGCCTCGTCGAGGCGTTCTCCGAGACGTGCGAGCACTGCAAGGGCCGTGGGTTCATCGTGCACGAGGAGCCCATCGAGAAGTCGGGCAACGGAGCGGGCTCCGGCGCCGCGCCGGCGTCGTCGGACGAGGGTGCGCGCTCCGCGCGTTCGCGCCGCAAGCGGGGCAAGGAGAAGGCGGCTCCGGTGACGGAGCAGGCCGCGCCGATCGCCAGCCTGCCCGAGGAGAGGTCGGAGGCCCGCGAGGCCGTCAAGGCCACGCTCGCCACGATCGCCGCAGCCGCACAGCACGCGCACGAACCGAAGGACTCCGCCCCGGAGGGCCCGGTCACGCTGGACCAGATCCAGCTCCCGACCGGAGGCTCGGCCTCCTCGTCGTCGGCGAGCTCCGGCTCGCCCGACTCGCCTGACTCAGCGGACTCACCTGCCGACGCCGCGCGGCCGGCGAGCGACGCGCCGGAGGGGGGCTCCGGCACTGGGCAGCCGGAGCCGCCCAAAGGAGCTGGCGACGAGGTCGCCTGAGCAGAAGAAGGGATTCTGGGCGAGGCTGTTCGGCCTCTGACCTGATCCGCACGGGGGTCGCCACCGCGAGGTGGCGGCCCCCGTTTTTTGCGTGCCCGGATCTTCCTTGCGGTTGGGCCGTGTTCTGTGGTTCATTAGTGGAGTAATGAACCAACGAAGCAGCGATCCACGAGACTCGGAGACCGAGATGACCACGACCGTCGCAAGGCCGGCCACGACCCGGCTCGGGTATGTCGACAACCTGCGGATCCTGCTGACCGTGCTGGTCCTGGCGCACCACAGCGCCCTGACCTACGGCGCACTCCCGCTCTGGTACTGGACCGAGCCGAGCACCAGCCCGTCCGGCGTCGCGCTGATGCTGCTGGTGGTCGTGAACCAGCTCTATTTCATGGGCTTCTTCTTCCTGCTCTCCGGCTTGTTCGTACCGGGGTCCGTGGACCGCAAGGGCCCGGGCGCCTTCGCACGGGACCGCCTGGTCCGGCTCGGGATTCCCCTGGTGGCGTTCTGGCTGGTGGCGCGGCCCGTGCTTCACCTGCCGGAGTGGCCGGAGCGCAGCGCAGAGGGGGAGTCCCTGCTGCACTTCTGGTTCACCGTCGGCGACGCCGGACCGCTCTGGTTCCTCGAGGTGCTCCTGGTGATGTCGCTCGTGTACGCGGCGTTCCGTGCGCTGCGCACCCGGCTCGCCGCCCGCTCCGGCGTGGTCGACGCCGTGCTGCCCGCCGCCGACGTCGAGCCGCGGCCGGTCCGCTTCCGGGCGGTCGCGGGGCTCGTCGCCCTGCTGACGGTCGCGACGTTCCTCTGGCGGTTCCTGGTGCCGGCCGGGACCTACTGGCAGCTCGCCGGCCTGCCCTCCCCGGCGTACCTGCCGCAGTACGTGATCCTCTTCGTGACCGGGCTGCTGGCCGCGCGCCGCGGGTGGCTCACCGCGCTCACCGTGCGACAGGGCCGGCTGGCGCTGGTCATGGCTCTCGTCAGCCTGGTCCTGGCGCTCGGCACCAGCGCACTCGCGACCGCGCCGGGTGCCGGCGTCCTCGTCCAGCTGGTTGCCTCGCTCGCCGAGAACGTCTTCGCGGTGAGCATGGTCCTGGCGCTGCTGGTGCTGTTCCGGGAGCGGTTCTCGGCGCAGCCCGCATGGGCGCGGACCGCCGCACGAGACTCGTTCGCGGTGTACGTCATCCACCCGCTGGTGCTCGTCGGGGTCGCGATGCTCCTCGCACCCCTGACCGCACCGGCAGGCGTGAAGTTCCTGATCCTGCTCGCGCTCTCGGTGCCGCTGTGCTGGGGGTTCGCCCACCTGCTGCGGCGGGTCCCCGGGGTGTCGCGGGTGCTGTAGGCGTCCGGTGCGCGTGAGGACGCGGAGCTCGGCGTCCGGCACCGCAGCGGCGATGTCACGTGCCGCCGGGATGTGGCCTCGGCACGGGATGCTTGACTGACAGTCATGAAAGACGACGGTCTGGGCGACGGACGCCTCGAAGTGATCGCAGGCCCCATGTTCGCGGGCAAGTCCGAGGAGCTGTTGCGCCGGGTGCGGCGCGCCAGGATCGCCCAGCGCGGGGTGCTGGTGGTGAGCCATGCGCTCGACGCCCGCAGGGGTGTCGGCAGGGTGAGCTCGCACTCGGGACAGGGCGTGCCGTCACGCACGGTGTCGGACGCCGCGGACATCCCGGGCCTGCTCGAGTCGGGTCCGGGGACCGAGCTCGTCGCCATCGACGAGGCGCAGTTCTTCGGAGCCGGCCTCGTGCCTGTGGTCTCCGACCTCGCGGGCCGCGGGCTCGTGGTGGTCGTGGCAGGGCTGTCCGTCACGTTCGACGGGCAGCCCTTCTCGCCCCTGCCCGAGCTGATGGCGCTCGCCGAGTCGGTGGAGAAGCTCACGGCCGTGTGCTCCGTGTGCGGCGCGGACGCCGCGTTCCATGTCCGGGTACCCGGGGCGCCGCCGGTGCCCGACGCCGATGGCCCCGGCCCGGGCGGCGCGCTCGTGCCGGTGGCCGCGCACGTGGGCGGGTCGGAGTCGTACGAGGCGCGCTGCCGGAGGCACAAGGACGCGTAGTCGGTAGAACGTCAGGTGTTCGGCATTCCGAGGTACCGATCACCTGACGTTCTACCGACTACATCCGGGGACGAACACACCCGGGGAGCGCCCCGCCGGGGCCCGCCCCGGATCAAACGTTGCGGAGCGACTTGTACTGCGGGCAGTCGAACGGGTCACGGGCCGCCAGACCCACCCGGTTCAGGTACTCGACGACGATCATGTACGACTGCGCAAGGCTCGTCTCGGTGTATGGAATACCGAGGTTCGCGCAGTGCTCCCGGACGATCACGGCGGTCCGGATGAGGTGCGGCCGCGGCATGCTCGGGAACAGGTGGTGCTCGATCTGGAAGTTGAGGCCGCCCATGAGGATGTTCATGAACCATCCGCCACGGATGTTGCGGGAGGTCAGCACCTGCTTCGAGAGGAAGTCGAGGCGGCTGTCGGCGGGGATGATCGCCATGCCCTTGTGGTTGGGGGCGAACGAGGCGCCCATGTAGACGCCGAACACGGCCATCTGCACGCCGAGGAACGCGAAGGCCATCCCGGGCGGCAGCACCACGAACAGGATCGCGATGTAGGCGCTGAGGCGGACCGTGATGAGCACCAGCTCGCGGACCCGGGCGCGGAGGGTCTCGGGCGTTCCCCGGAACAGCGACTGGATCGACGTGAGGTGCAGGTTCAGGCCCTCGAGCGTGAGCAGCGGGAAGAACAGCCAGCCCTGGTAGCGGTTGATCCACCGCTTGAGCCCGCGGTGCTGGCGGACGCCGTCCTCGGTGAACGCGATCGTGTCGTTCGCGATGTCCGGGTCCTTGTCGACCTTGTTCGGGTTCGCGTGGTGCCGCGTGTGCTTGTTCATCCACCACGAGTAGCTGATGCCGACCACCACGTTGGCGAGGAGGCGCCCCACGCGGTCGTTACGGGGGCCGGACTCGAAGACCTGGCGGTGCGACGCCTCGTGCGCGACGAAGGCGAACTGCGTCAGCACCAGGCCGAGTGCGCCGGCCATGAGCAGCTGGAGCCACGAGTCGCCCAGCAGGACGAATCCGGTGATGATCCCGCCGAGCGCGACGGTGAGCGCGGCGAGCGTCCAAGCGTAGTAGTGGTGAGCACGGTGAAGCAGGCCGGCGTCGCGCACGGTGCGTGCCAGCGACGAATAGGTGCTGGTCACCGGCTGCGCGTCGGGGTCGCGGGGTTTCGTCGGGCGGAAGCCCTCGCGGACGTTAGGGGCAGCTTGGGCCATGTGGTCCTCACATGCTCGGTTCGACTTCTCAGCCGCGGATCGGACGATTTCGCCCCATGGTGCAGATAGCCCGAGCCTACGGGACCGTAGGTTACGGTCGCGCGGGGCGATTGTGGACGCCTCGCGAAGGGTTGCAGACGGTACGTTGACCAGTTCTTGTGATGACCGACACGTTCTTGGTCTGTCAAATACCAATTGACCGGTTTGGCTCAGCGGCAGCGGGCTGCCCGCGGCGCCGATGCGCCTTCCGGGCACCGGCCAGTGGCCTTCACCACGTGGGCACGTGCACTCACTCCGCGACGTCCTCGATGAGCGGGACGAACCGGTACCCGCCGTGGTCGGTCGCACGGGTCCTGCCGTCGGGCAGCCGTTCGATGAGCAGCAGCGTCGTCCGGATCGGGATGACCATGCGGCCGCCGTACCCGACCTGGTCCACCAGCGCACGCGGGAGGGCCGGTGCCGCCGCGGACACGAGGATCCGGTCCCAGCCGTTCGGCCGGGGGTGGCCGAGCGCACCGGGCGTCGCCTGCTCGATGCTCGCCCACTGCATCCCGGTGCGTCCGACGTTGGCAGCGCCCCAGGAGGCGAGCCGGCCGTCCCGCTCGACACCGAGCACCGAACCGTGCGGCCCGACCAGGTAGGCCAGCAGCGCGGTGGTCCAGCCGGAGCCCGCGCCGACGTCGAGCACGCGTGCGCCCAGCGGTACGCGCAGGAGGCGGAGCATCGCGGCGACCGTCGTCGGCTGCGACGACGTCTGGCCGCGCCCGATCGGCAGCGGCCGGTCCTGGTGCGCGAGCGGTCGCTGTGACCGCGGCAGGAACTCGCGACGGGGGACCGCGCGCATGGCGCGCGCGATGTCGTCGTGCTCGGTTGCCAGTTCAGAGACCATCGGGATCACCCGGTTCCAGGGTAGGCACAGGCGGATCAAGGTCGCCAGGTGCCCACCCCGGACCTGTTCCGGGTGGCTGGGCTCAGCGGGAGCCGACGGGCTCCGCATCCCCGGTGTCCGCCGTCGGCGCGGCCGAACCGTTGGTGGGGATGTCGGCATGTTCCGGCCGGTACCACTCGGTCAGCGCCGGGTCCTCGGAGTCCAGCCAAGCGCCCGCGCCCTTGTCGGCGCCCTCGGTGCGCACGACACCGACCACGAAGTCGTCGCCGTGCTCCTGGATGCCCGTCCGCACGCCCTGCACGATCGCCTCGCGGGCGTAGCGGCGGCGTAGCGTCAGCGGGTCGCGGGCCAGATCCTTGGCCCACGCGAACATCACGAGGATCACGATGAACGCGAACGGCAGCGCGGTGATGATGACGAGGCTCTGCAGGCCGTTCAGGGCGAGCGAGCCGCCACCCACGAGCAGCACACACGCGATCGCGGCCAGGGCGAGGCCCCACACGACGGTGACCCAGGGGCTCGGCGTCGGATTGCCGCGCTGCGACAGGCTCGCCATGACGATGGCCCCTGAGTCGGCGCTCGTCACGAAGAAGATGACGATGGAGATCATCGCGATCACCGACGTGAACGTGCCGAACGGCAGCTCCCGCAGCAGGGCGAAGAGCATGTCCTGCGGGGACTCGGCGGAGCTGAGCGCTCCGTTCGCCTGCTCCACCCACATGGACGTGCCGCCCAGGACGGTGAACCACACGAGGCAGACGAGGCTCGGTGCCACGATGACGGTGGTGACGAACTCGCGCAGTGTGCGGCCACGGCTGATCTTGGCGATGAACAGGCCGACGAACGGGGTCCAGGACACCCACCACGCCCAGTAGTACGTGGTCCACGAGTCCATGAACGGCTGGGCGTCCGGGGTGGTCACGGCGGTCTGCGCCATGAGGCGGAACGAGTCGCCGACGAACTCCATCAGCGTGCCCTGGAAGAGGTTGAGCAGGAATGCCGTGGGGCCGACCACGAACACGAAGACGCCGAGCAGTGCGGCCACGACCATGTTGATGTTCGACAGGGCGCGGATCCCGCGTTTCACACCGGAGACCGCCGACACGATGAACGCCATGGACAGGATCGCGATGATCACGATGATCGCGCCGTTGCCGAGCGGGCCGATGCCGGAGACGATCTCCACGCCACGGCCGATCTGCAGCGCGCCGATGCCGAGGGTCACGGCGACGCCGAACAGGGTCACGATGATCGCGAAGGTGTCGATCACGGAGCCGACCCACCCCTTGGTCCGCTCGCCGAAGATCGGCTCTAGCAGTGAGGAGATCAGTGCGGGGCGACCCTTGCGGAACGACGCGTAGGCCACCGCGCCGCCGACCAGGGCGTAGTAGGCCCAGGCCATGGGGCCCCAGTGGAAGACGGTCTGCACGATCGCGGCGTGCATCGCCTGGTTGCTGCCGGGTGCGAGGCCCTCGTAGGCGGGCGGCAGGTCCAGGAAGTACGTCATGGGCTCGTACGGGCCGAAGAAGAGCAGTCCCACGCCGATCCCGGCGGAGAACATCATCGCGAGCCACGAGCCGGTGCTGAACTCGGGCTTCTCGTTGTCCTGCCCGAGCCGGATGCCGCGGTAGCGCCCGTAGCCGAGCCACATCATGAAGATGAAGACGGAGATCGTGAGCAGGCCGAACAGCCAGCCGAAGGACCCGGAGACCCAGCTCAGGCCCGCTGCCGAGGCCGAGGCCAGGCTCTCGGGCGACACGACACCCCAGGCGATGACGCCGGCGACGAGAACCGCGGCGAACACGAACACGCCCCAGTTGGTGCCGAAGTTGCTGCCGGTGCGTTCGACCCCCAGGCCGGGCAGCAGTGCGGGATGGTCGGTGGGTTTGCCGTTGTTCTTGCGGCTCGCCATCGGAGGTTCCTCTCGGTGCGGCGAAGAATTCTCGGTCAAAAAACAGTCACGGACGTTACCAGGTGAAGTGGTCGAAACTTTGTTCCGTCGCTATCTAATGAGCGAATCGGTATGTATACGGTCGGAGAATTGGCTGCCTGACTGGGACGCACGGTCATTTCGAGGCGATCTGTGCGACCGGACACACGGGTGAGCACGTGGCGATGGTGGGCAAGGCCACGTGGCCACCGGTTTGAACCCGTCAGGTGCGTCGCGTAACCTAGTGCTTCGGTGTGCTGTCTGCGCACCCGTCCTGCGTGCCCATGGCGCATCGCACTCGACCGCCGCGGCGGAGCGAGTCACAGCAAAGCCGGTGGATTCCGTCGTGCGCGCACGCCAAGACTAGAGAGATGAGTTGAACGTGGTGTACGCGATCGTCAAGGCCGGTGGCCGTCAGGAGAAGGTGTCCGTCGGGAGCATCGTCGTCATGGACCGTGTCCAGGCGACCCCCGGTGAGACCCTTGAGCTCCCGGCACTCCTGCTCGTGGATGGGGAGAAGGTGACCACCGACGCGAAGAAGCTGGCGAAGGTCAAGGTCACCGCTGAGGTCGTGCGGGACGAGAAGGGTCCCAAGATCACGATCCTCAAGTACAAGAACAAGACCGGCTACCGCAAGCGTCAGGGTCACCGTCAGTCGCTGACCCGGCTCAAGGTCACCGGCATCAAGTGACTTCCGCTGCGGGCCTCCTCTGATGAGAGAACCCGCGCGTGATCCAGATACTTCTTCTTCTCCTTCGTCCCGAAAGAACAGGTCCAGCAGATGGCACACAAGAAGGGCGCGAGCTCCTCGCGCAACGGTCGTGACTCCAACGCCCAGCGCCTCGGCGTGAAGCGCTTCGGTGGCCAGGTCGTGAAGGCCGGCGAGATCATCGTCCGCCAGCGCGGCACCCACTTCCACCCGGGCGTCAACGTGGGTCGCGGCAAGGACGACACCCTGTTCGCCCTCACCCCCGGCGCCGTGCAGTTCGGCGCCCGTCGTGGCCGCAAGGTCATCGACATCGTGACGGTCGACGCCTGAGCCGTAGCCACACCGCAGGATCAGGCGTGAGCAACGCTGCCTGAGCTCCTGCATCCGCGTAAGGGAGCGCACCGGTGACGGTGCGCTCCCTTCGCTTTTTCGCGAGCGGCCCGTCCCGGGCGGCTCCATTTAGCAGTGCTTGCGAGTAGCACTTGAGAGGATCGAGACATGGCCAGCTTCGTAGACCGGGTGGTTCTCCACGCCGCCGGGGGTAACGGCGGGAACGGCTGCGCCTCGATCCGCCGCGAGAAGTTCAAGCCCCTCGCGGGGCCCGACGGCGGTAACGGTGGCGACGGCGGCACCGTCAAGCTGCTCGTCGACGCGAGCACCACCACCCTCCTCGAGTACCACCACTCGCCGCACCGGCGCGCGACGTCGGGCACCCAGGGGATGGGTGACGACAAGGACGGAGCCAAGGGCGGCGACCTGATCCTGAAGGTGCCGGACGGCACGGTCGTGAAGGACCTGGACGGCAACATCCTGGCGGACCTCGTGGGTGACGGTGCCGAGTACGTCGTCGCAGCGGGCGGCAAGGGCGGCCTGGGCAACCGGGCGCTGGCGTCGCAGAAGCGCAAGGCTCCCGGCTTCGCGCTGCTCGGAGAGGAGGGCGACACCGCTGAGATCGAGCTCGAGGTCAAGACGATCGCCGACGTGGCGCTCGTCGGCTTCCCCAGCGCGGGCAAGTCGTCGCTGATCGCCGCCATCTCGGCGGCCCGGCCCAAGATCGCGGACTACCCGTTCACGACCCTGGTGCCGAACCTCGGCGTCGTGCAGGCCGGCCAGTCGCGGTTCACCGTCGCCGACGTGCCGGGCCTGATCCCTGGCGCGAGCGAGGGCAAGGGCCTGGGGCTGGAGTTCCTGCGGCACATCGAGCGCACGGCGATGATCGTCCACGTGCTCGACTGCGCCACGCTGGAGCCCGGTCGCGACCCGATCAGCGACCTCGACCTGATCGAGGCCGAGCTCGCCGCCTACGCGGGCGACATCGGCATCGATGGCGGTCGCGTGCCGCTCACCGAGCGCCCCCGGCTCGTGGTGCTCAACAAGATCGACGTGCCAGAGGCGCGCGAGCTCGCGGAGTTCGTGAAGTCCGACCTCGAGGCACGCGGGCTGCGCGTCTTCGAGATCTCCACCGCCAGCCACGAGGGCCTGCGGGAGCTGAAGTTCGCCCTGGCCGAGATCGTGGAGAAGGCCCGTGCGGCGGCGCCCGCCCCGGAGCGTGCTCCGGTCGTGCTGCGCCCGCGTGCCGTGAACGAGTCGCGGTTCACCGTGCGGCGCCTGGGTGGCGCCGAGACCGGCTACTGGTTCGAGGTGCGCGGCACCAAGCCGGAGCGGTGGGTGAAGCAGACCGACTTCAACAACGACGAGGCAGTTGGCTTCCTCGCCGACCGGCTCGCGAAGATCGGCATCGAGGACGGCCTGTTCAAGGCCGGGGCCGTCGCGGGCGACGAGGTGCGCATCGGCGACCCGAACAACGCCGTCGTCTTCGACTGGGAGCCCACGCTGCAGACCGGTCCGGAGCTGCTCGGCGGCCGCGGTAGCGACCTGCGGCTCGAGCAGAGCGAGCGGCCCACGCGTGGTGACAAGCGCCGGGAGTTCAACGAGCGCATGGACGCCAAGACGGAGGCCCGGCGCGAGCTGTGGACCGAGCGTGAGGCCGGCGTCTGGACGGACCCGGACGCCGACTGACCACCCGCCAGGCCGCCCTACTTCGGCGGGGTGGGTCCCGGAGCGTGAAATGACCGCGCGTGCGGGGGCGGGGTACAGCGAGGATGGGGGCGTGAGCCCCCTCGAACCCTCGGCAAGTCCCCAGGACGCCGCGAACCAGGATGCCGTGACCGCCCGCGCCCGGTCCGCCGTCGCCGGCGCCCGGCGCGTGGTGGTGAAGATCGGCTCGTCGTCGCTGACCGGCCCGGACGGGCACCTCGACGTCGGGGCGCTGCGCGGGGTCGTCGAGGTCCTCGCGGCCCGGCAGGCCGACGGCACCCAGATCGTGCTCGTCACGTCGGGTGCCATCTCCGCGGGGATCGGCCCGCTCGGGCTCGGGACGAGGCCGCGCGACCTCGCCACGATGCAGGCCGCGGCGTCGGTCGGCCAGGGCCAGCTCGCCGGCCGGTACCAGGAGGAGTTCGCGACCTTCGGCATCCAGATCGGCCAGATCCTGCTGACCGCTGAGGACACCGTTCGCCGCGCCCGCTATCGCAACGCCCAGCGTGCGCTGGAGCGGCTGCTCGCGCTCGGCGTCGTGCCGGTCATCAACGAGAACGACGCCGTCACCACCGACGAGCTGAAGTTCGGCGACAACGACCGCCTCGCGGCGCTCGTGTCGCACCTCGTGCGGGCCGACGCCCTGCTGCTCCTGACCGACGTCGACGGCCTGCACGACGCGCCGCCGTCCCGCCCCGGTGCTCGCCGGATCCCGCTGGTCGACGACCTCGCCGAGATCGCCGGCGTCGAGGTGACCGCACGCGGCAGCGCCGTCGGCACGGGCGGCATGGTCACCAAGCTGGAGTCCGTGCGGATCGCCACCGGTGCGGGCGTCCCCACCGTCCTCACGCTCGCGGGCAACGCGGCGGCCGCGCTCGCAGGGGACGACGTCGGCACGTTCTTCGCCGCCACGGGACGCCGCACGTCCGCACGCCGCCTGTGGATAGCGCACGCCGCGCGCACCGAGGGCCGCCTCCACCTGGACGACGGCGCCGCGCGAGCCGTCCTCGGGGGCCGCGCCTCGCTGCTGCCCGCCGGGATCACCCGGGCCGAGGGCCAGTTCGACGCCGGCGACCCCGTGGAGCTCGTCGCGCCGGACGGCACCGTCGTCGCCAGGGGGCTCGTCGCCTTCGACGCGAGCGACCTCCCCGCCCTGCTCGGTCGCTCGACCTACGCGCTGCGCGAGGAGCTGGGGGAGGGCTACGACCGCGTCGTCGTGCACCGGGACGACCTGGTGCTCGACCGGCCGATGAGTTCATAGGGGTCGCCGCGTCGAACTCGGTGAGGCGGCTGCGCACCGACGCGGGGCCGCACGACCCGAGGAGTTCTGATGCGACACACCCGCACCGCGGCCCTGACGGCGCTCGCCGCCCAGACCGCCCTGCTCGTCCCCCTCCTGGTTGGTCCGACCGCCGCCCAGGCAGCGGACCACGTCTCGTCCACCGATGCCCCGCCCACTGAATACACGGGCGAGATCGAGGGAGCCGACTACCGCGTCCTGGTCCCCGAGGACTGGAACGGGACGCTGCTGCTCTACAGCCACGGCAACTACCCGTCCGAGTTCTTCGGCGAGATGCCCGTGCCGCACCTTCTGGCCAACCAGCCCGCCACCGAGGCCGCGCTCACCGACCGCGGCTATGCCCTTGCGGCGTCGCTGTTCCAGGGCGGCGGCCTCGACTTCACCGTCCCGACCGCCGTCGGCGACCAGTCGCGCCTGCTGGACTGGTTCGAACGGAACGTCGGCGAGCCGGAGCGTACCTTCACCACCGGGTCCTCGATGGGCGCGGTGACGGCGATCAAGCACGCCGAGGTGGAGCCGGACCGGATCGACGGCGTTCTCACGATCGGCGGCGCGATCGACGTCGTCGGCATGCTCGACACCGTCCTCGACGTCAACCTCGCCACCAAGGTGCTGCTCACCGACGGTACGGACGCCGGCGGCGAGCCCATCGAGCTGGTGCACCCCAGCGACCCCATGGCGAGCCGCACCGCGCTGGCGGATGCGCTCACCGCAGCGGCCGAGACCCCCGAAGGTCGCGCCCGGATCGCGCTCATCGCCTCGCTCAACAACATCAGCGGGTGGTACGACGTGACCCAGCCGGAGCCCGACGACCTCGAGGACTGGATCAACGGCCAGGCGCAGTGGCTCATCTGGGCGTACTCGGTGGGGCTCGGCCCGACGGCACGTGTGGACTGGGAGGCGAAGCTCGGCGGGAACGCCTCCAGCTCCTTCGACGGCAGCTGGGCGCACAGGCTCGTGCGCTCCGGCGACCTGCGCGAGGTGCGGGCGGCGTACGCAGCGGCGTCGGAGGCTGACCTGTCCGCCGACCTCGCGGCCCTCGCCGCCGAGCCGGTCATCGAGGCCGATCCGGACGCCCAGGCGAACCTGGTGCGGCACCGGCCAGAGGGCACCACGCCGTCGCCGGTCCTCACCCTGCACACGACGGGTGACGGCGGGGCGCCGCCGTCGTACGAGCGGTCCTTCGGCGACCGCGTGGCCGAGGTGGGGGACCGCGAGCGATACCGCAGCGTCTACGTCGAGCGGGGTGCACACCTGACGCTCAGCGTCGCGGAGGAGCTGGTCGCGCTCCGTGCGCTCGAACGGCGGGTCGACACGGGGCACTGGCCAAGCCTGAGCCCGCGGCACCTGAACCGTGCTGCGTGGCAGCTGGGGCCCGACTACTTCGGGATCTTCGACCCGGTGTCCGGGGTGTCCGACCACGAGCCGGCGTTCACCCACTTCGTGCCGCCGCGGGCGGCGCGTCCGTCCTGGTGAGCGTCCGCACCACGGATTCGCCCTCGGCATCCGGGCCCACCCGACGTACTCTCGACGCATGACGACAGCGAGCCAGGACGAGGCGACCCGTACCGGAGGCGACACCCCCGGAGCAGCCACACCGCCGCCGCCCTCGCCCCACGCCGCCCTGGCTTCGCGGCGGGACGACGCGGGGGCCCCGAGCACGGCTCCGTCGTCGGGCACCGCGGACGTCACCGCCGCGGTGCGCGACGTCGCGCGGCGGGCGAAGGTCGCGTCGCGGACCCTGGCCACCGCGAACCGTATGACGAAGGACGCCGCGCTCGGCGCGATCGCGGACGCGCTGGTCGCCGCGGCCGACCGGATCGTGGCCGCGAACGCCGAGGACCTGGAGCGCGGACGCGCCAACGGGATGTCGGACGGCCTCCTGGACCGGCTCGCCCTCACCCCGGAGCGGATCGCGCAGATCGCCGACGCGCTGCGCGACGTCTCCGGGCTGCCCGACCCGGTCGGTGAGGTGGTGCGCGGGCAGACCCTGCCCAACGGCCTGCGCCTGCGCCAGGTCCGGGTGCCCATGGGCGTGGTCGGCATGATCTACGAGGCCCGGCCCAACGTCACGGTCGACGCCGCCGGCCTGGCCCTGAAGTCCGGCAACGCGGTGATCCTGCGCGGGGGGAGCGCGGCGTCGTCGTCGAACGCGGTGATCGTCGCCGTGATGCGGGACGCCCTCGAGGCCCGCGGGCTCCCCGCCGACCTGGTCCAGTCGATCGACGCGTACGGCCGGGCGGGCGGCGTGGCGCTCATGCGCGCCCGCGGCCTGGTGGACGTGCTGATCCCGCGGGGCGGCGCCGACCTCATCCAGACGGTGGTCCGCGAGTCCCTCGTGCCCGTCATCGAGACGGGGGTCGGGAACGTGCACGTCTACGTGGACGCGACGGCCGACGTCGCCATGGCCGTCGCGATCGTGCTGAACGCGAAGACCCAGCGGGTCGGCGTGTGCAACGCCGCAGAGACGCTGCTCGTGCACGCGGACGCCGCGGCGGCGTTCCTGCCGGTGGCGCTCGCGGCACTGTCCGACGCCGGCGTGGTGCTGCACGGTGACCCCGAAGCCATGTCCTTTGCCCCCGGCGGCGCCGACATGGTTCCAGCGACGGACGAGGACTGGGCAACGGAGTACCTGGCCCTGGAGCTCGGCGTGCGGGTGGTGCCGTCGCTGGACGCGGCGATCGAGCACATCCGCACCTGGTCCTCCGGGCACACGGAGGCGATCGTCACGAAGGACATCGCCGCGGCGGACCGGTTCGTCGCGGAGGTCGACTCCGCTGCCGTGATGGTGAACGCATCGACCCGGTTCACCGACGGCGGTGAGCTCGGCCTGGGTGCGGAGATCGGAATCTCCACGCAAAAGCTGCATGCGCGTGGTCCCATGGGACTGACCGAGCTCACCACCACCAAGTGGGTGGTCACGGGCGACGGGCACGTCAAGCCATGAGGGTCGGCGGGCGTTCCGGAGACCTCCGCAGGATCTCCTTGCGGCCTAGTGCCACGATGTACTGGCCGCAATTCGTCCGTGAGAGACTAAAGCCCACCTGAGCACGTCCAACTGGGAGGAAGACCCGTGCTGCACAACGCTGTCCTGGCCGCCGAGGCCGCCGCGGAGCACGCCGCCGAGCCGATCGCCCCGATCGCCCTCGGCCTGATCGCCTTCGGCGCGCTCCTTGCCGCACTGCTCGTCACGTTCGCGTTCCGCAACGTCGGCAACCGGCACTGATCCGCCAGACGGGAGCGTGACGACCAGATGAGCGCACCCACCGTATGAGTGCCCCCACTGGGACCAGGCCGCGCATCGGGGTGATGGGCGGCACGTTCGATCCCATCCACCACGGACACCTCGTCGCCGCGAGCGAGGCGGTCGCCCACCTGGGGCTGGACGAAGTCGTCTTCGTCCCCACGGGCCGGCCGGGCTTCAAGCAGAAGCAGCGGGTCACCCCGGCGGAGCACCGTTATCTCATGACGGTGATCGCCACGGCGTCCAACCCGCGCTTCACGGTGAGCCGCGTCGACATCGACCGAGCGGGCCTCACGTACACGGTGGACACCCTCCGGGATCTGCGTGACCAGCGTCCGGAGGCGGACCTCTATTTCATCTCGGGTGCTGACGCCATCCAGCAGATTCTTCGGTGGAAGGATGCCGAGAAGCTGTGGGACATGGCACACTTCGTCGCTGTCACACGGCCAGGGCACATGCTCTCCGTGGACGGGCTGCCTCGGGACGGAGTGACGACGCTCGAGGTTCCCGCGCTAGCTATCTCCTCGACCGACTGTCGTCGTCGGGCCGAGGAGGGGTTGCCGGTCTGGTATCTGGTGCCTGACGGCGTGGTCCAGTACATCGCCAAGCACGGACTGTATCGAGGTCTTCACGATGAGTGACAACAAGGGTCGTCCCATGACGCGCCGCGAGATCCGCGAGCGTGAGGCTGCTGCCGCGGCCGCCGCCGGCGGTGCCGGCAGCGCCGGTGGTGGTGCTTACCCGCCGCAGGGCGGGCAGCAGGAGCCGCACCGTGGCGCGCCCGCGCCCGCGCCCGAGGGTGGCTGGTCGCCGCAGAACCCGCCGGTGGCTCGGCCACCGCAGGCGACGGGTGGCTCGCGCGGTGTGGACGCGACCGGCCGTCTGACGCCCGTGCAGCAGCCTGGTGGCAACCCGCCGCCGTACGGTTCCGGTGGGCCCGGGCAGGGCCGGCCCGGCGCCGCGCCGTCCGGTCCCGGCGGTCCGCCGTCCGGTCCCGGTGGCCGTGCTCCTGGGCAGGGTGGCCAAGGGCCCGCTGCTCTTGGTCAGCGTCCCGGCCCGGGTGGACCCGGTCAGCAGGGCCCCCGCCCCCAGAGCGGCCAGGCGCCGCAGGGCGGCCCCGGACCGCAGGGTGGTCCCGGACCGCAGGGCGGCCCGCCCAGCCCGTTCGCCCCCGTTCCGTCCGCGACCCCCGTGCCGCCCGCGCCCCAGCAGGGCCGGTCCGGGCGGTTCGGTGGCCAGAGCGCGCCGCAGGGCCCCGGTCCCGGCATGCCAGGCGGGCCGGGTGCTCCCGGCCGGCCTGGTGACCCCGGCCAGACGTCGCAGTGGGGTGCCCCTCCGCCGGCACCGACGCAGCCGCCGTCGAGCCCGCCGTCACCGTTCGGTACGCGGGCCGGTGCCCCGGGCGCGCCCGGCGCGCCGTCCGGTCTCGGTCAGCAGCGACCGGGTGGACCCGGGCAGCCGGCCGGCGGCCCGCCCAGCGGGATGTCGGGCGGCGCACCTGCCCTCCCGTGGGAGGCCGGCGCGCAGGCGGCTCCGCAGTCGCTGCCTCCGGGCGGTGGCCCAGCGGCCCCCGCTTCCCCGTTCCCCGGACGCCCCGGTGCCGGTGGTCCCGGTGCCGGCCAGCCGGGTGGTCCGGGTCAGCAGCAGCCCGGCGGTCCCGGTGGCCAGTTCGGCCCCGGTCCGGCCGCTCCGTCCCGTTCCTCCCGCCGCGACGCGGACGAGGAATGGGACGAGGAGGAGGACGAGGGTCCCCAGTACACCTGGCTGCACTACATCATCCTGGTGGTCGTCGCGTTCGTGCTGGGCCTCCTGATCTGGAAGCTCGTGCTCGAGGGCGACAGCGCCTTCCCGCAGGACCAGGCCGCAGCATTGCTGGGCACACTGCCGGGTGCGTTACCCGGCGGCTTCACAGGAGGTGGTGCGGCATGACCGCGACAGACCGCGCTACAGAGC
This sequence comes from Promicromonospora sp. NPDC023987, assembly GCF_040639055.1. NCBI lineage: Bacteria > Bacillati > Actinomycetota > Actinomycetes > Micrococcales > Promicromonosporaceae > Promicromonospora > Promicromonospora sp. NPDC023987. The sequence continues at coordinate 154,041 of NZ_JBEZZF010000001.1, read as the reverse complement.
TCGCGATCCGTGCGGCGCGCGCCGCGAGCAGCGTCAAGGCGCAGGAGATCATCGCGCTCGACGTGAGCGAGCAGCTCGTGCTGACCGACGTGTTCCTCATCGCGTCCGGGGCCAGCGAACGGCAGGTCTCGGCGATCGTCGACGCCGTCGAGGAGTCGCTCTTCAAGGAGGGCGTCAAGCCCATCCGCCGGGAGGGCAAGTCCGAGGCCCGCTGGGTGCTGATCGACTTCGGCGACGTCGTGGTGCACGTGCAGCACGCCGAGGACCGCACGTACTACGCGCTCGAGCGGCTCTGGAAGGACTGCCCGGCGATCCCTCTCCCCGAGGACGCGCAGGGTGGCGGCGACACCGGCGAGTACAGCGACCCCGACGACGGCGCGATCCACCTGGCCGGGGACACCCGCCGGTGACCGCCGGCACGATCGTGCTGCTGCGCCATGCGCGCACGGCATACAACGCGGGACTGCGCCTGCAGGGCCAGATCGACATCCCCCTCGACGAGGTCGGGAGCTGGCAGGCTGAGCAGGGCGCCACGGCGCTGGCGGCGTCGCACAAGGGCTCCCTCGTGGTGGCCAGCGACCTGCAGCGGGCACGGGACACGGCCGCCGCGTACGCGCGGCACGTGGGCCTGGAGGTCGTGACCGACGCCGGGCTGCGTGAGCGCTCGTTCGGCATCTGGGAGGGCCTGACCGACAGCGAGATCTCCGAGCGCTGGCCGGACGAGCACGTGGTCTGGCGAAGCGGCGGCGAGCCCCCGATCGAGGGCGTCGAGCCAAAGGGCGTCGTCGCCCGGCGCATGGAGGCGGCGGTGCTGCGGCACGCCGAAGCGCTGGGTGCGGGGGAGACGCTCGTCGTGGTCTCGCACGGGTCGGCCATCACGCAGGCGATCACCCGGCTGCTGGGCCTCGACCCGGCGACGTGGCGGGGGCTGCACGGCCTGCACAACGTCCACTGGTCGCACCTGCGTGCCTCCGGCCCGGGTGCGACGCCGGACTGGCGGCTCGTCGCGCACAACGTGGGCGCCGGATATCCGCTCGACACCTGGCAGTCCGGGCCCGAAGCGCGGCAGTGACCAGGCAGTGACGGGACGCACGGGGTTTTGATTTGGTCCCTGGCGTCGGTCTGCATAGACTAACGACGCTCGCCCGGCTGGAATGGCTGGGGGAGACCAATTTCGGGGCTGTGGCGCAGCTGGTAGCGCACCTGCATGGCATGCAGGGGGTCGGGGGTTCGAGTCCCCCCAGCTCCACCGAAACACTTGGTCAGAGGCCATTCCGGAATCCTGTCACAAGGAGGAAGGGATGGCCTCTCGCCATTTACTCGCCAGTTCAGCATCGAGCCTCGACCTGATCATGCACGGTCTCGGTGGTTCTCGGAAGCGTTCGACGGAACTGACTCACCTGAACTACATGGACGCCACCGGTGCGAGCATCACGTCGATCGAGTCGGTCTCTCTGACGGAGCTGGCCGACCGTCTGGGCTGCAGCGCGCAGACGATCTATGACCTGCGCAGCCAGGGCCGCGGCCCACGAGGCTTTCGTGTCGGTCGCCAGCTGCGCTTCCGGGTCTCCGAGGTGGAGAAGTGGTTGGACCGCCTCGAGCAGGCCGACGCCGTCCGGCACCCCGGGGAGGACGCATGAGCGGCGGACGGCCCCGGACCGCGATCGGTACCTACGGCGCGATCAGCGTCTGCACGAACCGCCGCAAGACCCGCCGCACCTACACCGCCAAGACCCGGTTCCGAGACCTCGACGGCGGCCTGCGCCCAGTAGAAGCGACAGCGGGATCTGACACGGCGGCACGGGCAGCACTCAAGGAGAAGCTGCTGAAGCGCACCGGCTACGGCGGTGGCGTTCTCGACCCGTCAAGCCCCTTCACGGCTCTGGAGAAACTGTGGCGGGACGACCTGGAGCTGCGGAAGATCAACGACGGCACCAAGCACAACTACCTCGAAGACCTGCGGCTGCACGTACGCCCGGCGTTCGAGCACTACACGCTCGGCGAGATGACCACCGGACGCGTGGAGCTGTTCCTCCAGCGTGAGGCGGCAGTGTCGTACTCACGGGCCAAGCACTCCCGCACCATGCTGAACCTGCTGTTCAACTTCGCCCTGCGGCATGACGCGATCCCCCGCAACCCTGTCGAGGGAACGTCTCCGCTCGCGCGTCCGAAGGGCGCGCCGCAGGCCTTGACGCTGGAGCAGATCGCCGCGATCCGGCTGGCGGCCAACACGTGGCGGACCGGCAAGGGCGTCAAGGGCCCCAAACCGGACGGCAAGGTGCGCGACATCTTCGAGATCCTGCTGGGGACCTCCCTGCGCATCGGCGAGCTGCTCGCGCTGCGACCGGTGGACGTGGTCTCGACCCGCAAGGGGATGATCGTCCATGTCCGCGGGACCGTCGTGATCCGGAAGGGCCGAGGGGTATTCCGGCAGTCGCACGCGAAGACTCCGACCTCGATCCGCAGGATTCCGGTCGCTCCGTTCGCGGCGCGGGTGCTGCAGGAGCGGCTCGCTGAGATGGGACCGGATGAGGCCGAGCGCACGATCTTCGCGAGCAGAAAGGGGACGCCGTTGAGCCCGTTCAACGTGCGGCGGACCTTCCGCGAGTTCCTGGTGCTGGCCAAGTTGAAGGAATCCGGGATCACGCTGCGCTGGACTCGCAGGACGGGCGCGACAGTCCTCGCTCGTGGGATGAGCGTGGGTGTCGCGGCGACCTACCTGGGTCATGCGTCGTCGGCCATCACCGAGGGCTACTACATCGAGCCCGACGAGAAGGTGGACCTCACGCCGGCGGAGCACTTGGACCGCACGTTGCGTCCCGAGGGTGCCGACGGGTCCTTGCTCGAGCTGCCGGGGTCGGAGTTGGAGGAGGATGAGTTGGACGAGATCGACGACATCGACGAGGACGACGACGGAGACGAGCAGGCGTCCGCTGCCGCATAGGGACGGTCGACGGGGTGGGCCGGACGCTGCAGTGTCCGGCCCACACGGCGTCCGGCCCACACGCTGTGCAGGACCGACGGCGCTCACATCGCAACTCGTCGGCGATGCGTGTCGGCCGTCACTCGGCTCCCGGCGCCTGACCGCACCGGGAGCCTCCATGTCACGATCTCAGGGCAGGCAGGGGTGAAAAGCGCGGGGAGGATTCATTGAGCCGTCCAGGCCCTCAGGCAAGGTTCTGGACCTTCCGCCCACGCCCCGACCGCTTCGGGACGATCTTGACCCGACCAGCGGCTTCGAGACGCCCGAAGAGCGTCTCGTTCGACGAGCCTGCGGGCAGGTCAAACTCTGTTCCTGCCCCTCCTCCGAGGTTATCGTACGGCTCGCCGAGCGAGGCAAGGACGTCTGCCAGGTCGATCGGGCTGGTGTGCCTCGCGTGTACGAGCTGGGGCAGGACGGCGTCGGCGGTCTTAGTGACGCGGGCGATGCGGCGGACGTCTTCTAGGGAGAGCCAGATCCGGTTGCTGGACGCGAACCGCCCCGCTGCCCTGAGAGCACTGGCGTCATCGTCGGGAAGGTAATTGCCGATGCTCTCGACGACGGCTCGACGCAACGCAAAAGGCGTCTCCTGGCTTTCCAGGAACTCGGCGACGAAGCCTTCCACGAGTGCCGGTTCCATGAACTCGGGCACGTTCTCGGAGATGGTGAACGCCTCTGAGACCGCTTGCCAGCCGCCTTGCGCGAAGTGGGCGAATGTCTCGACGTCGTCCGGTAGTACCTTTGCTTCCAGTGCCCGGGCCAGGAGCTGTTCTGGTCTGGGTGTCACCTCGGACAGGGTGATCCCGGAATCGATATCCATCTGGCTTACTAGCCGGACGCGTGCCTGTGCGGGGAGAAGGTCCGCGGCATTGAGCACGCAGACTGCCACGTACTCCCGGGCATCGGCCGTGACTTCCTCGATCTCCAGCAGCTCGACCGGTTCGACTCCGTCCGGCGCGAGCTCGGCCGCAAGATAGCTGTCGAACCCGTGAGCGTTCACGTATGCGTGCACGTTGTCGAGGGTGGGGACCATAAAACCCGCCTCGACGATGGCAGACCAAAGTGGTTGAGGCACGTCCCGGATGCTCTTGATGGCTATCGAAGGAGCGCTCGCCTTGATTACGTCGCGCAGTTGGTCTTCCGTCCACGACTGGCGCTGCTCGTTGAGGACGTCGATCAGCACCGTCGCCGCGCTAACGATGGGCTCCGTCGGCGCATCCGCCTGCATGGCGGTGAGGTAGTCCGAGACGCGTGCCTTGCACAACTCCCATACGGCTGGATCTTTACGCACCTCGTCAAGCGTGGGCACGTTGTCGATGCCGAGTGCGAGTTGCAGGTTCGACATGGTGATTTCGTACCTGTGTGCCGCCACGATGCGGTCGCGGAGCGGCTCACTGAGCTCGCCGAGGTCTGTGACGTGCAGGTCGACCGCCTCTAGGACCGCGAAGACTCGTTCTGTCTGCGGTGGGGGCTGCTGCTCGCGGACGGCTGTCAGGTCCGGGCAAGAAGCCTTAAGCAGGGCGCGTGTGGACTCGCCGATCTCAAAGGAATCGACCTGCCCCACGTTCAGCAGCGCCGTGGTGAGCAGCTCCAGCCGGGTCTCTTCGTCGGGAAGACCGGGGTGACTCGCGAGGTATTCAAGGACGTCTGGCCAGGGGTGCTCCGTCAGTTGCTGGACGAGAAGATCACGCGGGGCTTCGGGCTCGTTGAGGAAGGCATCCAGGAATGCTCGGACATCCTGGTTGTCGTGGGTGACGATATACGTAACGAGTCGCACCGCATCGGCAGGCCTTTCACGGAGCAGGTGGGACGCGACCTGGATGTTGAGCGCGCTCACGCTGCTGGTGAAGTCGGACGGGACCTGCTCGAGTAGGTTGCTGATCGCGTTCTTTGAGGTGAACTCGTAGTCGAGGTACATCTCGTTGGGTTGGACGCTGTGGTTGTAGAAGAAGGCGACGTCGACTCCGACGAAGTTGCCGTAGAAGATCGCCGAGTACTCAGCGTAGTTGCGCGTGAGGAAGCCCCGCCGTACCAGGTCACGTGCTAGCTCGGAGCCGAGTACGTCGGCGATGCGCTGATCGAACGGGATCTGCTCCTTCGGTGAACGCTCGTAGCGGGCTAGGGTGGCGAAATCCGCGCCCCTCAACATAGCGATATCTTCGTCATACTGGCGAAGTAGGCGTTCGAGTTCCGCGGCATCCGGATCGAGCCACTGCGCCGAGCCCATGACCTCCGGGAAAAGTCGGTTGATCTGCTCCGCGGTGAGCGTCACCTTCATATTGTTTGGCGGCTGATTGAGGGAGAACGACTTGATTTTGGCAATCTGCTCCCAGAAATCCACAGTGTTGACGTAATCGAACATGTAATTCTGGTTGTCGACCGTTACCGAGGTGTAGGTCCGGCCTGTCCGTGAGGGAAACAGGTCCCGGATGTCGCGGAGCCGAGTCGCGAGTTCCGCGGCAATGCGTTCCTTGCGCTCACGCTGCTCCTCGGTCCTCATGCGGTCGCGCCGTTGTTTCTGTAGGCCTTCGATCAGGGTCCTGACGTGGTCGCGGTGGTGCCGTTCGAGCTCGTCCAGCGTGCTCGTGCCCTGCGGGATGGCTTCAAAGTCGGCCAGGTGAAAGTTCTTGTAAGCCACGAGAGCGAACAGGTGGTCGGTCGTCATTCCCGGGGCGGGGTTGTCTGTCCAGAACAGGTGCTCGGCGAATACCGCGAACTCGTTGCAGATGTTGATCATCAGCCGCATGTCGGTCGTGTGCCGAGCGACCAGGTCGACGAGCGGGCGCGATACAACGTCCTCGCGGAGGTTGAGCGACTTGAGTACATTGACGAGGTGGTCGCGCGCGTTGCGGTGTGAAATAAACGGGACGATCGGGATGACCTGTTCGAAGAACTTGGTCCTATTCGCGCGCCGCACGGCGGCGGCGGCCACATCGAGCCGAGGCTTCGTGGCCGCCACGGCACCTGCTGCAGCTTCCTCGTCGTCCGCACCCTCATACTCGCGGTCAGGCTCCGCGCCGAGTTGTTCGAACAGGCTATCCTTGATGGCGTAGATGAACCGTACGGGCTGCTTCTTCCTCCTCCAGCGCGCCGAGGCGTTGATGAGCGTATTGAGCTCGCGCAGGGAGTCGAAGATCTGCGGATCATCAAAGCGGTCCAGGTCTTCGAAGATTACGTACTTGGGCTCGACTGCATCGAAGAACGCGACGATCTCATCGAGGAAGCTGTCGAAGTAGGTAGTGGGTCCTTCTCCGAGTGCAATTTTTGTGCCGGCGGTTGTGACTTCTGAGACGATCCGGTCTCCGACAAGCCAGCGTATTCCCCATACGGCGAGCAGGACGAGGACGAAGAACAGCAGGCCAAGCCACGCCTGGTAGGTCGTGCTGGCTGCGGCGCCTGGCCAGTTGCTCGCGGGGCGGACACCGAATAGCCACATCAAGCCGACGCCGATCACGCTCACGCCGAAGGCCTGGAAGAATGCTCGCCACCAGGTTAGTGGTTTGGGCCTGGCGAACCTGGAGCGACGGATCTGCCCTGGCTTGAGCCGGTAGACGAGCTGTTTGACCAGCTCCTTCTGGATTCGGTTCGTGAGGTCCTCATCGTCCTCGTCGGGACCGAGAGTGTTGATGCTGATGCGGACCGTTGATCCCTGGTGCTTCTTTTCAAACGCGTCCAGCACACTGGACTTGCCAGATCCGTAGCGACCGGTGAGGGCTATGTTCCGGTTTTTCGTCTCGCGGATCGCTTCCTCGAGGTGCCGCACGTAGATGTCGTGCTGGTTCCCGACATACTCGGGAGCAAGCGTGCGCAACTTGACGTGGCGCTCCGCCTTCCCCTGCTGCTCCGGATCGTTCTCGGCCACTCTGCCCCTCAACTAGGCGGTTCGTTCAACTCAGCCAGTATGGCCGCCGACACCGACATCGAGAGGCCGCCACGCACTTGGACGGACGGCGCCATCGTGAACCACGTCGGCCGACGGCCTACACCCGGAGAGAGGCCAAGCTCATCCCGAGGTGACGGCTCGTCTCACTGTCAGTGTTGAGCTTGATCGGATCAGTCGGGCGATGTCGAAAAGTGAGTTGCTCGCCTGCCGTTGGCCGCAGGAGCGGCTTGCCCACTCGATTGCCCGTCGTACCAAGCGATGGCGGCGGAGTGCTTCGCGGCCAGGTCCAGGCTCGTGTGCGCTTGCCGCAGCAGATCGGCGACTCGCCGCAGGTGGGCCGCCGCAGTCAGCGCCTTGACGCCACCTACGGCGGCAGAGCCGTTGTGGTCGTGGGCCAGGTGCAGGTTCTCGCGGTGTGCGGAGGCGACCTGGACCACGACCTGACCCATCCGGCGGGCTGTGGCTGCCAGGTCGGACACCACCCAGTACGTGTCGCAGGGGTCGGTGAAGCTGCGGGTCGCGAAGACCAGGTTACGCATGGCCTCTGCGGCATCTTCCGCGGTGTGCTGCGGCTGGGTGATGGTCAGCATGACCGGCTCCTGGGTGTCGGCGTGAACGTGACACTGACAGGTGTCCACCCAGCACCGCGATCAGCACCTACCGTCGTCGCTCGGTTGCCCTTGACTGCTCGCTGGGAAGCAGTAGCACCTCGGTCCGCAGCCCGGTCACGCGCTGCCGGAGTCGCACTGGCCGGGTGACGCTGCGCTGGTTCAGGTCGAGCATCTCGGCGCAGGCGTCGAAGTCCAGTGCGTACAGCCGCGCGAGAGCGGGGACCCGGGTCGTGATCCGCAGGGTGACCAGTGGGTTGGCGTGAAGGATCGCGGTGATCACGGTTCGTCGCATCGCCCGGACTGTGTCCGGGGAGGTCCCGGGCACCTTGGCATGGTTGACCAGCTCGACAAGGCCCTGGGCCCGGTCGGTGATACTGGCTCCGATGACCGCTGACCCACCCTCAAGCACATACGTCGCGCGGCGCGGATGAGGCCGCTGCGGCCGTACCGGGACTGCGGTCTGCACGATCCGTGTGTACAAGGCGGCTACCAGCATGCTGTAGACGACACCGAGGACGATCGCCGTCGGCCACTCGGCTGAGTAGACGAAAGTGGCCACGATCAGCAGCAGTGCTGCAAGTACTAGGGGCCATGTGGCCGAGATGATGGTCTGCAGTATCGGACGCTGAAGCCGCCTGGCTTGGTCAGGCGTGCAGTGATCGGTCAGGCCCTCGAGCGACGACGGAGCAGGCAGAACTACCCTCGCCGACGGAATCATGAGCCAAGTCTCCAAGCCGCGCCGAAGACCGGCGACCCCAGCCTGCCAGCAGTTACATGCCTGGACCGGCCCCGGGGCCACGCGGTCGGGGTGGCCCGTCAGGGTCTGGCGGACGACGGTCGGCGCGGAGCTCAGCAATACGCTCCCGGGCCGTGTCGGGGTCGACGATGTACGCCTCCTGGGGCAGGTCCGTTGGCACGAGCGGAATCGGGGCGTCGAGGTCGACCTCGTAGGCCTCGCGCGGTGATTCGAGAGTGTCCGCGGTGAGGCCCATCTCCCGCGCGAAGGTGACGATGGCATCCATGCCCACGGCCAGATCATGTTCCAGCCCGGCGTCGGACGGGCGGACGGTCAGCTCTGCGGGTGACCAGATGGTCCGCTGGATGGTGGGCTGGCCGAGCATCTGCTCGGGGTACTCCTGGTAGTACGCGTTGAGATGCGTCTGGAGCCCGTCACGTTCGTAGGTCGAGGACCGCAGGAAGGTGTGCGGGTGGTGCGGGGCTCCGAGGTGGCGGCGCAGGACCAGCAGGTCGACGCAGCGGTCGTTACCTGGATCGGTGCGCAGGGCGCCGGCGGGCAGGCGCACCGCGCCGGCGAGCTCGCCCAGGTGCGCGATGTACTGACGGAACTGAGGGTCGGGGTCGTCGAGGAGTTCCTGAGAGACCAAGGCCACCGCGAACCCACCAGGCTCGGTGGCCTCGAGCATCGAGACCACGCCGACAGTCTGGACCAGTCGACGCTGGTCCGTGATGCCCGGGCGGTGCAGCGCGACATCGACGTAGGGTGCGACGCTGAGGACGACGTCGTGCTCGTCGTGGAAGGTGTCCTCGTCCATGGCCCGCAGGACGGTCCCGTGGTGCGGCCAGGTCGTGGACAGGTCGCGCCCGGAGGGGATCTGCCCGGTGAAACCGCTCGCCTGCCCCGGCTCAAGACGCCGTTCGGAAGGTGGCAATCCTGCCAGCACCTCCGGGTACGGTCCGAGCGCCAGGAACCGGCCTTCGGAGATACCCAGAGCGCGCAGCGTCTTCCAGACCTGGAGCGCGATCAGATCGTGGGCGGCGGTCGCGTCCGCGCCGACGTGATCATGCATCGCCGCGATGTCCGCACGAGCGGCGGCCTTGGCGTGCTCGTCATCGCCGTACGCGTCGTCGAGGAACTGCTCGGCGCCGTCGTCGAACATCATGACCTCCCCGAACCGGTCCGAAGCGATGTCGTGCTGCCGGGCACCGGGCGGCGAGTCTCCGATCGGACCTGGTCCTCGACCGCGCGGCGGGCAGCGATGTCCTGCGCGACCCAAGCCTCGAAGTCCGCGGCTCGGTCCGAGAAGGCGCGAGGGCGGACAGCCTCGGAATCCCAGGTCGCCTGGGAACCAAACCCGGTTTCGCCAGGCCACAACGTGACCGGCGTCGGCCGGTCCTCGGTCAGCCCGGTACCGCTGTGGGAGACCCAGTCGGCCAGCCGAACCTGCGCCTCGACCAGCTCGCGATGCCACGTGATCGGCGCAGACGCAGAAGACTTCGGGTCGAAGGCGGACAGCCACGCGGTGTGCAGGGCGGACAGCTCCCATCGCAGCTCGGCGTGCCGGTGCCACAGCGGCGGGATCACGGTGACGCTGAGGCCGTAGTCGCGACGCAGCCAGGTCACCCAGGCGTCCAGGTCCCGCCAGTACAGGCTCGCTTCCAGCGCGGACAGGAGGTTCAGGTTCATCGGCTTCAGCGGCAGGCTCGGCACAGGCGACCGTCCCGGACGGTACGCGGGTGCACTGCCAATGCCCGCTGGCAACGCGAGGGGATCCACGTCGTCGGCGAGGCCATTGTCCTGGTCAGATCCGGTGCCCTCGTCGGGGCTGTCGAAGTCCTCGTCCAGGGCCTCGACATCGCTGGGCAGCGCGAACGCGCTGTTCAGGAACTCATCGAGCATCGCCTCGTCTACCGCTCCGATTCTGCTGGAGGTGTCCGGGTCGTGGTCCTGGCTGTCGTCCGGTGTCGTGGTGCGGTTCTCGTCCATCGTGGCTGGGTCCCTTCACGCGGTCCTGGTCGTGGGCACGATGCGGCCGGCGACGATCGCCTGGTTCTGCCCGGCCAGCTGAGCCGCGCCCGTACCCTCGCTGGTCGAGCGGCTGCTCGTGCCTCGACGTGCTGTGCGGCGGGCGCGGGTGACGCGGTAGGTGGTGCGGGCAGCGTCGTGCCCGATGCGGCGGGCGACGAACCAGGTCCCGTCGGCGGTGGTCCTCACACGGCCGGAAGCGACGAACCGGTCACCTACCCGGAACTGGCTGGTCATTCGGTCGGCGGCCGTGCCGAACACGACCAGATCGCACGACACCGTTGGGAGGTCCGCGAACTGGCCGTCGTCCAGTCGAACCGGGACGGGGTCGGCCTGTACCCGCACCCGGACGAACGACCGGCCGTTCCGGGTGTGCTGCAGGACGGGGTCGGCAGTCAGACGACCTTCCAAGCTGACGGACGTCGGGATCGACGAAGAAGGTGTGGCGGGGGATGTCATGGAGGGCTCCCTGTCGGTCAAACCCCACCGGTGCGACGGGGCGCTGAATGACAGGTGCACCGCTGGTCCCGACGGGCCTCACCTCGCACCGACCGCGTTCCCCGTCAGGGCATTGAGCCAGACTCCTGACGCGGGATGGTTCCGCCGTCGACGCAACCATCGAGGCTCACCCGAGACGCGACCAGCTCTCGCCGTTCGGGTCGTTTCAGAGCCGTAGCGGTGCGAGCCGAGGCTGGTCGCGCCGAGGCCCCGGCTCTGCCGTCAGGCGGCGCCGATTCTGTTCCTCGACGATGTCCCGGACCTGCTCCGTAGTCAGCGTCAGGTTCGACACCACGCCACCTGGCCCGTGAGTGTCCTCAACGTGCCGCTGGTAACGGCCCAGGTCGACGGCCAGATCGTTGAGTTCCCCGCGCAGACGCGTCATCGATCGGCTGCTCGCGCGATCCGGCCTGTCGGCTACCAGACGCAGCATCTCTGCGACCATCCGCCACTCGGACCCCACGACCCGGGTGACCTCGCCGCCCGTGGGCACATGACGGGCGCAGTCCGCCAGATGACGAGCGACCAGGTACTGGTCCACGGGGCTGGTGGGCAATGTGCCGTCCTGAAACTGATTGGGCAGCGCGGACAGCAGGACGTCGGACTCGACCTCCCATTCGGCGCGCAGCCGGGGCTCGTTCTCCGGGTCCGAACCTCCGTCGATGTTCCACCAGTCGTGTGCTTCCCGGTCCCGGGACCACCCCTGGCCCATCTGCTCGATCAACTGGTCGGCCGTGCGACTGAACCGATCGGCCCGCTGCCCCGGAGTCATCGCGGTGACCTCGGCAGGTCGTGCCGCCAACGTGGCCTGAAAGGCGAGCCACGCGTACATACCGCGTCGCCCGCCAACCACAGCTGACGCATCCAGCACAGGCCGGTAGCCGTCCAGATGGGCACGCACCTTGTCCCACTGCTCAAGGATGGGGGTACGCAGCTCAGCGACGGTGTGCAGGCGGCTGTCGGCAACCACGAGCTGGGCTAGGACCTCGCTCCACTGGGGTGTGTTGGTTTCGTGCCATTCCTCCAGCAGGCGCAGGGCACGGACCGCGTTCTCCGTCGCCTCTTCGTGCTCGGCGTAGTCCGTGTCAGCCCAGTCGCTCAGGTGCCAGAACGTTGCCAGGTCCGTGGCGATGTTCTGGCTCACGGCCGCGGCCTGCGCGAAGGCGTTCTCCACTAGCACCTCAGGCGTCAGCATCTTCGGCGTGCTCATCGGTCACCGCACCTCCTTCACTGGCAGTGACGTCGACGTCCTTGGCCCCGGCGTCGTCCGCGTTGCCACCTACGGCGGCTTCGAAGGCGTCTCGGCCCGCTACGAGCTGGGCAGCGTCGGCCCGTTTGGTCCAGGGGCGCAGGGTGGCGATGATCGGTGGTGCAGAGCGCAGCAGGACCAAGTCGGTGCCGAACGGCAGGGTCCGGATCGCCTCAGGTGGCAGCACAGGGACGCGGCGCAAGGACCGCTGGATGCTCCGGTCGCCGTTCGCGCCGATGGTGATCGAGTCGGTGACCTCGTCCTTCTCGCCGATCAGGGTGGACAGGTCACGCAGGTCGGTGGAGGCGGAGATCCCGCCCAGGACGATCTTCACGATCGCGGAGTCCCACATCGCTGCCGCAGTCTCCGGACCCCACTGATCACGGGCCTGCGCCAGGGACTGGAACACGGGGACGGTGGTCAGGCCGGTGCCTCCGCCGTCGGCCATCAGGAACCGCAGCGACGGCAGAGCGGCAATGTTCCCGATCTCGTCCAGGGCCAGCAGCAGCGGCGGGTCCAGGCGCTGCCGCGGCGAGACGGCGGCCAGCCGGCGGGCGGTCTCGGTGATGTCCTCGATCAAGGCGGCGATCAGCGCGCCGGATGCCGACGCTCCGGCCCCGGTAGCCAGCAAGTAGAGGGTGCCGCGTTCGCGCAGGAAAGCCTCGGGGTCCAAGACTTCGTCCGGGCCAGGGCTGACAGCGTCCAGCACGTCGGGGTCGGCCAGGCAGGACAGGGCCTGGGCGACGCCAGTCCAGAGGTTGTCCCGGGTGCGGGGGTCGCCGTTGAGCATCCCGTCCAATCCCTCGCCCCACCCGTGCGCGGCACCAGGGTGAGCGCGCAGGATCGCCACGGCGTCCGCCGCGGCGGCCGGCGAGAGGGACCAGACGTACAGGTCTTTCGGAGCGCGACCTGCCAGGGCCGCGGCATGCAGCAGGGCCTGGAGGGCACCACGGGTGGTGTTCTCCCAGAAGCCACCGTTGTCCACACCCTTACCACCGAGCCCGGTCTCCTTGGCGAGCCCGGCGGCACGCACCATCGCTCGGCGTGGGGTCTCGCACCCGCGGATCGGCGACCACCGCACCCCGGCCGGGAGATGCCCGGCCAGACGCTGCGGGTCGAACACCATCACCGGCCCGACCTGCGACCGGGCGGCCATCGTCACCGCGAGCGTGTCCGGCCGGGTCGCGGTCGTGACGACAGCACCCGGTGCGTCCAGGACCGCACTGATGACCAGATGCAGGCCCTTGCCGGACCGCGGCGGACCGAGCACCAGCATGGAGTCCTCCACCGACGCCCACAGCTCCTGCCCGTGCGCCGAGCCCAGCAGGTAGCCGACGTCGGACGGCTCGGCCTTGGTTACCGACGGACGCAGCGTCCTTGACCGCTTCAGCAGGGCACGCCGGGAAGCCGTACGCGCCAGGTCACGCTTGGTCGCCAAGCCCTGCTGACCTGAGTGCACCGACGGTGTGCGCAAGCTGGCCGCCGTACGCCACACGACCCAGGCCAGCGCCCCGCACCCACCGAGCAGGACAGCGACGGCCAGCCAGTACACGAACGGGTTCAGGCCGGCGGCGCCGACAACCTGGCCGGGATCGGTCGGGTCGGTCAGGACGCGCAGCCCCGTGGCAGGACCGCCGTCGGGCATCGGGTGACCGGTCACGAGGGCGGCCAGGTTCGCGGCGAACCGCAGTGCTGCCGACAACGTCAGCAGCGCGACCAGGGCGCCGAGGGCCAGGTTGGTCAGTTCGTCGCCCATCGGGCGACCCGCGGCGGGCGTCATGCCGCCCCCAGCCCGTGCGTCCGGCCGCTGTGTGCGGGTCGTCGTGGCGGTTCTGGTGGGTCGGCCGGGAACGGCAGGTCGGGTTCTTTGAGGTGCTCGGGCACGACGATGCCCTTGAGTACTCGCCCGCGTGTCTTGGCGATGACCCACAGCGGGGTGTCGCGGTCGACCACGAGCTGCTGCAGGATCCACGGGACGTCGGCGCGGCCGAGTCCCAGCCCGCCGGCACCGCCGGGCGGTGGTGCCCAGGGCCGGCCGTCGAGCGTGACGGTGACGTGGCCGTCGTGGTCGATGTCGAGGACGACGTCGGCGCGGTCCTCGTCGCGCAGCCGCGCGCTCATCGGGCGACTCCATCCGTCGTCGGCGCGGTGCGTGTGCCGACGGCCACCCGCTGGCCCGGCTCGCCGACACGATCACCGGGCGGGGCGGTCGTGTCGGCGACGCCGGCGGCGAGCTCGCTGGCCTGCCGGGCCTGTTCGTTGTGCTCGGGTAGACCGTGCGCACGGTCGATGCTCGGCAGGGCGCCGTCGGTCACCGTCTGGGTGTCGAGCTGGTCCAGAATCGTCAGCGCCGCGGAGCGGACGCGGGCGGCTGTCTGCTGGACGGTGGTCACCGGGTCCTGGCCCTGGACGCGCGACGCCCATGTGGAGACGTACGGGATCGTGTAGTCCGTGGTGTCCATACCGTGCGCGTCGGCGACCATGAGAGCCACCGACTCCGCCTCCACCTCGGCGACGCCACGGTGGACGACGGCATCCGCGTTTTCACGGTCGTGGAGCAGCACATGGCCGGCCTCGTGCAGGAGCGTTTTTGCCCGGGCTGCCGGCTCCATGTCGGCGCGCACGTGGACGGTCTTCTTGATCCAGTGGGTCATGCCGTTGGCGCCGTCCAGGTAAGCGGCGTCGGGAGCATCCAGGACACGGAATCCCTTGGCCTGGATGATCTCGACGACTCCGTCCCACAGCCCGCCCGGTGCCTGGCCGCGCAGGAGCTGCGGGGCCGGCGGCAACGGGATGTCCTTGCCCGAGGTCATCGAAAGCGGCCACACGTAGGTGGGTCGGACGCCGACCATCCGGGACCGGACAACCTCACCGGGCGCGGGCTTCTCGTCACGTTCGAGGCGATGCCAGGAGATGGGGTCGTCGTCGCGGCCAGCCATCCGCGCCGTGACGGGCGCGAAGATCTGGTACCCGGCCTGGCCCTTGTCGACGTGGCGCCCCAGGGCGTGCCACTGCTTGAAGCCGGCCACGAACGACGGAAACGGATCCGGGACGCGGCCCTCGGCGTGCGCGATGGAGTGCTGGACCCAGATCAACAGCGTGTTGTTGAACGAGCGGCTACGGAACCGGGCCGCGAACTGGATCGCCCGACGCCAGTCGTCACCGGTGACGAGCTGCTCGACGGCGCCGGTCAGCTTCTCGTGCAGCGCGTCGACTTTGGCCTTGCGGTCGGCGATCTTCTGTTCGAGGGTGCGGTTGTCCTTGCGCATCTCTGCCTCCCAGACGTGTCTGGAAGGCAGGGGCACGCACACGCCCGCGGACCGAGCCGCAGGCCGCGGCTACTCCAGGGCTGGCGGCGTCCAGCGGTTGCAGGTGTGGGCAGGAGGCTGGGCTGGTCCTGGGGATACGGATCCGGGGCCGCGTTCTCGGTCGCAGTCCGGGCTGGCTGGGGCGTTGTGCGCCACGCCATCCGTGTGTCGGTCCGTGCTGGTGGGCGTCGTGGTGTACGGGACGAGCGGACCGCCGCGCCTTAGGGGTGCCGTCCAGGTAGGGTGGCACGGGTGTATCCCAGTCGGGCCGGTCGTCGACGTCGTGCAACGCCAGCCGACCGCACCCGCAGTGCAACGTGGTCAAGACGCATGCGTCGGTGGCGGCATCGGGGACCGGGGAGGCGAGCAGGTCGAGCTCGTTGACCAGGTCCATCGCTGTCGCTCGCCGTTCACAGCGGTGGGTCGTGCGGAGGCGACGGGCGCTGCGACCGTGCCGAGGCGTCGTGTTGTGCCTCGCTTCGAGCACTATGGCGCAGCATGCGGGTGACGTCGTCGGCGTTCGCGACCAAGACCGCCTGCCCGCGGGCGACCAGTCCGTTCGACGCGGCTGAGGTCGCGCTGGTGACCGGACCTGGGACCGCGCCCAGGGGACGACCCAGTGCGAGAGCTTCCTCGCATGCGTCGGGGATGTCGGAGCGGTCACGAGCCTCGATCGCGACGACGCCCCCGGACAGCGCTGCGGTGATCCGGTGCCGAGCTCGCGCACCGGTATTGGACGCCAGGATCCCGGGAGGTGTCTCGGTGAGCAGGACACCCCCGTTGTCCCGGATGCGGTGGAAGAGGTCCATGTTCGACGGCGGAAACGGGGTCTCCAGGCTGCCGGCCATGACGATGATCGTGGCTCCTCCGGCGACGAACGCTCCGCGGTGTGCTTCGGTGTCGATGCCGTGCGCGCCTCCGGAGACCACCTGAAGCCCGCGGTCGGACAGTTTGCCTGCCAGCTGCTGAGCTACGACCAGGCCGTACTCGGTCGCGGCCTGACGACCCACGATGGCGACCCGGTCGGTGTAGGGCGCTGCCAGCAGGTCAGTGGAGCCCTCGGCCCACAACGCCACGGGAGCCCAGTGACCCAGATCGTCCAGCCCGGTCGGCCACTGCGGATCAGACGGGATCAGCACTCGGGCGTCGGGCTCGCACGCGGCGGAGAACGCGTCGGCGACGCCGAGCTGGGTCACGCGTTCCCTGATCGTGGTGCGCCAGTAGTCCACTTCCCAGAGCTCGTGCATATCGACGCGCTCGCTCCCCAGGGCGAGCCGTAGAGCCTCGATCGGGCCGCGGGCAGAGACCCAGGCGCCCGTCACGGCAGCGGGGCCGGGCGGGCTGATGACGGTCAGCAGCGCGCGAGCGGTGCGCTCGTCGACCGTGTCGACGTCCAGGTCAAACGGGCTCACAGTCAGCTCCTGTCGGTGCGGAGATTCACAGGCCGGGGCGGTGGTTCCGTGCGTGCGCACCCGGGTCAGGGTGCTGTCCTGCGGCGAGGTTCGGGCTGGTGGCTCGGGCGGACCAGTCCGCTTCCGGTGCGAGCCTGGAGACGGGCGGGTTCCACGACGCAGACACCGCCGTCAGTCCCTGGTCACGGGCCGTGCTGGTGATTCTGGCCAGCGCTGTTTCCAGGGCGTTGTCCCACGGGATCTCGCCGTGCTCCACGGTGTACCGGGTGCCGTCCCGGTCTGGGTCGGGGACCGCGCGGGGCCGGCCGATGACGTGATCCGGGTGGTGCAGGGCGTACCACTCGTTGACGAGCTCGACGCCGCCGGGCAGGTTGACCGGCACAGCACCCAGATAGTTGGCCGGCGCGTGGGTTTCGTGGGGCAGCGGGCGACGCAGGACAAGGAGATCGACCGGTGACGCCTGTTCGGGGTGGTGGTGGTGCAGCACTGTTCCCGGCAGCCGAACCGCGCCCAGCAGCCGGGCCTTCCTGGTGGACAAGAAGTGTCGAGTCGCGGAGGCCGGGTGATCCAGGATCTGGTGGGCGGTGACAGCCACGGCCACACCTCCAGGGAACGTACGCGCCACGGCCTGGGCCAACAGGGCCCGGTGCGCCTGCTCGATCCGGCGCGCGCTGTGCACGGACCGGGGCTGCAGACCGGCCATCGGGATGTTCGCGATGACGACGTCGTGCTGGGCAGGGTCATACGTGGTGTACTCCGCCGGGCTCAGAGCCTGGTGCGGCCACCGCGCGGGCGGGATCGCCGCGGTCAGCTCGCGGTAGCCGGCATCAGCCCGTCGACCAGGTGCGCCAAGGCGAGGCGCCGGGACACCCGCGAGCGTTCCCGCGTAAGGCCCGGTCACCAGCATCCGCCCGCGTGCGACACCCAGATCGCGCAGCGCGCCCCAGATCTTCTCGGCCAGGATGGCGTGCGCCGTCGGTGAGGCATACCGGTCGTGCCGGTAGATCGCTGCCGCGTCCAGGACGTTCAAGACCTCTTCTGTCGGCACGACGTCACCGCCCTTTCCTCTGCCGCCTGCCGGGAGAGGCGGTCGAGAAACAGGTGAGGGTCTCCGTCCGAGAGCCCGGGCTAGGCGGCCGGGCTGGGCGTGATGGCGTGGCGTCGCTATCGCTTCGACCCACTCGCGCACTGCCCTACAAGGACGGGCCGTGCGGCCCGTCCGAGTGGCGAGGTCCCTCGTGCGCGGTGGCCTGGCGTGCGATCTCGCTCTGCTGACGAGCCCATGCCTCGGCGCGCTCAAGCAGCTGCACAACGTCGGCGGAGGTCACCTCGCCCTCGCAGTCGAGCGCCCACCGATACTGACCATCACGGCGCTCGACTCGTCGGGTGTGCCAGGCCCACGACGTCGGCAGGCGATCGGGGTCGGACCAGTCGGTGCCCGTGTACTGCTCCTCGATCGCGAACAGTTCGTCGTTGCTCCTTTCGGAGTACAGCACGAAGTGCCCCGGCGAAAACGTCTCAGGGTCGCCTTCGTCTTGCAGGTATACGTAGCGCTCGTACGTGCGCGCGATCCGCATGAGCCCATCGCTGAGCACCCGCATGCTCTGGACCAGCAATGCCGCGTCGGGCAACTCCTGTGCCATCAGAATTCACGCCTCTCATGCGACGTACCATCACCAGCCAGCCGGTGACCGTACGACTACATGTGCAGCCGATCGACACAGCCCGAGCGTTGGGCGAACCCGGTGGTGCCGATCGGGTCCGGCTCAGGCCGTCCGCGTCGAAGCTCGTCACGACCGCCGCTCGTCACCCGCCCACGACTGCGCTGGGTCCTCGGCCGAGACGACGATGAGTCCGGGCGATCTCACCACCACCGGGGGGCGCCGGCTCCGGGCCGGCCGCCAGCGGCCGGGCTGTGAGTCCGTTGGCCCGAGCTTGGTGCACGATCTGGGCCAGCCCCAGTCGCACGGCCGGTTCCAGCGGTGTGCTGGAAGGTAGGACGGCGATCCGGCGGCTGTCCCCGTCCGGGTCGTCGATGAACCCGACCTCCCCGAGCACGTAGTGCGGGTAGTGGTTGGTGAAGTACGAGTTGACTCTGGCCTGACCACCCGGGAAGACGACGGGGCCGGAAGCGGCCCACACGGCAGAGCCGTTCGGCTCGCCGGGCTGGCGACGGCGTAGCACCAACAGATCGGTAGGTGCGGTCTGTCCGGTCGACAGGGCGGGGTGGTAGACCGTCCCGGGCAGCCGCAGCGCACCGACCAAGTCCATCGCCTGGGCCAACGTCTGACGGACACCGGTGTGTTCGCCATCCATCAGTTGTCGACTGGTCAGAGCGACGAGGAATCCGCCCGGGGCAATGTGCCCGGTCGTGTCCGTCAGCAGTTCCTCGTGGACCGTGTCCACGCTCTTGGCGCTGCGCGGGCTGCGCATGTGGAGATTGGCGTAGGGCAGGTTGGCGATGATGGCGTCCGGCGGTGGGTCGGTGTCGAGTTGCGGCATCAGCACGGCGTCGTAGACGTCGCCCGCAGGGCGGATCGGACCGGTCCACTCCGCGTAGCTACCGGCATCGCCATACTCCTGCGGTGTGATGTGGCCGGTGAACGTCGCGGCGTCCATCCCGATGCATGTCACCCACCCGTGGTCCAGGCCCAGGCCGCGCAACGCGGTCCAGATCTGGCGGGCCAGCATGCGATGCGCCGGGCGGGTGTCGAGCGCGTCATGGAGCTTCATGGCCGCGGTGTCTGCACGGTCCAATTCATCGTCAGTGGGCATCGCTCAGTTCCTCCCGATCGTGGCGTGCACTTGGTATGCCGCCGCTGCAGGGGAGGTAGGGCCGGGCACCCGGTCGCCATGCGGGCTCCGTTCGCCGGTCCCGCTGCGTCGAAGCGCGCAACGCAATGACATACCCAGACGGACTAATGTGGCGCCGGGCAGTAGGCACAACCGTGCCAATCATGTTTCCGGGTTGCTGTCCAGAAGGGCCGTTCCCTTCGGGGGAACGGCCCTTCCTCTGCCCGCGCTTCCCGGTAGCCACACAACGCGAGGCGTCGTCTGCGGACCATCGCGGAACGCATGGCGGCGACTGTGTCTTGACCTTCAACCTGACTCGCAGGTTTACCGTCGTGGCGTGGACGAGTTGAAGATCGGCGAGCTGGCCGAACGCAGCGGGGTACCGGCGTCGACGCTGCGGTACTACGAGGCTGAGGGCCTGCTGCCCGCCACACGGGCAGGTAACGGGTATCGGCTCTACGGGCAGCAGGCGCTGGACCGGCTGGCGTTCATCACCCAGGCCAAGCACCTCGACCTGCCCCTGACCGACATCCGCGAGCTGGCCACCGTGTGGGAGTCCGAATCGTGCCACAGCGTGCGCTCGACCTACCGGCCCATGCTCGCCGAACGCATCCAGCAGACCACGCAACGCCTCACCGCACTGCAGGGTCTGCACGAGACACTCACCGCGGCGATCGACTACCTCGATGCCCTGCCCGACCGAGATGCACCCTGCGACGCATCATGTGCGTTCCTGGACCCGCCCCGCCGGCCGCTGCCGCTCGTCGAGGCCACGCCCGCACCGGTGGCGTGCACCCTCGGCGCCGGAGACTACGCGAAGCGGGTTGCCGACTGGCACGACCTGCTGCGTACAGCAGACCTCGTCGAGGTCACCGGCGGGGTGCGGGTCACCCTGCCCACGGCCGACCTGGAACGCACCACGAGCCTGGCTGCCGCTGAGCAAGAGTGCTGCGCATTCTTCAGCTTCCGACTCGACCTGCACGGACCAACCTTCGACCTGACGATCACCGCCCCGCCCGAGGCCGCTCCTCTACTGGCCGACCTCCTACCCACCCACCACGCGACACCAACGGAGACCCTGCCCCGATGAACGATCTGGTCCGTTCCATCCTGCTGTTCGCAGCCGCGGCCTTCTTCGAGATCGGCGGTGCCTGGCTGGTCTGGCAAGGCATCCGCGAACACAAGGGCTGGGTCTGGATCGGCGCCGGAGTCATCGCCCTGGGCATCTACGGCGTCTTCGCCAGCCTGCAACCCGACGCGAACTTCGGGCGCATCCTGGCCGCGTACGGTGGCGTGTTCGTCGCCGGGTCCCTCGCGTGGGGCATGCTCGTGGACGGCTTCCGCCCCGACCGGTGGGACGTGACCGGCGCCCTGCTCTGCCTGGCCGGGGTCGCCGTGATCATGTACGCGCCACGGCCTGCCTGACTGCTGGGGCTGGCCTGCCGCACGACCGAATCAGCGCGCTGGTTCCCTGCGTGGTGGTCAGGAACCAGGTGCAATCTCCAGGCGCTCAGGTTCGTTTGAGACGCCGGAGCGTTGAGTGGCTGGGAGCCGTGAGTTTCCGCGGTTGCCTGCCAGGAGCTGTGGCTTCGACCATTGGTCAGCAGGAGTGACGGTTTCGCCGTAGGGTCGACGGATGGTCGATCCGGGTGAACTGAGTGCTCTGTGACGCTCGTCGCGCTGCGTGGAGGCAGCGGCATGGACGAGGCGCTGCGCTCGGCGCAGGATGTCGAGGACTTCGAGCAGGAGATCGTGGACCAGCACGCGCTGGCCATGAGTGCGGCTGGACTGAGCGATCAGCACGTGGCCTCGTCACGGTCGGTCGTGGTGGAGTTCGCCCGGTCGTTGACCGTTCCGTTGTGGGCGGCTTCGTGCCAGGACGCTGACCGGTTCCTGGCCGAGCAGCGCCGGCGGGGGTTAAGCGTGTCCACGCGCGCGGGCAAGGCTGGTGTCCTGGCGCGGTTCTACGAGTTCGTCATCGGGCGTTATCTGGGGCAGGTCCACCGGCTGACCGGTGTCGTGGTCGAGCAGCCGGTGGACGAGTTCAACCGGCAGTCCGGGGCGTCGCTGGGCAAGGTGCGGGTCCCGCCGTCGGAGGTGGAGGTCGACAAGCTGTTCGCGGGGTGGCGCACATCGGTCGGTGAGGCGCGGAAGTATCTGCCGGCGGCGAGGGACTATTTCGCAGCGTCGTTGTGGCGCCGGCTGGGGCTGCGGATCAACGAGACGGTGATGCTCGACATCCGTGACTGGCGCCCGGATCTTGGTGGGATGGGCAAGCTCCATGTCCGGTTCGGCAAGGGGTCACGCGGCCGTGGACCGAAGCAGCGACTGGTCCCGGCGATCAACGGCGCTGACGAGCTCATCGACTGGTGGCTGGCCGAGGTGCGCCACCAGTTCGGCGACGACTGGTCGAACCCGGATGCGCCGATGCTGCCGTCCGAGCGGTTCGATGACGAGCTGGGCAGATGCGGGCGGGTCGGGTCGAACGCCTTGCGCCGCACGCTCGGCATCCAGACCGGCCTGTGGCTGCCGTCGTGGTCGGGTCGGTTGACCCCGCATGTGCTGCGGCACTACTGCGCCTCGTCCCTGTACGGAGCCGGGATGGACCTCAAGGCGCTGCAGGAACTGCTGGGGCACCAGTGGCTCGCGACGACGTCGGGATACATCCACGTGCGCAGCGAGCACGTCGAGCAGGCATGGAAGAACGCCAACCAGCGGGTCGCGGCCCGCTTCGGGGAGGTCTGAGGATGAAGTGGAACCTGCGGCTGACCGCAGCCGAACGCGGAATCTGGAAGTCCGCGCAGATGCGGCGCATGCTCGCCGAGGCCGGGCTGGAGATCAGCGCCGGGAAGATGTCCTCCTGGTGGGCGACCAGCCCGCCGGTGATCCGGCTGGAAGAGCTCGATGTGCTGTGCGCGGTGCTGGAGTGCGTTCCCGGCGACCTGCTCATCCCGGAGCCGGAGAAGGTCGCTGCACGGCGCCCGGCCCAGGCCGAGGCGGTCGGCGGGGAACAGCCGGCAGCCACGGTGGTGACCCCGCGGTTCGGCAAACCACGTTCGCAGCCGCCGCTGTGAAGCGGATTCGGTGAGGCCGGGTCCGGGCGCGCCGTTGCGCCCGCCACCTAAGTGCAACGGGTGCCAGACGGCGAAGGTCGCCTGGTCCAAGCCGCGGGTCGACTACTGCTACGCGTGCTTGCCCGGTGGCCCGTTCACCCCACCTCCGTGCCGGGCCTGCGGTTCGACGGCGTACTTCAGCCAGGGCCTGTGCGAGGCGTGTCATCCCGGCGGGCCGAGGTTTCTGTCCTCCTGCACCAGCTGCCTGGCCTGGGGCGTGTTCCGGCAGCACAACTGGATGTGCTGGACCTGCCGGTGGTGGGCCACCCATTTCCCGACCAGCGCGTGTGACTACTGCGGGCGCATCAGCCCGGTGGGAGACGCCGGTGCCTGCCGGTTGTGCCTGGAGCAGGCCCGCATGCTCCACGAACCCGGCCACGGCATCGACCTGGCCGGAGCGAACAAGCACGGCCAGCAGATGTTCCTCGCGAACATGCCCACGCCCACGCAGGTGCTGCGCCCACCGCCGCCACCACGGCGACCCAGGCGACGCCCCAGCGCACCGACCCGATCGTTCGCCCCGGTCGACGGCATCCAGGGCGCGCTGTTCGCCATGACGCTCGACCCGCAGATCGTGACCGAGCGCGCCCGGTGGGAGGACGGAGAGCTGACCCGGCACTGCCACCAGATCGTGCGCGAGCACGCGGCCAAGCACGGCTGGTCGACCCGGCAGCGCAACGACGTGGTCCGCTCGCTCCGACTGCTGCAGACCTACCGCAGCCGCCCCGAGGAGCGGATCCGCGTCACCGACGTGCTAACCCTGCCGACCTACGCCGGCAACATCGTCTCCACCATGGACGTCCTGGAAGCGGCCGGCCTCCTGGTCGAGGACCGCATCCCACGCATCCAGACCTACTTCACCACCAAGACCCGACACCTGCCCCAGCCCATGCGCGCCCAGCTCGAGACTTGGTTGAGCGTCATGATCGACGGGTCGAGCACCGCTCCGCGCCGCCGTCGGCGAGCCCCGGTCAACATCCGCCAGCAGATCCACGCCCTCACGCCGATCCTCACCGACTGGGCCGCCCAGGGCACCGACTCCCTGGCCGCCGTCACACCCGGAATGGTCACCGATGCCCTGCCAGCCTTCGGACACCGACGCGCCACAACAGTGACCGGCATGCGGTCGCTCTTCTCGATCCTGAAGTCCCGCAAGGTCACGTTCCAGAACCCCGCCCGCGCCCTGGCCAACCCCGGCACCGCAGGCAGCACACCGCTGCCGCTGGACACTGCGGCGGTCCGCGCCGCGCTGGCTTCGTCCGACCCCGCGGTGGCACTGGCGGTGGCCCTGGTGGTCTTCCATGCCCTGACCAACCTCCAGGTTCGACGCGTTCAGCTCACCGACATCGCCGACGGTCGCCTCCAGGTCGGCGACCGCAGCATCCCCCTGGCCGACCTGGTCCGACCCCGGCTACGTGCTTGGCTCGACCACCGTGCGAAGACGTGGCCGAGCACGATCAACCCGTACCTGTTCGTCACCCAGCGCAGCGCACCGCGCCTGGTCCACCCGGGCACGCAGTTCCCGTGGAACAGGACCACCCTGCGTCCGCAAGCTCTTCGGGAGGACCGCATCCTGGCTGAGGCGCACGCCAGCGGCGGGGACGTGCGCCGGCTGTGCGACCTGTTCGGGATGAGCGTGGAGGGCGCCAGCCGCTATACCGTCACGCAGGCATCGCCGATCGCGCCACTGAACCACGGGCACGAACCCGAGTCCCGCTGAATCTGTCGGGCGGCTCGTCGGGTTCGAGTGGCGGGAGACGTCCGAGCGCGGCAGTCGCCGCCACGCATCCACCAGAGCGGTCGAGCAGAGTTCAGAGCCTTCGCAATGGCGTCCTGTGGCTACGGAGGTGAGAACGAGCAGCGTTTGGAGATGAGTGCGAGCGGCACCAGCTCGTTGGGGAAGTCTGTGGAGATGACTCCCGGCAGCACCGGACCGGACCCGCTCAGCGAGGGATTTCGCCGCTCCCTGCGAGCTGTGACGGCGCGGGCGGAGTCCCGGCTGGCCGCAGGCCACCCCGCAGGGGCCGTAGGGCCTTGACGCCGGCAGCGACGGAACCATCATCGACAACCACGGCGGATCCCGGAGCCCCAACAGCCGCTGCTGAGACTCGGCTCCACGGCGCGACACCGCACCGGGCGACCGCTGCTCAAACAGCGCTCCAAACGCTGCTCGTTCTCACCTCCGTAGCCAGTCCTGCGGGCAGCTTGCGCTGTGTAGAG
Source organism: Promicromonospora sp. NPDC023987 (assembly GCF_040639055.1). Lineage (NCBI taxonomy): Bacteria > Bacillati > Actinomycetota > Actinomycetes > Micrococcales > Promicromonosporaceae > Promicromonospora > Promicromonospora sp. NPDC023987. Next base: position 129,210 of record NZ_JBEZZF010000001.1, on the reverse strand, counting down.
CGGAGATGGTCAGGCGAGGGACAGGAACAGCTTCTCGAGCTTCGCGACATCGAGCGCAGGTTCCCCGCTGGGTGTGGTCGGCTCGGTCAGGCATTGCTTCATGCCGGACGCGATGATCGCGAAGCCCGCCCGGTCGAGCGCTCGTGAGACAGCGGCCAGTTGTGTGACGACGTCCTCACAGTCCTCGCCTGCGTCGAGCATGCGGATGACGGCGGTGAGTTGACCTTGTGCCCTTTTGAGTCGGTTGCTGACCTTGGTCATCTCCTGGGGATCGAGTTCCACCAGGTCCTCCTTCGGTGTCGGCTCACCGTCGGTGAGCGCAGCTGGTGGTTCAGGCGCTGCGGAGCGTGGAAAGAGCCGTTCGCAGGCGGGTGCCGGCGTCGTCGGCAACGGCCTGGAGGGCGTCGTTGGTGGTGACCTCGACCATGACGGCGGGGTCGATCGCCTCCACGACGATCCTGTTGCTGGTGTCCTCGCGGACGACGACGTTGCACGGCAGGAGCAGCCCGATGCTGTCCTCGACCTGGAGCGCTGCGTGGGCCAGGGGCGGGTTGCACGCGCCCAGGACAACCTGGCGGGGGACGTCCACGTCGAGCTTCTTCTTGAGGGTCGCGGCCAGGTCGAACTCAGTCAGGATGCCGAAGCCCTGCTCGGCGAGGGCGGCGCGGACCGCATCGACGGTCGCGTCGAAGGAGTTGTCGACGGTGGTGCTGATCGCGTAGGTCATAACGGTCTCCTTGTATCGGGCCGGCCGGGTCACCGGCCGGTGGGGGTCCACAGTCGAGCACGGGACGGACACACCGTGTGACCGGTGGCGGGGTGCTCCGCAGGTCGACGGACAGCGTATGGGTGTCTTTGACAGTATCGCCGGGTGTGGTCAGGGGCGGTGGTGGTTCGTGGTGCTCCTCACGGGCAGGTGCACTGCTGGTCCTTGGGCACGTCGGCCATGACGGCGTCGACGTGCATGCCGCAGCCGGTCCAGGTGACCTTGCCGCAGGTGCTGCAACGGGCGGGGCTACACATGGTGGTTCTCCTTACGGGTCTTGCGGGCGGGGGTGGGGTCAGCGGCGCACGGAGCCGCCGGCGGCCTGCCAGGCGCGGATGCCGCCGGAGAGGCTGGTGGCCTGCATGCCGAGGGTCCGCAGCGTCTTGGCTGCGCTGCGGGAGCGCACCCCGGAGGCGCACATCACCACGACGGGCTTGTCCTGGTCGAGGCGGCGCGGTGCCTGTGAGGTGTTCGAGAGCGGGACGTGCACGGCCTGGGGTGCGTGGCCCTGGTTCCACTCGGCGCGCTCGCGCACGTCCAGGAGGCTCGCTCCGTCGCGAACGAGCTGGACGGCGGTGGGTCCGTTGACCGTCGAGGGCAGGGTTCCGTCGTCGGTGCGCCCGAGGATGCGACGCAGGGTGTCGAGCAGGCTCACGGGTGGGCTCCTTCGATGGTGCGGGGTGGGGCCGAAGCGGGTGGCGCGCAGGCTGAGTCGGTAGTCGGACAGGTTGTGCGCATCCGAGCCGCGCGTGTATCAGAACGCGGGTACGTGCTCGGACTACTCAAGGACGGCGATCCCCACGCTCTTGTCTGTGCGGCGGATGTAGCCAACCGCGCCCGTGCCGCCAGCGACATCAATCGCCACGACGGTGCGCCGCGGCATGGTCATGTTCGATCCTTGACACGCTGGGCATGAGCCTACTATACCCCAGGGGGTATTAGGTGCAAGTTGAGCCTGGTGGATTTTCCGCCTGTCGTGTCGGTCGGCGTGCGCCGCGGGTGCGCAGTTGCGTCGTGAGGGGGCTGGACTGTGCTCGCGCAGGAGGCGGGTGCGGTGGGTCCACGGGCTTGTCGATGGCGAGTGGCTGCCATCGGAGCAACGGATGGTCTCTAGGTCGAGAGTGCGGAGCGCCCGTGCTGATCGGTGTCGACGAGCACCTGCACGGCGGTAGCACGAGCGGGGCCAGCGGGTAGTGGGTCCTCCTCGTGCCGTTCCTGCTAGCCGCCGATGTCTACCTGGCCGCAGTGGCCAGCGACATCCGCCACGGACACGCCTGGCCGTGGCGCCGCCCCCTGGTGTGGGTGCTCGGCGTGATGGCCGCTGCGGCGGTATTCTTCGGCCCCTCGCGACGGCTGCCCACGGCAGTTTCGCGGCACACATGGGGGAGCACCTGCTGGTGGGGACGGTGGCGCCGCTGGTGCTGGACGCTCCCGTCATGCTTGCGCTGCGGGTCATAAAACGTGAAGCCGGCGCGGGCGCTGAGCCGGGCGGTGCACGGCCCGGTCGGCAAGCACTGACCAATCCGGTCGTGGCGCCGCTGTTGAACGTGGGTGGCCTGTGTGCGCTCTACCGCAGCCCCCTGTATGGGCTTATGCAGCAGGGGATGCTGGTGCACGTGCTGGTGAGGGTGCACTTCCTGCTCGCCGGCTACCTGTCCACCGTCGCCTTGGTGCCGGTCGACCCGTCTCCGCATCGCACCGGGTTCGTCCTGCGCCCGATCGTGCTGGTGGTATCTCTGGCCGCGCACGGTGTGCTGGCGAAGCTGCTCTACGCCTACCCATCGCCGGGCGCCACCCCAACGGACGCACACACAGGCGCGCAGCTGATGTTCTACGGCGGCGACCTGGTCGACTTCGTGCTCATCTTGCTGTTATGCGCACAGTGATACCGCCTCACCGGACGGCGAACGGGTGTCAAGTTCCCCCGTGTAGGTCTCCGCGGGTGCGCGGGAGGCTGTCTGAGTCGGTTCTCCGCACGAACGGCCGTCGCGGACATCGTGGCATCGTGCTGATGGCAACGCTGGACCTGCCAGGCGGCAAACACGCCCGCCTGTAGATGTCATCGGATGCTAGATCCGTGCCGGTTCTCAACCGACCGCAGGCCGAGGGATCTTCCCGCCGCTGGACCGGCGGTGGGAACCGAGTGGTGCCGCCAACCCTGCCGGCGGCGAACGACCGACGACCTGAGCGTCCGTGCTGGTCCTCTGACGGTCAGGTTCGAGCGGCCTGCCGGGCCGACGCCGCTCGAGCACGGTCGGCATCGGGCCTCTCTGGCGGGTGTTTCCCGCTGCTGAGCTGCCCCGCGTCGTGATGCCGTCCGCGTGGCATGAGTTGCTCTCTGCGCAAATCTGATGCACGCCCGCACACGCCCGACTTGCATACCCCAGGGGGTATCGGTGAGACTGTTGTAACGCCTCATGGAACGACCTCAAGGAGAGACCCATGCTGCTCGAACGGATCTACGACGAGGACCTCGCTCAGGCGAGCTATTTCATCGGTTGCCAGGCCACGGGTGAGGCACTCGTCGTCGATGCCCGGCGCGACGTCGCCGAGTACCTCGAACTCGCCCGGCGGCACGGTATGCGCATCGTGGCGGCCACCGAAACCCACATCCATGCCGACTACTTGTCCGGCACGCGGGAGCTCGCTGCCACTACCGGTGCCCAGATCTATGTCTCGGGTGAGGGTGGTCAGCACTGGCAGTACGGGTTTGAGGCGAATCGTCTTCGCCACGGTGACACGATCACGATCGGGAACATCACTGTCGAGGCGCGCCACACCCCCGGGCACACTCCCGAGCACCTCGTACTACTCGTGACCGACGGCGCCTTCAGCAGCGCGCCTGGGTACGCGCTCACCGGCGACTTCGTCTTCGCCGGCGACCTCGGCCGCCCGGACCTGCTCGACGAGGCCGCTGGCGGTGCCGACACCCGGTTCGAGGGCGCCCGCCAGCTCTTCGCCTCGCTGCGCGACGAGTTCCTCAGCCTCGACGACCACATTCAGGTCTTTCCCGCGCATGGTTCCGGGAGCGCCTGCGGCAAGGCTCTGGGTGCGCTGCCGTCCACCACGGTCGGCTATGAGCGGCTCAACGCCTGGTGGGCAACGTACCTGCGCGACGGCGATGAGCAGGGCTTCGTCGATGAGCTGCTTGATGGGCAGCCTGACGCGCATGCCTACTTCGGGCGGATGAAGCGGGAGAACAGGGACGGGCCTCAGCTGCTTGGCTCGCTGCCCCCGATCGTCCAGATGGCGAACGACGACCTTGCACGCCGCCTCGAGGCGGACGAGGTGATCTTCGTCGACACCCGCGACCAGCACGCCGTGCACGCAGGGACTGTCGTCCGCAGTCTCAACGTTCCCGGACTTGCGAAGGCGGCCAGCTATGGTGCCTGGGTCTACGACCCGGAGACCGAGACCCGTCCGCTAGTGCTGCTGGCCCCGGATCAGGGGTTCGCCCAGGCGATGCGTGATCACCTGGTCCGCGTAGGCGTCGACCACGTGGCCGGTTACACGACCGATCTCGACGGCCTGCCGACCACGGTTCCAGCCGTCGTCCCTCCGGCCGAGCTCGAGGGCGTCGATGTCGCGATGCTGCTCGATGTCCGCAACAGGACCGAGCACACCGCGGGCCACATTCCGGGTTCGGAGCAGCTCAGCGGCGGCCGGGTGCTGTGGCACCTGGACCAGCTGCCCGATGACGGCACGATCGCGACCTACTGCCAGTCCGGGGTGCGCAACTCCGTGACCGCCAGTGCTCTGCGCCGGGCCGGCTACGACGTCGTCGAGCTCGAGGGCAGCTACGCCGGCTGGAGCACCTGGAAGCACTCCCAGCCCATCGCCACCTCCGCGTGACACGTCCCATCCCACCGACGAAAGGCACTCCTTCACGCATGGCCGCCACCGCCACCGTCACGACCATCGAGCCCGACGAGCTGAAACAGCGCCTGGTTGACGACGCGCTGACCATCATCGACGTCCGGACACCCGCAGAGTTCGAATCGGTCCACATCCGCGGCTCGTACAACGTCCCCCTGCCGCTGCTGTCCGAGCACACCCACGATCTGGCCGATCGGCTCGGCGGCCGCGTGGTACTGGTCTGCCACTCCGGAGTCCGCGCCGGCCAGGCACAAGTCCGGCTGTCGTCGGTTGGGCTGCCCAGCGGCGAGGTGCTCGCCGGCGGGATCACCGCGTTCGAGTCCGCAGGCGGCCCTGTGGTGCGCGGCGCGCAGCGCTGGGCCATGGACCGCCAGGTTCGGATGGTCGCCGGGTCGCTCGTCCTGGTCGGGTTTCTCGGAAGCACGCTGATCCATCCCCGCCTTGGCTACCTCACCGGTGCGATCGGAGCCGGACTGACCTACTCTGCCCTGTCGAACTCTTGTGTCATGGCCGCGGTGCTGTCCAGGATGCCGTGGAACCGCACGTCGGCCAGCCCGACCTACGAGAGGTCCATCCGTTTCATCCCAGTCACGCCCCAGGCCGTCGTGGCACAGACCGCCTGAGCAGACGGGACGACCATGTACATCACCATGATCACCGTGCTGGTGCTCGCGGTGGCGGTGGGCATATCCCTCGGACTGCTCGGGGGAGGTGGCTCCATCCTCACCGTCCCGCTGCTCACCTACGTGGCCGGGTTCCCGCCCAAGGAGGCGATCGCATCTTCCCTCCTGGTGGTCGGCGTGACATCGATCTCAAGCATGCTCGCCCACGCCCGACGTGGAAACGTGCAGTGGCGGACCGGTCTGATCTTCGGGACTGCCGGAACAGCAGGCGCTTTCGCGGGCGGTCTGGTCGGCGGGCACATCCCCGGCACGGTCCTGATGATCGCCTTCGCGGTCATGATGGTCGCCACGGCAGGCGCCATGATCCGCGGTCGCCGCGCCAGCACGTCTCGCGCTGTCCACGCCAGCGCGCGCCCGTGGGTGCGGATCGTCCTGTTCGGGCTCGGTGTCGGTCTGGTGACCGGTCTGGTCGGTGCGGGGGGCGGCTTTCTCGTCGTTCCAGCGCTCGCCCTGCTCGCAGGGCTGCCCATGCCTGCGGCCGTGGGGACGTCCCTGCTGGTGATCACCATGAACTCGTTCGCAGGGCTTGCGGGACGGCTCACGACGGTGTCGCTGGACTGGGTACTCGTAGCCGCTGTCACCGCAGCCGCGGTCGCTGGCTCCCTGCTCGGAGCCCGTCTCACGACCCGAGTGTCCGAAGAATCGCTGCGACGAGGCTTCGGCTACTTCGTGCTCGTCATGGCCGTGGTGGTGCTGGTCCAAGAACTGCCTGGAGCGGCCGCTCTGGTCGTGGTGGCGGTCGCCGTGGTGGTGGCTGCTGTCGGAATCACGTGCCGGCTCACCCGGGTCCGCTGCCCCTGGGTCGCGCAGCCTGGCGCGAGCTGATCGTGCCGGGATGTGTCCAGGACTGGAGCCGATCCCTGACTGCGACGAGCGCCTCACCGAACGGCCAGCCTGTCACCGCATCGGATACCCCGGTCCTGCAGTCCGTCGGGGCGTGGGACACGGCGGTTTGCGCTGTACATGCCTCGTGGTTCGCTCGCAGGCGCTCGGTAGTTGGGGTGTCGGAAACCGTTCGGTGAGGGCTACATCGATCCAGTCGACCGCAGGGCCCAGGCTTGTCCCACCGGGGCGCCCGCGCAAGGATGCTGAGAAGGCTGTCGCAAGTCCTCTGTGGTGGAACCACCACAGGACGAGTCGTGTCGGTGAGCGTTCCGTACGTCGCCTCACCATCCGGGCTCAAGGTGATCGCCGATAGCAATCCGCGCGCGGAGTGGCCCGGCCCCCGGCGGCTGGTGATCAGCAACCGAGGCCAGTTTTGCTCCTGGTGGTGAGCCCATTCCTCGCTCTGGGTGAGCCGGAACAGCTAGACCAGGGGCGGAATCACGGTGATCCCGGCGAGCGCGGCAACGAGCAGGAGCGCCCGGAGGGTGGCGGGGGCTCCCGCCGCGTCGGCGATGGTGACCTGGTCGACGAGCAGCCAGGGGTACTGGGCGGCGCCCCACCCGACGATGACGGAGGCGACCGCGACGACGGCGCTGACCCGTGCGGCGGCAGGCCTGCGCCGCAGCAGAAGCGCCAACGCAACGATCTCGCCGAGCACCGAGGTAACGATGAGGGGTGCTGCTCGGCCGGTCAGGCCCTCGGCCAACGTGGGTGCGTCCTGCATGATCGGCGGCAGTGAGCCGAGCACCAGGACACCCGAGACCATCCCGACCGACAGTGTGCGACGACGCAGCCGAGCAGCGAGCGCGTCGTGGCCGGCGCGGGTCGCGTCGGCGGTCAGGAACATGCCGGCGAGGAACGCGCAGCAGGCGACCGTGATCGCCCCGACCAGGAGCGAGGTCGGGTTCAGCCAGGACGACCAGCGGTCGCCCTGACCGTCGGCCGGCACACGCCCCGAGGCGATCGCACCGGCGACCGTGCCCAGGAAGAACGGTGCGACGAGCGACGAGCCGGCGAACAGGGCGCCGTAGAGACGCGCCTGCGAGAGCGTCGGGGAGTACTTGCGGAACGCGAAGCCCGCGCCGCGCAGCACGATGCCGAGCATTGCAAGCAGCAATGGCAGGATCAGGGTGGACATCGCGGCGGCGAACGCGGTCGGGAAGCTGGTCCACCACATGACGAGCACGTAGATCAGCCAGACGTGGTTGGCCTCCCCACCGGGCCGATGCTGTGGTCGATCTCTGTGCGCAGCTCCGCGCCTCGGCGGTCGCCTCCCGCGGTGAGGTCGTAGAAGCCGGAGCCGAAGTCCGCGCCTCCGAAGACGGCGTAGGCCACCAGGCCGACGAACATGGCCATCGCGACCGCGAGCTCGACGGTCACGGCGCGTCCCTCGCGGGGTCCTCGTCGTGGAGTCTGGACTGCGGCCCGTAGGGGCTGGGGAGGTCCTGCTGGCCTTGCCGCCAGCGGCCGGCCATGGACCCCAGCACGAGCGCCGCGCCGACGGTCATGCTGGTGTAGACCACAACGGTGGTGGCCAGCAGCCACCACAGGCCGGAGTGGTTTCCGGCTGCCTCGGTGGTGCGCATGATGTCGTAAATCACCCATGGCTGGCGGCCTACCTCGGTCGCGATCCAGCCTGTCTCGACGGCGATGACGGCCAGGGGCCCGTTCACGGCGCAGAACCTGAGGAACCAGGTGTGCTCCAGGAGGTCGTGCTTGCGCCACCAGCGAAGCGCCCAGTAGACGACGACGGCGAGTGCCAGGAGCGTGCCGATCCCGATCATCGTCTGGAACGCCCAGTGGGTGATGTTCACCGTGGGCTGGTCCGGCAGCGAGATGGTGTCCAGTCCGCGAACGGGCGCGGTGAAGGAATTTTGCGCGATGAGCGAGCCGAGGACCGGGATGTCGAGGGCCGAGTGCACTTCGCCGTCGATCAGCAGACCGCCGATGCGCAGCGGTGAGGGGCTCTCCGTGGTCGTGGCGAGCTCGAACGCGGCGAGCTTGGCGGGCTGCCGGTCGCCGAGGCCGCCGCCGAGCAGGTGCCCGATGACCGGCTGGACGACCGCCGCCACGCTGGCGAAGGAGAACGGTATGAGGAATCCGAGCCGGTGGTGGGCATCGCGGCGTCCGCGCAGCATGCCGACGGCGTAGACGCCCGCGATCGTGAAGCCGACGAGCATGTATGCCGCGACCCACATGTGCGCGAACTGCAGCCCGGCGATGGGGTTGAACATCGCGGCCCAGGGGTCGACGTCGGTGACCTCGCCATCGACGAGGCGAAACCCGGCAGGGGTGTTCATCCACGCGTTGACGGAGATGACGCAGAACGTGCCGACGATCCCGGCGATCGCCATCGGCACCACCATGAGCAAGTGGCGACGTGGCGGCATACGCCCCCAGCCGTAGAGGTAGATGCCCAGGGAGATGGCCTCGACGAAGAACGACAGCCCCTCCAGAACGAACGGCAGTCCGAGGACGCTGCCGAACGTGCCCATCAGCCCCGGCCACAACAGCCCCATCTCGAAGCTGAGCACCGTGCCCGATACCGCGCCGATCGCGAACAGTACGGCGGACACCTTTGGCCCACCGTTGCGCCAAGGTTTCCGCCACGGCGTCCTTGCGCACCAGGTCCCGTCAGTGCGCCACGAAGATCATCGCCGGGAAGGCCACGCCGAACGACGCCAGGATGATGTGCCACCCGAACGTGAACGCCATCTGAGGGCGGGCGGGCAGCAGGCCGGCCGGATCTGCAGCCACTGCGCTCAGGGGGTCCGGTGTCATCTTGCGACCATATTTCGGGCGAAGGTCACCCGCCCGGGCAAGTACGGGCGATCCGGTTGGCCCAGCGTCGGCTCGAACGCTCGGTGACCGATAGGGCCGCGGCTGGGTTACACCTGGGCTGCCCGGTCTGAGACCACACGCCCGAAGTCCTGGTCAGGACGCGGCATCCGCCGGGTCGAAGGAGCACGACGGGCCACTGGGATGCCGTACGTCATGGGTCGCCTACGACTGTTGGGTGGCGAGCTCGGTGCGGACCATGTCCATATCCAGGCCCCGCACCGCGGTGATGACCTGTTCGAGAGCTGGGGCAGGCAGGGAGCCAGGCTGGGAGAACACCAGAATGCCGTCACGGAATGCCATCAGCGTGGGGATCGAACTGATGGCCGCTTGGGCAGCGAGCTGCTGCTCGGTCTCGGTATCCACCTTGGCGAAGGCGATGTCCTTGTGCTGCGTAGACGCCTGCTCGAAGACCGGGGCGAACATCCGACACGGGCCGCACCACGCGGCCCACCAGTCGACCAGCACGATGCCGTCCTTGTGGATCGTGTCAGCGAACGTCTCAGCAGTCAGGTTCACGGTAGCCATGTCGTCTCCTGTTCGTAGAAAATACCCTCCAGGGTATACAACGCGGTCAAAGCTAGCGTATTCCCGCCGCTGCCTGTCGCCTGACGTATCAGGTGGAGCAGGAGGCACCAGCCTGGACCAGACGTATCGCGAGGCCGAGCCCGACCACGACTGCCGCGGTCAGCGCCATCGACCACTGGTGCGGGGCTGTCGATAGCAGCCAGGACGCAGCCAGGACGCTCAGAGCGGGCATCGCGGCGCACGGTGCGCAGCCGAGGTCGACGCGCCAGCCAGCACCGGATGCTGCCAGGAAGGTGGAAAGCGTGGCTGCGCTACCCGCCGCAGTGAGCGCGACGAGTGTCACCCAGACCGGGGCCGGTGCAGGCGGCCAACCGCCACCGACGGCCACGAGTCCGGCGAACAGCGCCGGTGCCAGCAGCGTCGCAGTCGCGATGCGGCGCCGCGGCCAACGGGCGCCGGCGGCAGGCATGGAGAAATGTGGCAACGCTCGATCGGCACGGTCGTCGCGGATAGACCTCACGTCCGGCGTGGAGTCCAACCGGGGGCCATCGGTGGGCATGGTGGGCTCGGTGGGCATGGCAGTCCTTCGCGAAGGTTGGGGGTCGGTGTGGGGCACGAGACAAGTTCAAGCAACCGCACGGCGCCGTAGCTGGTCTGTCGAAGCGCTCGTTCAGGCGGCGATGCTGCGGGCTCATGTCTCCGCGAATGCGGCCGACGGTGCGCGAAAGCGTTCCACCGGATGCAACAGGGGGCGCCACTGGGGTACCGGTCGGGCGTGCCGGACCGACGCCCGTGTCGGGCGGCGTATTCCTCGCTGCGCCGGCTCGCGAAGAGGGCGGTGCTTGGCGTGGTGCACTCGTCTCAGGCTCCCTTCCAGGCATCACTATACTCCCAGGGGTATGTGCGGAAGGTGGGCGCTCGGGGCGCTGCGCGAGCCATGGTGGGCCAGGTCGGACAGGTCCAGGCAGGCCCCTGGTATCGCGGTAGGCGCTCTCGCCCCAGGCTGGACCGATTGCCCCGACTGTCACTACCCCCGGGGCTGTCCACCACGGCGTTCGCCGATCTGGCCGGAGCCTGTCACCACCGGCAGGCCTGTGAAGGCCCTCCGCTCGATGGAGTGGGGCGCGGTTCCACGCTCCTGGTGCTGCGCACCTTGTCTATCAGCTGTGGGTCCGGTGCGCGATCCTGGCCGCGGAGAAACGTGGCGGTGCCCGTCCCGGCACGCGGCGGCTGGCGGGACCCGTTGCCCCTGGCCGGTCGCGGCTCCGGTTCGGGCCTGTCTTTGTCGCAACCTTGCGACCGCGCATTGCGGCGTCGGTCCGCATCCGGGCCGTAGCCAGATCGGCTCTCGCTAATCGCGGGCACGGGTGCGAAAGGCCAGATGCCGTAGCTGGTCGACCTCTTGATCCTGACGGCCTCGCTCGTCGCCGGCGTGCTCGGACGGCGCCTCGGCCGCGACCGTGGTCTTGCCGATGCTGCTCGGTCTCGACCGGACGTTCGTGAACGTGGTCGGTTCGGCGCTGTCGGCGAGCCGACCCCTGAGCGAGCGTGCGCCGCAGCATCCCGGAAGGCGCGAGCGCATTTCCGGCCGGCGTGGAACTGCGGCCGCGTTGGCCGCTGGTCCTCCGTGGCCGTACTCGTCCTGCGCATCGACTCGACCATCACGGGTACTAGGACGCTTCTACTTGACAGACATAGAAGCGTCCTAGTGCGCTGTGACGGCCCCATCACGGGATCGACTATCACTCATAGTCGACTATGTGCGATAGTCGGGCCTGTTGAATGTCGGGCAAGAGAAGGAGCAGTGCGTCATGGGTGTGCACAACGGCCGAGCAGCACGTCGAACGTGGGTGGTGCCTGTCCTCATCGTGGTGGTCGGTGCCTTGCTGATCAGCCTGGTGATCATGGTCAACCGGGGGCAGGCGGACCCGGGGAGAGGGACGGAGCTGGGCGCCGCGGTGGAGGAGGCGCCCACGGAGGTCGAGGGCCCCGCTCAGCCGGACCTGTCCTCGGCCGAACGGCACGATCCGGACGACTTGCAGGCGGCTGGACCCGTGGACGCACCGGTGACGCTTGTGGCCTTCTCTGACTACCAGTGCCCGTTCTGTGCGCGCTGGAGCCACGAGACCCTGCCGTTGATGATGGAGCACGTCCAGGCCGGTGACCTTCGCATCGAGTGGCGAGACGTGAATGTCTTCGGGCCGGCGTCCGAACGCGCCGCCCGCGCCTCGTACGCCGCCGCCCGCCAGGGAGCGTTCTGGGAGTACCACGACACGCTGTTCGCCGACGGGGAGAAGCGATCCGAGGCACAGCTGAGCGACGAGGCGCTGGTGGAGCTGGCCGAAGGTCTTGGCCTGGACACCGAGCAGTTCGTCACCGACATGGATTCGCCCGAGACCGCTGACCAGATCGCGAAGAACGCTCAGCTCGGTCTAGACCTGGGCGCCTACTCCACCCCGGTGTTCGTGATGGGCGGACAGTCGATCGTCGGTGCGCAACCGTCGCAGGTGTTCCTCGACGCCTTCGAGCAAGCTCTTGCCCAGGCCGAGTGACCTGATGGACATCGGACTCCTCAGTGCCTTCCTCGGTGGCGTCCTTGCGCTGCTCAGCCCGTGCGCCGCCTTGCTCATGCCGGCGTTCTTCGCCTCCACGGTCGGCGCAGGCCCTCGCCTGCTGACGCACGGCGCCATCTTCTACGTCGGACTGGTGCTGGTGCTGGTGCCTCTTGGCATCGGTGCCGGTGCGGTCGGGGCGCTGTTCGCCACCCACCGTCAGGCGATCGTGCTCGTCGCGTCGGTGCTGCTCGTGATCCTCGGGGTGGCGCAGGCGCTCGGGTTCGGTTTCGATCCCGCCCGCCTGCTGCCCGGTGCTGCCGGGCTTCAGACACGCGCCACCACCGCGACCGGATGGCTCAAGACACTGCTGCTGGGCTCGGCCAGCGGTGTCGCGGGCTTCTGCGCCGGTCCGATCCTCGGTGCCGTGCTCACGCTCGCCGCCGCGGAGGGTGACATGGTCTCTGCAGGCGGGCTCCTCGCGGTCTACGGGGCAGGTATGGTCGCGCCGTTGTTGTTGATCGCTGCGCTGTGGGGCCGGCTCGGCGCCACAGGCAGAGGGATGTTGCGCGGCCGAGCATTCACCGTACTGGGCCGCGAACTGCACACCACCACCGTGCTGACGGGTCTGCTGATCGTCGGCGTCGGAATGGTGTTCTGGACCACCAACGGACTCGTCGGCGCCCCGGAGCTCTTGCCCGTCGACGCCCAGGCCTGGTTGCAGGAACGCAGCGCGGTCCTGGCCAACCCAGTCCTCGACGTCGCCGCCATACTGGTCCTGGCGGTCCTGCTGCTACTGATCTGGGCCCGCCGACGCCGGGCCGGAGCGACAGCGGCCCGGCCGGGCGAGCTCCGCGGAAGCGGGAAGCCATGAGCCACCAGCGTGCTCTTCGCACGGCTCCCGGCTTGGTGGCGGCGGTGCTCCTCGTGGTGACGGGGTGCGGGCCAGCCGGTCCGGAGCCGGACCGGGAGCCTCACCCGCCCGAGTCGTCGTTGTCGCAGGTCGACAGCAGCACGATCCGCCTGCCAGCCCCGTACGAGAACGCGCGCGTGGTTGACCCCGACTGGGACACCACCCCTCAGTACGCGGACGGAGTCTTTCTCGCCGGTGGGGAGCGTGACGGCATGCTGGAGTTCACCGCGGTCGACCTCCAGGGCGACGTCCTCTGGGCTGCGCAGCGTCCCATCAGCTGCGCCGGGTTCACCCTCAGCACCGGCGCCGACGGACGGGCACTCGCGATCCTCACCGACGTCCAGACGACCACGGACGCGCTGGCTGACCCCACCGCCACCGCCTACGACCTGACCACCGGCGAGCACGTCTGGGGCCCGGTTGATCTTCCCGGCCCGCACCAGGGGCCAGGACTGGTCTTCGCCGAACCGGCAGAGGCCGCCATGGGTGAGACCGGACCACGCGCCGCCCTGGACCCGGCCACCGGCAACCTTGTCCACACGGAGGACAGAACAACGGGCGAGCAGATCATCGGCGAGTACGACGGCACCTTGCTGATCGCCGACCAGACCTCGTTGATCGCGCGGGACACGGCCACCACGCAAGAACTCTGGCGCATACCGCTCGACAAGCACGGCTGGGACCCGAGATCGCTCGGCCCCTCGGTGCAGACCCCGCCGGCCGACGGACTCGTCCTGATCAGCACCTCAGACTCCACCGGGGCGCTCATCGACCTGAACGACGGGACGGTGCTGAACAACACCGTGCACGACGCGGCCATCGACCCGACAACCAACACCATGGTCGTCCTTGACGAGGCCGGCTTGCACGCGTTCGACGCTCGCAGGCAGTCTCTGTGGTCGCTCACCGTCAGCCCTCGGACCACGATCGCCGCCGTCGGCGGCGTCTTTCTCTACCTGCGTGACGGAGACAAGCTCCGGGTCCACAACGTCATCACGGGCGACGTCGCTCAGGCCTACGCCCCGGACGGCCAGGGACGCATCACGGTGCCGGTGGATATCACCGCTGAGGGGGCCGCCCTGCTCGAAGATGGCCGTGGCTACCTCCTGGCGACCACCGGAGGTCGTGCAGAAGGCAGGCCCGGCTCGTGAGGACGACCGGCCAGCGAAGGGCGTCTCTGCATTTTGCTCGACTCGTCAGCATTCCTGCCGACGTCCCGCTCCCCATCACCGAACACGGCGAGCTGGAAGAGCAGCCGCAGCGCGGGTCAGATCCGGACGTATGACGCACCCTCGCGCTGTGCCTGGACGATCGACACCACCGCGGAGGCCACGGTCTGGATGCCAGGCTGAAGGCCATCTTCGATGCCGCGTCGTCGCATCCCGACCTGACAGGCCTGGACAGTCACGCCATCGACGGGGGCGACTCGTTCGGCGGTGCTGATGAGCCTGTCCAGTGCAGGGCCGTTGACGATGACCCGCACCCGTAGCGCCGGATCGGCACGGATGAGTGCCGCGCCTGCGGCGGTGGCGCGATCTACGTCCTCGGGATCATCGGAGGCATGCAGGACGACGTCGTTGCGTGGCCCGATCGTGCTGTCGGTCATATCGCTCCCTCGGGGCTTGTTGTGCGAGGCAGTGTGCTTGTGGGGTAGAAGTACGCCGTGCTAGGCGTTTACCATGCCACATAGTCGACTATGCGTAATAGTCGACCTGGAATCTTATGGAGGGCAAGATGGCAACACGGTTGACGTCCACATGGCCGCAGGCCGGCGTGTGGGCGGCGCGCGGGCTGCGCACCTGGACGGTCCGGCAGGTATGGGTCGCCGTCGGGGCGTCCGTCGCGTTCGGGCTGATGTTGGGTGTCGCGACGGTGCTCATCCCGAACTCGTTGTTCGCCCGCGAGATACCGCCGGTGTGGTGGAACTATCCGGTGTGGCTGCTGACGTCGGCGTTCTCCGGGATGCTGGTGGCCACCTACGCGACCGGGCACAGCAGCGCGCCTGGGAGCGACGCGGACGGCAGCGCAACGGGTGGCGGGGAAGGACTCGAGCCGGAACTGCGGACGAGTCGCTTCGGCATCGCAGGAGGTGCCCTGGCCTGGTTCGCCGTGGGGTGTCCGGTGTGCAACAAGCTCGCTCTGCTGGCCCTGGGGTACTCCGGGGCCATCACGTGGTTCGCCCCGGTGCAGCCGTTCCTCGCTGTTGGTGGGCTGCTCCTGACAGGCACCGCGCTTGCCGTGCGGCTGCGTGGCCAGGTCGCTTGCCCGTCCCCAGCACGCCCTCACCTTCAGGAGATGGTTCGATGACCGCGACGAGCGCCTCGCAGGAGCCGCCACGCCTGGGGGCGCTGGAAGCCCAGGTCATGGATGTCCTGTGGGACCAAGGGCCGGCGACCGTCCGCGGCATCATCGACCGGCTTCCGCACGACCCTGCTTACACCACGATCGCCACCGTGCTGACCAACCTCGATCGCAAGGGGATGGTCGCGGCGCGCAAGGAGCACCACTCCACGTGGTACCAGGCTCGTGCTCGCCGCGAGGAGCACGTGGCTGCTGTGATGCGGCACGCCCTGGGGACCAGCCGAGATCGTGCCGCGTCCATCCTGCACTTCGTCGAGACGATCCCGCCCACCGACCTCGCCCTGCTGCGTGACTATCTTTCACGCCGCGGCACCGGAGACGCATCGTGACCGTGGAGATCTTCGCCGTCCTGCTGATCGCGACACTAGTAGTCTCGGCGCTGGCCGGTCCATGGCTGCTGCGGCATGCTGCTCCTGCCCTGGTCCGCTTCCCACGGGTTGCGGTCGCGCTGCTCATGGGTAGCGTCCTGGCCTGGGTGCTGACCACGCTAGCGCTTGGTCCGCTGCTGGCCTGGGCGATCTCCGGGCCGGCTGTGCTACCTGACCACGCTGCCCAGGTCTGCCAACGGTGCCTGGCCGCGGCAAACCCGTTCGGCACCACACCCGTCGACACCGCTGTCCCGGTCCTGGCGTTACTCATCCCGTCTACTGTCGGTGCGGGGCTGCTGGCCGCATCGATCACCGTCGAAGCGTTGCGTCGCCACCGCTCGACCGCCGACACGGCACGACGCCTTCAGCGGACCGCCGATTCCCGGGTAGTGCTCGGGCAACGAGTGCTCGTCACCCTCGACCCTCACCCGTTCGCACTGACCCTGCCGACACGATACGGCGGGATCGTCGTCTCCACCGGCGCACTGCAGGTCCTGGCCGGCGATGAGCTCACAGCGGTGCTCGCACACGAGCAAGCCCACCTGCACCAGCGTCATCACCTCATCACCACCGCGATCAGCAGCGTCGCGCGGCATCTGCGCTGGGTACCTTTGATCGCTGCGGCGGAGACCGCGCTCGCGCACTACCTCGAGATCGCTGCCGACGACGTCGCCCGTCGCCGCGTCGGAACTCCAGCCCTGGCCGCCGCGCTGCTCACTCTCGGGGAACACGCCCATGACGACGGCAAGCACAGTGCACACCTGGACGGTGCCCTCCACATGCTCGGTCCCGACCGGATCCGTCACCTCGTGCAGCCTCGCAAGGGGATCACCGGCGTGCTGCCCGCACTCGTCGCTACGTCATACCTCACTGTCCTCATGGTCCTGGCCACCACGGTGCACGTTCCGTACCTCATCGCCGCCGCCACCGGGTGCGCATGACTTCACACGACCACAGGTTGCGTGTGCCCGGCAGAGCCTGACCACAGACATTGACGAAGATGGGGAACTGCCGATGAAGGCGGGATACAAGGACAGCAAAATCACCGGTGCGCGCCATGTACGTCCCAGCGATCACCGCCGGTCAGGACGGCTGGTCAATCTTGCCGCGAACCTGCTGCTCATAGCGGCTGGCACGCTCGGCGCGTGGAACATTCTTGCGCCGCAGGACGTCGAGCGCTCCTACGGGACGCTCAAGACCACCACCAACGAAGTGATCAGCACGGCACGCGAGCGACTCACCGGTCAGATACCCACCGTGCATCTCGGGGCAGCAGGTGGTGTGTCGGAACTCGACGAGTGCGACGGCACTTTCACCGAGATGCTCTCCTACGAGCACGCGGACGTACCGACCGTGTGGGCCGCACACAACAACTGCGGAGGTGACGTCCTCCTGCCGTGGGACACCGGAGAACAGATCCGCATCGCAGGCAGCGATCAGGTCTACGAAGTCGTCGACATCCGTCACACCTCGAAGATCTGGGCCACGACCGATGATCTCGTCGGCCTCGACGGCGACCTCGCATTGCAGACCTGCCAGTACGGCCAGGACCGCATGAAGTTCATCGGACTCAGACCAGTCACGGCGCCCTGAACCCGATCGAGCACCCGGGTGTCCCGGAGCGCGCTTGTGCATGGTCGTTCCAACCTAACGCCGTATGAAAGCCTTCCATGGCGCCGCTAGCAACAGCGAAAGCGGCTGCGACCAGGCCTTGACGACACGGCGCTCTCGGTCCGGCCCGGCGACCAGTTCGCCCTCTGGCGAGCCCGGACCAAGTGATCGGCTCGTTGTGGGCGGTCGCCAAGGAAGGCGGGTTCGCCGCGTGCGCGGTACTGCTGGTCACATCGCTGGCTGCGTACGGTGTGCCGGCGAAGCTGATCAACACCTCCACACCGCAGGGCGTCATCACCGTGGACGCGCACACTGGCGCTCAGTTGGTGGCTCACCACGGGCGACTTGGCCGACTTCGTGTTGATCTTGTTGTTATGGGCACGTGGTAGCGCGCCAACGGATGACAACTGCCCACTGCGCCGACAACGGCACAGCTGTGAAGCCGGGATCGAGTAATCGGCCGGACGGATCGGACTGACGAACGGAAAGACCACCCTGACGGGTGATTCGAACCGTACGGCGTCTCACCGTTGCGAACCGGTCGTACTGGGCAGCGTCCTGCTCGGGATCTCGAGGATGGCGGCCATCGACGAGATCGCGTTCCACCGGATCCTCGCCTGGCACCACTTCTATGACTACGCCACACCAGACAGCGCGCTGGTCTCGGACGGGCCTACTGAACGCGGGCGAGCTGCTCTTCTTCTCTTTCAGGTTCTTCCTCATGCTCGACGCGCGACGACGACGCACCTTCTGGACCGCCGCAGCCTGGGCCGGGTTCCTCGTCGGTCTCGGACTGTTCCAGCCGTGGGACGGCATCGCCGACCATAAGCTCCTGCGACTGCACCAGATCCGCTACCGCGTCGAGGTCCTGCCGTACGACATCGCTTGGAACACCGCCGGCGGCATCCTGCTCCTGGCCGGCATCATCTGGACCATCGCACGCACCCGACTCGGGAACCGGGCGCCCACCACCGCCCGAACCGAGGCAACTGCGCAAAGGTGACCGCGGGGAAATGGCATGTGTCGGGATCCTCCATGCGGTGGAAGGCTCAGATCTCGCGAACCTGAGCGTGCACAGGACACCTGGTAGGCGACTGCGCTCAAGTTCCCGGCAGAACGGTCAGAAATCACGGGAACTTCGGAGAATTCGTGCGCATCCGGCTCGTGCTGTCGTAGAGCGCCGCCTCTGCGTCGTGTAGTTGGTGTTGTACCAGCGTGGCGCGTTCGCGGATCCGCCACAGGGCTTGGCCGAGGCCGAGCATGGGGAGCCGAGCGCGTTCGGTGTCGGTCAGCCCGAGTGCCGCTGCTGTCGTGCCGAGCTGGTCGGTTTCCTGGCGGTAGATGATTCGTGTCTCGGCCAAAGCGAGCAGTGAGGTTGCGATCGCGCGGGCCGCGGACCCGGAGTCTCCGACATTGTCCAGGTCGCTGAGCTTGTGGATGATGAACAGGTTCGCGATGCCGTAGTAGCGCGCCAGGCGCCACTGGGCGTCCATGCGGCGTAGTAGTGCGGGTTGGCTCATCAGCCGCCAGGCCTCGTCGTACACGACCCAGCGTTGCCCGCCGTCAGGATCGGACAGGGCGGCTTCCATCCACGCCGAGCTGCACGTCATCAGGACGTTCATCGCGGTGGAGTTCTCTCCGACCCGGGACAGGTCCAGGGAGAGCATCGGCAGTGACGGGTCAAATGCCACGGTGCTGGGCCCGTCGAACATCCCGCTCAGGTCGCCGGCCACCAGGCGGCGCAGGGCGTGGGCTACGGGCCGGCCGTCCTCGGCGAGCCGGCCGTCGGGATCGTCGTCGCGGTGCGGGGTCAGGAGATGGTCGACGACCTGGGGCAGGATCGGTGCCCCGTCGGCGGCGCGTACCGCGCCGGTCAGAGCGACGTCGATCGCGGTGTGCTCCACCGGTGACAATGGCCGGTCGAGCACGGTTTCTGCGAGGGCGCCGAGCAGGGTGCGGCGCCGGTTGCGGACCTGGCCGGTCCAGACGTCATCAGGCACCGACGCGGGGCGATATCCCTCGTCCAACGGGTTCAGGCGCGTCGGCATCCCGGGGCCGAGGCCGATGGCTTTGCCTCCGACCGCTTCGGCGACGACGGTGTGTTCCCCCTTGGGGTCGCACGCCACATAGACCCGGCGCCCGAACGCGAGGCTGCGCACGTAGAGCGACTTGGCCAGGGCGGACTTGCCGGCCCCGAGGATCCCTGCGACTAAGACGTTCGGTGCAGTGATGTGGCCGCGGGCGTATAGCTCCCACGGGTCGTACACGAACGAGGACCCTGACGGCAGCGTCTGGCCGACGAACACCCCGCCGGCGTCCGGGCCGGCGTCGGTCAGGAACGGGTACGCCCCCGCCCATGTCGCGCTGGTGTCCTGGTGGCGTGGCACCCGCAGCCCGATCGGGGACCGCAGCATGGCTGGCCCCGGCTCGCCCGAGCGGGGCAGGTACCGGGACCCGCCGAGGCGGCGATCCCTGGTACCTGCGGCTCTGCTCGTCGTGCGGTCTGTGGCCTGGGCGTGGGCTGCGCGCAGCTCGCGTCGACGGGTGCGCCGGACTGACCAGCTCTCGTGCTGCGGCGTGGCCAGAGTGGTGACGTGCACGCGCTCCGCCTCGCGGGTCACAGCGACCGCCCTCGCTGGTGCCCGCGTGCCGATGAACCCGGCGCGGCAGCATCCTGCGGCAGCTCATGACCGGTTGCTCGTGGAGGCTCGGCGACCCGTGGCTCTGCAGCTGCGGGACGTGACGGCGTGATCCAGTCGATGTGGACGGACCGGTCAGCCGCGTGCTGCAGGGTGGTGCGTGCCTGGTCGAGGTGCTGGCGGGTCCCGTCCAGCTGGGCGCCCACGGCCCCGGCGAGGCCGTATCCGTCGAAGCGATGTTCGTCGGGAATCAGGTCGCCCACGGCGATGGCATGCGCAGCGTTGTCGCGGTGGGCCATGGCGATGTGCTGAGCGGCCTGAGACAGGTGTCGGGCGCAGGCCAGCAGATCCCGGATCGCGTAGTAGCTGTCTACGGGGTCGAGCTGCCGCGTGGACTCAACCAGCGCCTGCAGAGCTTGAACGGCCTGGGCTCCGTCGCTCAGCGCAGACTTGTCGGCGTCGTTCGGCATGAGTCCTCCTCGGACAGCGGTTCTGAGAATGGTGAGCGTGGCGACCTGTGTGCCGTGGCTACAGCGAGGGCCGATGCGTATCGCCCGCGGACAGTCTGGTGGTCGGTGCGGGGTCCGGCACGGGCGGTTCGGGCTTGAGCAGTCCCGCGCGGTCGAGCCACCAGATGGGTGGTTCGTGGTCCGGTTCGAACTGACGCAGCAGCTTCACGTGGCCCATGCCTGTGTGCCAGACCAGGACGTACGGCGCGAGCTCGAAATGGTGGCCGCCAGGCTCGGTCGGGAGCTCGGTATAGGTGCGGTCATGGAATACCGACACGTCTCGTGTCTCGCTTCCGTAGTCCCAGCCGGACAGATGGTCGACCGCACGCTCCGGTCCTCGTGCGTCGATCAGACTGGCGAGCCGGTGGCCCTCCTCGTCCTGCAGGAAGACGATGTCGTACCACTGTCCCGGCGGCCACAGTGCCTGGTCGGTCGGGGCCGTCTCGACGGGCACATCAACGTCTTGCGGGTCTGGCGTTGCCAGCTCGCGGCCCAGGACTGTCAGCTCGGGTATGTTCCGGTGCGCGGCTTCGGGTACCCATGCGGGGAACCGGACCAGACTCACCGCCCCCGCGGTCAGCGCTCCAGTCGCGCTGGAGTACGCCCGCCCTGCGGCAGTCAGGACCGTGACGAGCGCGGCGAGTGCCTCCCGCGCGTTGGCCGGACTGCGGCGTGCGGGATACAGGTCCACGCCCGCGGCAGGAGGACGACCCGGGTCGGAGGCATCCTGGATCCGGTAGGCCCACTGGTGGCGCAACCCGAACTGCCCGGCCTGCGTGGGCCCGTCGTACCGCACCATGAGCCTAAGAGCGCCGCAGGTCCGGGTCATCACGTCCGGTCGTGAGTTGTCCATGAAGGTCAGGGGCGCCACCAGCACCAGCCGGACTACGATCACAAGCCCGGCGCGCCCCGCCCGGGGCGTCGCCCCGGCGAACCTGGCTGATGGGGTTCGGCGGGAGGCTCGAGGCTGCGTGCTGGGCCAAGCGTGGGCTGGGTGCCGTACGGGGTTGGCACCGTGGGCTTGTGGACCGGTGTGGACGCGGCCCGCAGGTTCGCGGCGACCTGCTCCCGCAGGCGGGTCACTTCGGCGAGGGCCGCCTGCAGTTCCTGAGCGTCGGCCAGGGCCTCATACGCCACGTAGAGCTCACCGGCGATCTGACGGCGCTCTTGGGCGACGGCAAGGTCGCGGGAGATGAGCCGGGTGTAGCGGAGGTACGTCGCGATGCCATGCGCGAGCTGCCACAACGTGGTCACGGGCCGCAGCAGGCCCCGGACCGGTGAGAAGGGCGGGTCTGCTGCCTGGAGCCAGCCCATGAGACCGGCGTCGGCCAGGTCCTCGCGCTCCTGGGTGAGCAGCCTGACGTCCTGGGCCAAGCCGTAGTGGTCCTCCAGGTCCGACGCGGTCACCCCGCCCAGACCGTGTCGGACCGCGAACCGGTCCCGCCGAGCTTCCAGGTCGACCACGCGTTCGTACTGAGCCTGGGCGTCCTTCAACCAGGCCGCGCCATGCCCGCCCGCACGGGCGGACCGGTCAAGCTCTCGTTCCCGAAATCGCACTGCCGCCAGAGCGTGTTCGAGCTCGTCGACGAGGCGGTAGGCCTCACGCGCGTAATGCAGGGCCTCGACCGCAGCCTGGAGCACCCGGCGGACCTCGAAAGCCGGCAGCTGCAACACCCTCGACACCGCTGCCAGATCGAGCGGCGCGTCGGTCAACGCGTCCGACAACCGGACCCGGCGACCGTCGAGAGCGACGTCCACCACCGACTCTTCTGCCGCCCCGCGCAGCGCGAGACCGATCGAGACCCCACCAGACCCCGCCGGTCCCCACACCTCGATGTCGTCCCTGGGAGCGATCAGATCCCACCGGGCCTCGAAAGCGATGGCCGTCTCCTCGAACGGAGACCCGACCGTGTCGGCGGCCTCAACCGTTTCCTGTGCTGTCGTACCTGGGATGCCCATGGACATCAGGTGTCTGGACCCGCCCGGACACCGGCCGCTCGGGACGGCCGGTGTCGCTGCCCGGCCCTGCGGTCAAAGGACCGGTGACCCCGGTTCTGGCCGCGGGGCGTGACCCGGGCCTGGAGGGGCGGGCGGCTGGACCGTTCGGGCGCTCTGGCGAGAAGGACGCGTGGTGTACGGCGCGTGCGGAGCCCGGTGGTTCTTGGGCGTGGACGCTTCCCGGACGGCCGCCACGACCAGGGCGGCCAGCCGGTGCTCCTCGGTCTGCGCCCGATGGAGCGTCGCGGCATTCGCCCAGCGCTCGCGGGCATCCTCGAGGCCATCCGCGATCCGTGCGCACTCGTGCGCGATGCGCAGGTCCCGGCTGACCTGTCCAATTCGTCTCACGTGCGCTGCGACGTTCACGACGGCGCTGGGCACCGCACGCAAGACCCGTCCAGCGCCACTGATGCGGCGGTGCGGCGTGCCGGCGCCAGTGAGCCACGTCGTCACCTGGGCCGTCCACAGGGCGTCCTGCTCGACGATTAGGTTCGAGATCCGCAAGGCCAGGTCGCTCCTGGCCCGGATTCCGGACGGGACAACCACCATCGGCCAGTGCTTGGTCACGAAGCGGTCCCGCTCGCTTTCCCACCGGGTGACATCGGAACGCTGTGCCACGGTGTCCTTCAACCGGGTGGCGTCGACTCCCGCGGTGCGTGCCTCCAGGTCAAGGCTGTGCTCCAGGACCTCGACGCTGCTGCGGAGGGCATACAGCTGGGTCGCCAAGCGCGCCACGTTCCGCATGTGCCACAGCGCATCCGACGCTGCCAGCAAGAGATGGTTCGTCTCGTCGAGGGAGAGCTGCAGGACTCGTGATGCGGCGGTCATGTCCACGGGCAGCTTGCTCTTGGCGACCGCCAACCGGATCCAGGTCGTGTGTTCCTGGGCGGAGACCCGCACCACCTGGGTGCTCGGTGCTCCGGGTCGGGCGATCCCGACCGAGGCCACGTCCCGGCTGGCCTGCGGTTCGCGCAGCTCGAAGCGCTCGCTGCCGGGGAGAAGGCCCCAGCGCGCCTGAAAGGCGTTGAGCGCTTCCTGGGTCGGGGACTCCAGCGCCCCGGCCACGTCGACCGGGGAAGGCTCGCGCGCTGCGTTGTCGACGTCAGGATCGTCTTCGGCGTACGCACGAGCGGGTGCGGTGCGCTTCTCGGTGGGCGAGTTGGACATCATGATCCTCCGGTGTCAGGCGGTCAGGGTCCGGGCCAGCGCGAGTGATTGCTGTCCCCACAGGCGTCGGGTCTCGCACCCGGCCTGGATCGCGGCCTGCTCGATCGCGGCGACGTCGTGCTCGAGCGCGTCCAGGTCGGGGGCGCTGACTGTGATCAAGCCGGTGGTGCGCAGGACACCGTGCCCGGCGGCGAGCTCTGCCTCCTGGGTCAGGACGTCGTCGTACTCATTGACCTGGGTGACGTCCTCGATCTGACCCAACCGGGCGCGTTGAGCGGCTTCCGTGATGTGCCCGGTCTTCTTGCGCCGCAGGTCACGCGCCGCGACGTCGGCACGTAGGGGCTCGTACCGGATCGTCAACGCGCGCTGGAGACCGGAGGTGAGCAGCAGCGGTGCGAGGAACCCGGGGTCGACAGCGGTTTGCGGCCACTGCGAGATCCACAGCACCGCGTGCCATGAGGAGTCCGAGCGCAGCGCACCCCACGACTCAGCCACCGCGACGGGACCCGCCGTAGCAAGGTCCCGGCCAGTGGCCGCGTGCTGCTCCAGAACCGGGGCGCCCGGCGGGTCGTAGCCGGTGCGCAACCATAGGGCCAGCCCGGCCGGGTCGAGCGGTGCTGCTGGGGTCAGGTCGGCCGAGCGCAGCGCGGTGGTCAACGTCTCGGCCTCCTGCCGCAGGACCGCCGCAGCTCCGGTCATGCCCCCACCTGCGGCCCGGATCGCCCGACCCGCTGCCTGCATGTCCAGCGCGAGGCTGATCACGCTCTGGTGGCGCTCGGCCGTGGGGCCCGCTCGTTCGATCAGCTCCGCGTAGATCCGAGAGGCGAACTCGCTGTCACCAGCCTGGCGCTCGTTCCACCACTCGACCAGGCTCGCGCCGGACCCGGGCAGAGTCCGCTGGGTGACCTGCACCGCCTTGATCCGTCCGGACCGGCACACCGTCGCCAGGACTCGCCCCCACCCGGTAACGCGCCGGGACTGGTCACCCGGGTCGAGAAGCTCGAACCCGGCGGAGGTCACTGGGATCGACATGCTCAGCGTGCTGGCGTGCGGGTCGTGAACCAGGGCTGCGCCCGTGACCGGATCGACGAATCGCCGCAGTGCGGCGGCTCGTCCGGGCAGGGCGAGCGTCCCGGCAGGGCGCGGCCGGTCCACCCGTGCCCGGAAGGTGAGCTGCCCAGTGAGCGACCGCCACGCCCACGCGACCGTGACAGGCAGCCAGTCGACCACGGCCCGCCCACCCACCGGCACGACAGCGACGCCGACACCGACCACCGTGAACGGGACCGCGAAGATGATCGCGGTGCCGCCGATGTAGAGGGCCACGATCAGCGGCAGCGCACCCGCTGTGATCGCGGCGAGCTGCGCCGCGGTCAGGCCCAACAGCAGCGCATGCTTGGGCAGCCGGGAGAACTTCACTGCCCGCACCGGACCCGACGGTGTGGTGCTCGGGGCGGTCATCGCTGCTCCTTGCCGAGCACTGTAGGCACATCCCGCACCGGCGCGGACGCTGACCCGGCGTCGGCCTGCGGACGCGCACGGGCAGCACCGGCAGCGGAGCCTGTCGCCCCGGGCGATGCTGCGTCGGTCTGCTGCCCGGCTGCGCCGGCTACGGCTGCACCGGCCTTGGGACCGGCAGTTGCGGCGGCCTTGGCCAGCTGGGCACCGATCACCACCGGTGCCGCCACCCCGGCGGCAGCGGCTCCCGCGCCTGCTGCCCCCGCACCGGCGGCAGCCCCGCTCGAGGACCCCGCACCGGCGGAGATGACCTTCGGTGCAGCGGCTCCAGCGGCCGAACCACCACCCGACGAGCCGCCAATGCCCGGCCCGCCCGTACCTGCACCGGTCGCCCCCGGGCCACCGCCCTGCCCGCCGCCGTTGCCGGTCGGTCGCCCGTCGGCGCCCAGGACGTTCTGTGGCTTGCGGCCCATGAACCCGCCGGCCGCTGCGCCACCCGCCGTGACGGGCATCGGTCGGTTGAGCGCGGACTTGGCTTCCTGTTCGACGGACATCGCGTGGTACATGTCGAAGCCCATGAACGAGATCGCCTTGTACGTCATGTACGGGGCGAAGCTGGCCACCAGGAGCAGCACGATCCCGGCGAGCTTCTCTGACCACGTCGCCAGGTCGGCCGCCACGGGGGTCCCCGTGAAGGACACGGCCAGCAGGAATACGACGACCAGGACCAGCTTGGACACGATCAGCGCGACCACGAACTGCGCCCACTTGCCGACCCACCCACGGGTCGCGTCCCAGGACGCGCCCGCCAGCGCCAGCGGCGCGAGCGCGATCGCGACCAGCAGCAACGCTTTGCGGATCAACAGCGAGAACCACACAATCACCACCGCGGCGACCGTCAGGCCAGCGAGGAACAGGGATAGGAGCGCTCCGGGCAGGGGCGCCAGGACCGACCCGGTCGTTGCGACGGCACCGACGGTGGCGAACTGGGCGCCCATCGCTTCCATGGTGGTGCCGGACGCGCGCACGATTCCGAGGCAGACCTGGTCGGTGATCTCCAGCAGGGTCGCGGTCAGCGTGATCACGACGAAAGAGCCCAGTACGCTCTTGGCCAGCCCGAACACGGCCCGAGCAAGCGCACCGGGCTCGCGACGCAGCATCCCGGTGGTGAGCTGCAGGAGGAAGAAGCCCAGCATGAGGAACACTGCGATACCGAAGACCAGGTTGTAGACGGTCGTGAACTCGCCTCGGGTGACGTCCACGAGGGTGGTGGTAGCCATCAGGTTCCACAACTGGACCAGTAAGAACGAGGCCAGCTCGCCGATGCCCTCGGCGAACGTGTTGATCAGGTCCCCGACAACGACGCCTGCCTGGGTGGTGGCCTCCTCGGCGGCCTGCTGGCACACCCCAGCGGTGACGGGGTTGGAGCACAGTCCCATCTGGCTTGTAGGGATCCCCCCAAGTTGTCGGTCGGGCAGCGTAGTTGTCGGCAGGCTGCTAGGTGAGTGACCACTGATGGCCCAGCTCTGATATGCCTGCTGTAGCAGAGCGTGCATCGAAGTTGTCGCTTTCCTCGGTCATGTGCGTTTCTCTTCATGTGGTCGGGGGGATGGGTGAGCCCCCGGAGGTGTTCTTGGGCTTGGCGGCATCGGTCCTGTCCGAGAGGTGTGAGGGGCCCGCCGGGACGGGCTCCGGGGTGTTGGTGGATGAGCGGTCCACCGACCGCGCGTTCGAGCGTGGGTAGCTAGGTGTGCAGGTTGGGCGGGTTGCAGCCGAGGGCTCGGTCGGCCTGGTCGATGCTGGGCTGGTAGGTGAGAGTGGCGAAGCGTTCGAGGTGTTGCCGGGTGCTGGTTTCGAGCGGCGCGTCGCGTAGCGGTTGCGGGAACTGTGAGGGGTGGCGCCCGTCGGCGGTGTGTCGATCGATGAAGTCGTGCGAGTCGGTGTCTTGCGGATGGGGATGTCGTGGGTGTGTGTGAACGTTCGGAGCGTGAACGGGCCGCAGCCGATGTCGTCGGCGGGGGAGGCATGGGGTCGCGACATGAAGTCCGGGCTGGTGTACTTCGATGGACACCGGATCTGGTGGGTCGTGCGGGAGCCGCTTGACATGATCTTGCCGCTGGATGGCCCGTTATCACCGTGAGCCGTGGTCTGGCAGATGTGTTCGACCATCCCGGTCGGCTCGGCTCGTGGAGCGTTGGGCGACTCGATCCGCGGGGCAAGCCTTTGGGGCAAGGAGATGTGATGAGCCCGCAGTTCGACTTGATGGTGATCGGTGCTGGTATGGCCGGGATCGGTGCGGCGAACAAGTGCGCGTCGCAGGGCTGGAGCGTGGCGATCGTCGACGAGCTGCCCTACGGCGGCACCTGCGCGCTGCGGGGCTGTGACCCGAAGAAGATCCTGCGGCGCGGCGCCGAGATCATCGACGCTGCCCGCCTGATGCGCGGCAAGGGCATCGACGCCGACGGCCTGGCGATCAACTGGGGCGACCTGATGGCGCACAAGCACGGGTTCACCGACCCCGCCCCGCGGAAGGCGGAGGACGGTCTGGCGGGCAACGGCGTGGCCACGCTGCACGGCCCGACCAGGTTCGTCGACCGGAACCGGATCGAGGTCGACGGTCGGCCCTACGACGCGACCCGCTTTTTGATCGCTTCCGGGGCCCGGCCGCGACCGCTCGACTTCCCCGGCCAGGAACATCTGGTCGACAGCACCGGCTTCATGGACCTCAAGGCGCTGCCGGAACGGATCCTGTTCGTCGGGGGCGGGTTCGTCTCGTTCGAGTTCGCCCACCTCGTGGCGCGCGCCGGCGGCCGTCCGGTGATCATCGACCGCGGGCCACGCCCGTTGAAGGGCTTCGATCCCGACCTCGTCGAGCTCCTCATCACCCGCGGCGCTACCGCTGGCGTCGAGGTACGGCGCTCCACCACGATCAAGCGCATCGACAAGACGCTGACCGGCTACCAGGTCGAGCTTGAGCGCTCCGGCACCCTAGAGACGGGCGAGTACGACCTCGTGGTGCACGGCGCTGGGCGCATTCCCGAGCTGTCCCGGCTTGGTCTGGACACGGCCGGTGTCGCGTGGGGCGAACGCGGCGTCACCGTGACCGGCGACCTACGGAGCGCCACCAACCCCGCCGTCTACGCGGCCGGTGACTCGGCGGACACGCCGGGCATGCCGCTGACCCCGGTCGCGGTGATCGAGGGCAAGGTCGCGGCCTCGAACATGCTGAAGAACGCCACGACAGTGCCCGACTACACCGGGATCCCGACCGCCGTGTTCACGATTCCCGAGCTGGTCCGGGTCGGCCTACTCGAGCACGAGGCCCGGGCGAGCGGCCTGGACCTCGAGGTCCGCTACACCGATACCAGCGGCTGGTACTCCAACTACCGGACCGGGGAGACCACCGCCGCGAGCAAGATCCTCGTGGACCGCGCTACCGACCAGATCGTGGGCGCGCACCTGCTCGGACCGGAGTACGGCGAGCTGATCAACACCTTCGGGATGGCGATGAAGCTCGGCCTGACCACCCGGCAGCTCAAGTCCACGACAGCGGCGTACCCGACGGTCGGGTCCGACCTGGGCTCCATGCTCTGACGGCCGTCGCGCTGACGACCACCTCGGCCCGGGCGCGGAAGCATGTCTGGCCGTCGAGCACCGGTGCGCCCCGGTCTCGCCGCACGCGTGGTCGGTGTGGCGAGACCGGCGTGCGTCGGTGCGTTCAGGGGTGCCCGGTGCCCGGTGCGCCGGTCTGGTGTTGGGCTGGCGGGTCGTCGGGGTCTGTGTCCGGGGTGCAGCAGTCCGCTGGCACCGCGTGGGAGGGCGCCGCGTCGGAGGGTGCCGGCCTGGTTCGGGCGGCCTGGCGGCCTGGCGCGCGAAGGTGGTGGGCGAGGGCCACGACGGCGACGGTGAGGACCACCGCGCCGGCGAACAGTGTGACTGCGGTGGTGTGTTCCTGGAGCCAGGTGGCGGCGGTGGCGGTGGCATCGGCCAGCCCCGTGGTGCGGCTGCGGTCGCCGGTTGCGGCGGGGTACCAGTACCAGGCCAGGTAGGTGCCGGTGACGAGCAAGACCACGGCGGTGATCTGGTTGCTGTGTCGGGCCAGGGCGGTCACTCGCCGGACGAGGACGGCTCCCGCCGCGGCGCTGGTGATCGCCACGAGCAGCAGGATCGTTGCGGATCCGAGCGCGTAGGCGGCGAACACGGCGAGCAGTCCCGTGAAGGTCGCGGTCGCCTGGGCCTGGGCGATCACCGCGAGCAGGACCCCGAAGGTGCACGACAGCGACGCGGCGGCGTACCCGGCCCCGAAGGCGATCATGCGGCCGGTGCCGTGCGCACTGCCTTTGGTGGGTTGTCGTGCCGTGGGGAGCCGCAGCCCGAGGGTACGGCCGCCGAGCATGACCGCACCGATGAGCACCAGAGCTACGCCGATGGCCAGCCCGAGCCAGGGCGCGGCGCCGATCAGGGCGCGGGCTCCGGCGCTGACCGTGATCCCGACGGCCGTGAGCGTACCGGCGAACCCGAGTGTCAGGGCTAGGCCGGCGCGTAGCGAGCGGGCGAGCCGGACCGGTACCGGTGACTCGTCCGGATCGCCGATCGTGTAGGTAAACCAGGCTGGTAGCAGCGCGAAGCCGCAGGGGTTGACCGGGGCGAGCAGGCCGGCGGCGAACGCCAGGGCGAGCAGCCCGCTCATGAGCCGGTCACCTTGGCCAGCTCGGCGCGGATCTGGTCGGCGGACGGTTCGATCGCGCGGAAGGTGACCTGGTTGTCGGCGTCCAGGATCAGCACGGTGCTGAGCTGGGTGACCTGATATTCGGCGACCAGGTCACCCTCGGCGTCGATGGCGTAGCCGAGGGCGCCCGCATCGTAGGCCTCGAGGAATCCTTGGATGTCCTGCACGGTCTCGTAGCCCGCCACATCGACCACGGCGTAGTCGGCCGCGTCCGGGTTGTCGGCCTGGGCCTGGGCAAGTGCGTTCGCGGTGGGTCCGCAGCCGCCGCACTCGACGGAGAAGAACAGCACCACCGAGGGCCGGCCGTCGGGGATCGTGACCGCATCACCGGAGATGGTCTCGGCGGTGAACCCGGCGGCGGTACCAGGGTTCGTCGGGCCTGGATCGGCCTGGCCCGCCGGCGCGGGCGGCTGGTCCTTTGACAGGGAACAGCCGCTCAGCGTCAGCGCCAGCGCCATCGAGACGGCGGCCACGACGCCGCCGGTCCGGTTGCGTCGGACACGGCGGGCAGGTCGCGAACGGGGGGTTGTGGGGCGAAGCGGCACGTCAGTGGTCCTCTCGGTCGGGCTGGGGCAGGTTAGGCCGGCGAAGCTGGTCGGGGTCACAGCAGTCCGCTGAGGAAGAGCCGGTGCCGGTGCCGGCACGGTTGCGGCTGCGACGTTGCATCGTCCAGGCCACCGCCCCCATGAGCACAGTGATGCCGGCGCCGATCATCCAGGGGTTGGCCAGCCAGGCGCCGAGAGCGCCGAGCGCTCCGGCCGCCAGGAGCACGGGCCCGGCGCAGCAGACCACCGCGAGCAGGACCGCGCCGGCCGCGACGAGCGCCGCGGGTGGGCCCGAGTCGGCCGGGCGGCGGGGTTGGGGTTGCTTGTCGTCGCTCATGATCAGGTCCCTTGTCGGCTGCCGTGCGATGTTCCCTCGGCCGCGGTGGTCTCGGTCAGCAGCACCCGTGAGCCCTCCCGGCCGTCCCGGAGGGCTCTGCACTTTGCGGGGTCGCGCACGCAGCAGTGTCGTCCGCGGTCCCCGCGGCGGCGCCGACCCGCAGGTTGCCGGGCATCTGCTTGACCAGGTCCGCGGCGAGCCGGTAGGCCTCGGCGACCGGAACGACCTCGCCGCCGGGGTGGTCGGCGAGCCATGCCTGGGCGTCCTCGGGCGAGGTGAAGTAGTGGACCTGGTTGCAGAACGCGGAGCGGATCGAGGTCAGGTCCTCGGGGTTGATCAGGGAGACCACGGCACCGGCCGGCTCGACCGACGTGACCGCGGTCGGGGTCGCGGTGACGCGCACGGTCTCACCGCTGGCGGGCGAGACGGACTCGATGGTGGCGGTCGTCTCGATGAGCGCGGGGAAGATCAGGGTGTCCAGCGCGCACCAGGTGTACAGCTCCTGACCGTCCACGGTGAACCGGTGCCTGGTGGGACGCAGGGTCAGGCCCTGGCCGACGATCCGACCGGCCTCGTCGTACTCGGTGTCCGGCACCGCGGCCAGCGCCAGCCGGACCTGCTCGATCGTGTGCCCGGACGCGACGGCCAGGTCGCCGAGCGCGACCGGCTCGCCCTCGGCCAGTAGCCGCAGCAGCGGCACGAACAGGGCTGGGTCGAGCCCGGACTCCTTCGGGGAGACCAGGCGGTTGCCGAGATCTTGGCTGACAGTGGTCATCAGTTCGCTCCTTGTCGATACGGGGTTTCGATACGGGGTTTCGGGGTCGATACGGGGTGGGGTCAGGACGCGCAGCAGGAGAGCTGGGAGACGTCGGTGGTGAAGGACTGGCAGGCGATCTTGATGCCCTCGGCCATGGTCAGATAGGGCGCCCACTGGTGGGCGACCTGATCCACCGTCATGCCCGCCTCGAGCAGGTAGACCCCGGCCGCTGCGAGCTCGCCGGCGTCCTTGGCGAGGGCGGTCAGGCCCAGGATCCGGCCGGTGTCGGCGTCCGCGACGATCTTGATGAACCCGCGGGTGTCGCGGTTGACCAGCGCGCGTGGCACGTACTCCAGGGGCAGCACCCGGCATTCGCAGCGGTAGCCGGCGGCCACCGCCTCGGCGTCGGTCATCCCCACCGCCCCGAGCGCGGGGCTGGTGAACGTGACCCGGGGCAGGTGCCGGTAGTCCACCTCCCGGTCGGCGTCGGCGAACGCGTTGTCGACCACCATCGCGCCGTGCGCGGCGGCGACGTAGACGAACTCCGGATGCCCGGTGACGTCCCCGGCGGCCCAGACCCGCGGGTTGGAAGTGGCAAGCGTCCCGTCGACGACGATCTCGCCCGCCTCGCCCGTCTTGACCTCGACCGCGTCCAGGTTCAGCCCGTCGGTGACCGGTCGGCGCCCTAGCGCGACCAACAGCCGCGCCGCGCGGAACTCCTGGTTCCCGCCGGAGACGGTGGCGTTCGCGACCACCTCACCGGTCGCAGGGTCCTGGGTGACGGCGGTGACGGTGGCGCGGCGCACCACCCGGATCCCCTCGTCCGCGAACACTCCCAGCAGTGCCTTGGATGCCTCGGGCTCCTCACGAGAGGCCAGCCGGGAGCGCACCAGCATTGTCACCTTCGAGCCCAGCCGGGCGAACAGCTGCGCCTGCTCCAGGGCGACGTACCCGCCGCCGAGCACCAGCAGTGACTCGGGCACTTCCTCGAGCTCCATCGCGGTGGTCGAGGTCAGGTACTCCACGCCACCGGCACCGTCCGGGCCGGCCAGTCCGTCGACCGGAGGGATCCAGGGCTGCGACCCGGTCGCGACCAGGTACTGGGCGGCCTGGACGACCTCGGTGGTCCCGTCCGGGAACGTCACCTCCAGGACCGGGGCATTCGCGGTCCCGGCGAAGGCCGCGTCGCCCTGCACGGTCCGCCACCCGACCGAGTCGGCCACCTCGACGTACTTCTCGGCCCGCAGCTGCTCGACCAGCGCGCCCTTGCCCGCGACAAGGGCGGGCATGTCCACCGCGTCGGCGGAGGCGGCGATGCCGGGGAACCGGTCCGCGTCCAGTGCGGTATGCCGGGCCTCGGCGGCCGCGATCAACGCCTTGGACGGCACACAACCCGTGTTCACGCACGTCCCGCCGATCGTCGAGCGCTCGATCATGACAACCGACCTGCCAAGCTTCGTCGCGCGGATGGCCGCGGCGAACGCCGCGCCGCCGGACCCCACGATCGCGAGGTCGACCTGAATGTTGGGCATGCGAGCCTCCCGGGCTTGGTTCGAGCTACCGACAAGCCCATACTGGAGGTTCCAGTACAGGGGAAGGTCAAGTTCTAAGGAGGGTCGGTCTCCATGAGGATCGGTGAGCTCGCGCACGCGACCGGCACCACCACCAAGACACTGCGGTTCTACGAGGAACAAGGACTTCTGCCGCCCGCCGACCGCACCCAGGCGGGCTACCGGGACTACACCCCCAACGCCCTGGGCCGGCTCGACTTCATCCACCGGGGTCAGGCCGCCGGCCTGACGCTGGCCCAGATCAAGCAGATCCTCACCATCCGTGACACCGGCGCCGCCCCCTGCGGGCACGTCCGCGACCTCCTCACCGAACGGATCGCCGACCTGGACACCCAGCTCACACAACTCACCACGCTCCGAAACACCCTCACCACGCTCCGCGACCAGGCCGCGCACCCCGAACCCGACACGTGCTCCCCCGACCAGGTGTGCCGCTACCTGTAAGCCCACGCCAGCGGCGAGCCGAACCCGCCGCGATAGCCGCGCACCCGGTGCGCCGTCCTCGACGTCCCCGCCGGCCACGTCCACAGCGGAATCCGGGCTGGCGCGCGACGACCAGGACAAGCGGGCTGGTTACCGAACCGGAGTCAGATCCCGCCTGCTACCGCGTAATTCCCGTGGGAGACGTCCGGGACGAGTCCCCACGGCGGGCCGCTGATGGCCCAGCCCTGGTACGACTGCTGCAGCAGAGCGAGCATCGAAGTTGTCCTTTTCCTCGATCGTGGGCGGTTCTTCTCATGTGCTCGGGAGGATCGGTGAGATCCCGAGGTGTTCCTGTGCTTGACGGCATAGGTCCTGTCCGAGAGGTGTGAGCGGCCCGACGGGAAGGGGCCTCGGGCGTCGTTGGATGAGCGGTCCTCCGCTGGCGCGCTCGAGCGTGGCCAGCTGAGTGGTCAGGTTTGCCGAGCTGCAGCCGTGGGCTCGGGCGGCCTGGTTGATGCTGGGCTGGTTGGCGAGGGTCACGAAGCGTTCGAGTCGCCGCCGGGCGCCTAATCCGCGGAGCGCGTCGCGCAGTGGTTGCGGGAACTGCGATGGGTGGCGCCCGCCGGTTGCGTGCCGGTCGATGAAGTCGTGTGTGTCGATGCCGGGGCGGATGTGGATGTCGTGGGCGTGCGCGAATGCTCTGAGCGTGGAGAGGCCGCAGCCGATCTCGTCGGCGATGTCGGGCAGGCTGCGTCGCCAGGTGAGGTATTCCTCGCGGAGCCAGTCGGGGTCGACGCGGAACGCTTTGGCGGGCTTGCTGCTGGTGGTATCGGGCGGGAGGACGGTGCGCAGCTGGGTGGGCAGCGGGTTGCCTGGCCGGGGCAGGGGGTGCCGGTGCAGGACGGTATGCACGTGCTCGATGCAGACGCCGAGGTCGGCGGCGACCTGATGGACTGGCATGCGGCCCTCGAGGATCGCGTGGTGGATGGCGGCGGGGTCGGTGTGGTCGGGGTCGGTGCCGGGCCAGTCGGTGGTGGTGATCCAGCTGGCCGGTGGTTCCCAGGTGAGGGGTTCGTCGGTGATCCCGGCGGATTCCAGGAGGCGGAGGGCGTGCTGCTGGAGCGCGTCGTGGATGTCGGCGGTCATCAAGGTGACGAAGGTGCGGTACTGGTCGGACTTGATGGCGGCGCTGGTGTGCTGGTGCGGGGGCGGCGCGATGGAGAGGTTCCCGCCGGTGAGCAGCTCGTAGAGGTAGCGGCGGGCGTTGACGGTGTGCCGCCCCCGCCCGGACCGCGGGCGGGCGATGTCCTTCCAGGTGCCGTCGTTGATCAGCTCGGTGCTGGTGACCAGTCGTCGGCGGCGCGGGTAGTCGATCGGGATGTCGTGGTCATCGATGGCGAACGCGAGCTCGGTGAGGATCCGTAGCGCCGTCTCACCGGCGGGCATGCTCAGCAGACGGACCATGTGGTGGGCCACGGTGTTCGCCTTGATCTCAGGGTTGACCAGTCCGATGATCTGCTTCTTGAGTGGCAGGTTGCTGTGCGGGAGCAGCAGCGCGACCAACGCCGAGGTGCGGAAGGTCGTGGCTTGTAGGGCGGCGGTGTCCGGCCCGAGCCGGATCGCCCAGGTCGGCCAGATCTGGTCGGGCAGCCGGGCCGCTCGTTCGACGGCGGGGTCGACCCGGCCAGGAGCGCGGTGCGGAAGTCGTAGCGTGGTGGGCAGGGCGGTGGCGTGGCGGAGCCGGTCGATCGCCGTCAGGGAGCCGGAGCGGCCGTAGGCGATGCGGGTGCGTAGCGTCGGACTGCCGTTGCCCCAGGTGTGCGGGACCGCTTTGTGGGCCCGGCGGCTGGGGGTGCAGGTGGCGACGAGGTCGATGAGCGGGTCGGGTGTCGTCTCGTCACGGCGGCCCAGGACGGTGACCGCGGGGATGAGGGTGTCGGCACGCAGCACCGTCGTGGTCACCGCGATCTGCTTGTCGGGCCTGGCGGCGGCAACGTGTGCGGCGATCAGGCTGAGGTCGCCCAGCGTGTCCAGGGCGTCCTGCCGCGCGCCGGGAGTCCGGTCCGGATCCCGGATCCCGGTCAGGAGATCGTCGATGAACTGTTGCGCGGCCGCGGCGGCGTCCGGGTCTCGACAGCCCGGCGATGCGATCACCGCGAGGTCGTGCCCGCAGCGGCAGTCGGCGCTGGCCGCGGACGGGCTCGCCCCTTGCGGTGTGCTGCCAGGCCACAGGCTCGGCCGGACCGGCAGGGCCGGCGGCGGGCGTCGGCAGCCCGGGCAGCGTTCGGTCAGCGGCGCGTGGTGGCGGTGGCAGAAGAACTGCAGACGCAGCCGCCAGTCCGGTCTCCAGCGTCCGTCGGCCAGGCAGGCCGGGCAGAACCGGCTGACCGGTTGCGGCGCCCACGCGATCAGGGTGCCGTGCGGTGGCGTGTGACCGGGCGCGTCGAACATCGCGCGGACGGCCTGCGTGGCCAGCCCGGTCGCGGCGCCGAGGGCGGCGATGGTGTTCTCGGTCGGGTCGGGACGCTGCCACCGCCCGCGGAGCAGGTCGGCCCGCAGGCCGGGCAGGTCCAGGGACTCGATCAGCTGGCCGGTGGTGACGTCCAGGCGGGCGGCGTAGGTGTGCAGCCAGGTCTCGAACGCCTCGCCGGGCAATGGATCCAGGGTGAACGGCAGCCTGCCGACCGTCATCGTGTCGCGAGTCCTGGTTCCGGCTGTTGCCGTGGGGTGGGGACCCCGGTCGTCAACAGGCCGGCGTCGATCGTGGCGGAAAGGTGGCTGCGGGCAGTCTCGGCGGCCTGGTCGATGCGTACGGCGTCCAGCAGGTCGACCGTCAGTGTCTCGGTGCCGGTCTTGATCGCCCGGTAGCAGCCGCGGCCGATCAGCGACATGAGCGAGGCGAAGTGCCCGCTGCTGCGGGCGAACAGGTAGTCCGACAAGTCCTCGCTCAGCATTCCCCGGTGCGCGTCGGCGAGGGCGAGGTTGTGCTCGATCGCCAGCAGCAGCTGCCGCCAGGTGCGCCGCCCCTGCTCGGTGCCGATCTCGAACGTGTCCAGCCCCAGCACGGTCCAACGGCGCGCGGTCTGGGAGAACGCGGCGTCCGCGCCGGTCAGGCCCTCGTTGAGCAGGCCACGGGCACGCAGCCCGACGCCGACGAACACGAACGTGACGGGGAACGTGTTGGCCAGCCACTTGAAGTGGTTGGCGACCTCGCGCCCGTCACGGCTGTTCATGTCCAGGAAGTGCACGTCGTCCACGACGATCAAACGGGTCTTGCAGGCCGCGACGGCCTCAGCGGCCCGATACGCCAGGCTCGTGGCGGTGCCCCGGTGCGCGCCCGGCAGACCGTAGAACCGGCACAGCATCGAGTTCAGGGAACGCATCGTGGTGTTCGACGTCAGCGGGAGGTAGGCGACCGGGATCCGCTGCCACGACCCATCTGCGACGCGGGCGCGGGCCCCGTGCAGGTCGATCTGGTCGCGGTGGAACCTGCGGGCGAACGCGACCGCCGCGGTGGTCTTGCCCAGCCCGGGAAGAGCGTCCAGCACCGCGGCGGGCTTGACCTTGTCCCCGTCCTGGAGGTTGGAGCCCACAATCTCGTCCAGCCCGTCGAACACCGCGTCCAGCGCCGGGGTGCGGATCGGGCCGAGGTTCGCGTGCCAGACGCCGCGGTCGTGGTCGTAACGCCGCCGCTCGCCCGCTCCCATGGCCTCGATCTCCTCGAGGCAGCGCGTCACGGGACGCTCTCGCGGCGCCACGTCGACCATGGCGAACCAGCCGGCCTTGGTCGACAGGTCCCAGTCCCGCTCGTCATCATCGGGCGCCGAGACATCGGCGAGGCGGGTCACGTCAGCATCTCGAACGCGTCGGCGTAGAACTCCTCATCACCGACGTCGAGCTCGTCGTCGGTGTCGTCGTCACCAGCGGCGCCGCCCGGCGTCGGGTCGTCGTTCCCCGGCGCGGGGTCGGTGATCGCGCGGACCGTGGGAAGCTGCGCGACCTGGGGATCGGGTTCAGCCACGGCCAGGCGAGCCTGACGCTGCTGACTTGCGCGGACCGCCATCCGCCGTTCGGCCGGGTGCCGCGTCAGCCCGGCATCCCACCGGTCCAGCAGATCGGCCAGCGCCACCCGCGCGTCGACGTGACGGCCCGAGGCCAGCGCCAGGCGGCGGGCGTAGGCCAGCGCCTCGGCCGAGAACGGTGCATCAACCTCGGCGCGGTGCTCCCAGGCCAGGACGTGCCACCTCTGGTCGGCCGGGTCCTGGAAGTAGATCCGCGATACGTCGTCGCTGTCGTAGCGCACCGGCCATTTCCCGGTGTGCGGGCCGGTGAAGCCGCTGGTGCGGTTGCGGTAGGGGGTCAGTACGGGCCCGTTGTAGCGCAGCCCGCCCAGCTCGACCCCGTAGTGCTGGATCGTGCGCCACGCCACTGGCAGGAAGTCGAAGACCAGGTCAGCCCGGGCCGGGACCCGCAACCGGCCCGTGCGGGAGACGCCACCGGCGAACATCTCCGCCGGGGACAGGTCCAGGCCAGGCACGTGCGGGTCGGCCAGCCCGCCGTGCGGGCGCTGGTGATAGACGCCGCCGACCCACTCCCGCAGGATCGACTCCAGCTCGTCGATGAAGAAGTAGGCGCAGCCCTCGGGGTCGGCGCCGCGGGAGTGCACGTCCGGGCCGGTGTAGCCGGGCAGCGCCGCCAGCAGCTGCTCGCGCACCGTGCGGAAGAACCGCTCGACCGCGGCCTTGTCCGTCGGGGTCAGCGGGCGGGCCGGCTGCACCGAGATCCCCAGCCGGGCGCACACCCCCAGCAGATGATGCGACAGGTAGATCCTGCCGTGATCGACCACCACAGTCTCCGCTGCGACCCCAGCCAGCCCCTTCCCGGTGCCGTCAGTCGGCGGATCGTCGGCCACGACGACCAGGTCGGGCAGGCCCGCATAGGGCAGCAGGCCGCCGCCGGTGCGCGCCCTCGAGTCTGGGCGCAGCGACTCGAACAACACGAGCGCAGCGTCCACCGCCTTGGTCGACATCGGCGACAGCCGCAATCCGGTGATCGACCGGGAGTACAGATCCATCGCGATCGTCAGCTCCACCCGCACCCAACGCAGCGTCACCGGCTCCATCGCGAACACGTCCAGCGGCGTGGTGTCCAGCAACAGGTACTCACCCGGCCGGGTCGGACGCAGCCGCCCATAGGCGCCGCCCGGACGGTTGGCGATCGACCGCTTCCCCTTCGTGCTGCCGGTGAACGCGTTCGTGCCCCGGCTGATCTCGCCCAGCACAGCACGGGCCTTGCGCCGCCCGGGCTCGGGCACCACACCCTGACCGTGCTCCGCGGCCAGGCGCGCGGCGACCCGCTGCAGGAGAAGGTTCTGGGTGGGCCGGGCGGCATCGGTGTGCTCGGCCAGCACCGTCCGGCACATCGCCAGCCAGCGCTCGTCCACCCCACCCAGCGGATCGGTCACGCGCAGACCCCGCCCGTCCAGCAGGCCCGCCGGCCCGGTCTCACGGAACGCCGCGACCCACCGCTCCAGGGTGCGCATCGTGACACCCAGCTCGGTCGCCTTCGCGGCGTACCGGTCGGCCACCGGCAATGTCGGGTCGTACTGCGACCGCGGCTCGCCGTCCATCGCAGAATCAGCGGACCCCGAGGTGTAGCCGGTGAGCAGCTCGCGAACCTGCGCCAACCGCTCGTCCAGCTGCGCCTGCTGCGCCGGGGTGAGGTTCGCCAGCGCCGGCCCCAGCGCCTCGACCGGCTCGGTGTCCGCGCCCACGATAGTGGTCGACGGGTCGGCCAGCAGCGTCGCGGTGTGCACCAGCACCGTCTGGCCGCCCGAGCCGCGCAGACGCAACCGTTCGGCCTCGATCCCCAGCACCGTGAACCAGGCGCCGTCGGTGCTCACCCGGGTCCCGACCGTGACCACTGCGCCCCGCGAGCCAGGCGCGCTCACGCGGCACGCTCCAGCACCGTCGCGCCCGACAGCGGCGCCTCCAGATCGACCCGAAACACGCCCCGCCAGACCAGATGCAACGCCGCGGCACGCACATCACCCGCCGCCAGCCCGCTGCTGCCCTCGAGGCCACCGAGCGACATGTCCGTGCCGGCCCGTTCCTCCAGCCACGACACCGTCGCGGTATCGACACGATCCGGGTACCGGTACGCGGCCAGGAACCGGACGTTCGCCAGCACCGACGCCGAAGCCTCCGACCACACCTCATGGCGCCAGCCCCGCCCGGCGAACACCTCCCCGGCCCACGCCAGCGCCGCGGCCACCTTCGGCCTGGCGAGCTGATCGGCCGGCTTGACATTGACAATCGTCACGACGCCCCCGGCGTCCAGCAGCAGGAAGTCCGGCACGTGCCGACGACGCACACCCTCGACCTGAGCGCTCACGCAGAACGGCTGCGCCGCGATCGCCACGACCCGAGGATCGAAGTCGGCCAGCAACAGGCGAGCCAGCTCCAGCCGGCTCTCATAGACGACATGCCCGCCAGTGGTCGCCGACCAGTACCACCCCGAATAGTGCGCCTGGCCGTGCCGCCACCGGAACACCCGCCACGGCGCGGCCACGGCCAGGACGCTCGCCGCAACCGTCCCGAGATCCGTCGTCGACTCCCTGCCGGAGCCGTCCCTGAAGCTGACCGAACTGCCGGCACCCATAGCCAGGCCTTCCGTCGAGAGACCGCCGATACGGCGGAATCCTCAACGTACCGAAACCAGGGCAATTACCAACGAAAGCCGCGCCGAGAACCGACAAGAACCTGGTCAACCGACATCTGGCCGACAACAACACCGGTCAGACCGACATCTTCGATGGATCCCTACATGGCTCACCCGGCCGCGACGGCCTGGCCGACGTCCCAGAAGAAGTTCACGGCCGTGACCGACGCCCCGCAGATGATCGCCGCCCCCAGGGCAACGAGCACCCCGGTCTTGCCGCGCCCGGCGAGCTGCGGGTTGGACGAGTTCGCACCCAGCGCCCACACGATCGCCGAGAC
Source organism: Promicromonospora sp. NPDC023987 (assembly GCF_040639055.1). NCBI lineage: Bacteria > Bacillati > Actinomycetota > Actinomycetes > Micrococcales > Promicromonosporaceae > Promicromonospora > Promicromonospora sp. NPDC023987. Next base: position 88,698 of record NZ_JBEZZF010000001.1, on the reverse strand, counting down.
AATCACGCCAAGCACGGCACAGATCAGACCCACGGTCATCAGGGCACCGACGATGCTCTTGAGTTGGTCGATGCCCGGCAAACCGCTGGTGTTCGGGTCGATCGAGATCCCACCGATCAGGCCCGTGGCCATGCCAGCAGTGGTGAGGTGGTGCAACATGGCGGTCTCCCTCAGATCGGCTGTCTGAGGGCAGGGGCGCAAGTAACCCCGGTTGACCGGACACATGCAAGGTCGGCGCGCGAGGTCTCCGGAGATCCCTGCAGTGGCAGTGACGCAAGCGGCGAGAGGCTCGACAGGCGCCGACGAGAGTCACTCTGATCCGGATACGCAAGGCGAGGTCCACAATTTCGTCGAGCAGCGTTGGTCGACGTTCTACAGTTGCCCGCGTGAGCACGGACGAGTCCGAGAAGCAGAGACTACGTTGGGGCTGGATCGCGCTCGCCGCGTTAGTCGGCGGCGCGGCAATTGGGTGGGGCTGGTGGCTGTCTGTTCGCGGCGGTCAGCCAGAATACTGGCCAGGCGTGCTGGCGAATCTCGGCACATCCGTACTTCTCGCAGGGTTCCTGTTCCTCCTCGAGCGCCGGTTCGTCAGCGAGACCGGCAAAGTGGTTCAGGAGGCAACATCAGCTGCGGTCGCCAACGCAGCACGTGATGCTGCAGCGCAGACGCAAGCCGCCACTGCTTCACTCGTCGAACGGCTCAGCGAACTGGAGCATCAGCTAGATGTTCATCGCTCCCAAGCCGCGGCGGATCAGGATGAGAGACTTTCCATCGGCGACGAGGTGTCATACGAGAAGGTCTTTGAAGCGATCACCGTCGCGGAGGAAATGGGGGCGATTATTGCTCGAGGTGTTGTTGTTCCGGCTTCCGGATCGTTGGACGGGCCACGACTGAGTTTCTCGAGGCAGAGGACGCCTGTTTCAAATGATTCTCGGGACCTTATTGACGGTCAGGGCAGCGAGCGCTATTCGATCCTGCTCGGGCTTGAAACGGGTGACGTCTGGAATTCTCCGGCTGCCAATTGGTCGCCGGAAGACTCGCCCAGTGAGGCATTCGTCCGGCTCGATAAGGAGATGATCCGTCAAGGATTCGGGCCGGATGCCAAGGTGCTCGAGCCTGCCGTAGCGCTCCGGAATCTAAGCTACGCACTGAAGTCCGCGGTCGCGGCCAGGCGAAGTGAGGATGGTGCTTGGCTTTCGGGTGCTTCCTTGCTGGAGGTACTTGCTGACGGATGGGCGCTCACCGAACGTGGTCTAGAAGTGAAGGGCCACGGCGTCGTGGTTGACCACCGCAGGTGGCCCCCGGCGACCGGCGGCTTCTGGAATCCCGACGGCGTGCCTCCCACCCGCCCGTCCGAATTCGATCCCGCGACATGGGATGTGGCCCTCGAGCACGGCCATTCCTGGTTTCCGCTTGGTAGGCCCCCTTTCTGACGGATACTGCTAGTGAGTAGAGCCGCGATCGCAGGTTTGACGGGATGCCCATAAAGTCACCAGTAGCAGTCCGTCCGGCTGGCTGTGCGCGCAGCCAGTCGACGTGCGGGTCAGAAATGTGCGCCGGTCTCCAGCAGCCAGTTCAGCCATGCGAGCCCCGCCCCCGATAGGAAGGCTCCGCCCATTGCGACCAGCACCCCGATGCGGGCCTTGGCCACGGTCTGCCAGTTGCCCAGGCCCGCGGCGACGCCCCAGGCGAACGCGGAGACCACCAGTACCGCGACTGCGGTGATCAGTGCGATGGGCAGCAGGGCACCAAGGACTTCTGGGAACGATGTGCCAGTCACAGCCGAGAAGTCCGGGGCCACGAGTACAGCGCTTAGGGGTGTCAGGGCGCCGGATCGCATCGCGGAGGTCATGGCGCGTCTCCCGTTGGGCAGGCCGCCGGCGCGGCTGTAGGTTCTCGTCGCACCTGCCGGTCGACGGGCCGGGTGGCGCGAGTCCCGAAGGGTTTTCTCAATGTCTTGTCGGCCATCACGTCTCACTGATCTGTCGCTTCCCTCGGACTCCGCGCCTTGGCTGGCCTGGCTGTAGCGGGGCCTGCTGCGTCGTGCCTTAGGTGTGCGGCGGCGTCCGTGACGCCGCCAGTCCGTGTCGAGCCCGGCCGCTGTCGGCCGCGATACGAAGCGTTCTCGACTCAGCCGCGATGCTGCCGGTTGATGATCGCCTGCGACCGGGTATTATCGCCCTATGACGATCATCGAGACGGAAGTGCGTGCGGCGAGCACGGTGGACATCGAGCCGGCGGTCGCGCTGTTCCGATCATTGGGCGATCCCGCGCGACTGGCGATCATGCGCCGGCTCGCTTCGGGTGAAGCGCGGGTCGCGGAGCTGACGACCGACCTGGGCCTGGCGCAGTCGACGGTGTCCGCCCATGTGGCGTGCTTGAAGGACTGCGGGCTGGTGACCGGGCGGATGGACGGGCGGCGGGTGTTCTACTCCCTGGCGCGCCCGGAGCTGCTGGACCTGCTCGCCGCGGCCGAGACGCTGCTCGCGGCCACCGGCAGCGTCGTGGCGCTGTGCCCGACGTACGGCGCGGACGCGCAGAGCTCGGCATGCTGAGCACGATCGCGGCCGCGGCCGGGTTGTTCGTCGCGACCAACCTCGACGACATCGTGATCCTGACGGTCCTGTTCGCCGCCTCGGCCCGGTCCTCCCGGCTACGCGGGTGGCAGATCGTGGCCGGTCAGTACCTCGGCCTGATCACCCTGATCGCGGTCAGCTTCCTGGCTGCCCTGGGCCTGACGATCGTGCCGGACGAGTGGGTCGGGCTGCTCGGCCTGATCCCGCTGGCGATCGGTGTCCTGGCCCTGGTGCGCACGCTGCGCGGACAGGACGACGACGATGAGGCCGAGTCCGCGCTGAAGGCCGTCGGGCTGCTCGGCGTCGCCGGGATCACGATCGCCAACGGCGGGGACAACATCGCGATCTACACCCCGGTGTTCCGCACCATGTCCACCACCGATGCTCTGGTCACGATCGTGGTGTTTCTCGTCCTGCTCGCTGGGTGGTGCCTTCTCGCCAAGGTGATCGGCACCAACGAGAAGGTGACCGAAGCGCTGGAGAAGGTCGAGCACTGGCTCGTGCCCTTGGTCTTCATCGGGCTGGGCGTGTTCATCCTGCTCGAGTCCGGCACCCTCACCCACATCACATCCCTGCTGTAACAAGGCCCGCGCCTACCCGATCAAGACATCGTCCCGTGTTCGGGTAGGCCGGGCTCACGCCCGGGTGAGACCAACCCGGACCCGCGCCGGCGTGCACCTTCGAGTCGAACGTGTCGCACCGGGTCATGTCCGCCTGGCCGCTCAGCAGGAGACGTTGCGCCTCCGAGCCGCGGTGGCCGGCGCGAACAGCGTCCGAGATCTGCCTCGTCCGTTCGCGGTCAAGCCCACAGCGACCGCGCTTGCACAGGAACCACCCAAGTACCACTGCCGAGCATGACTGAGGACCGGCTATGACGATGGAACGCCGCTTCTGGCTACTACGTGACGCCCGCACCGCCCGCAAGCAAGGCAAGGACGCGATCGCGCGACGGCAGCGTGACCGGCTCGCCGACCTGGTCACCTTCGCCCGCGCCCGCTCGCCCTACTACCGTCAGCACTACCGCGGCCTGCCCGGCCGCGTCACCGACCCGACGCTCTTGCCGGTCACCAGCAAGGCCGAGCTCATGCCGCGGTTCGACGACTGGATCACCGACCCGTCCGTCACGCTCGCCGCAGTACGTGCGTTTGTCCAGGACCCCGCGCTGATCGGAGAGAAGTTCCTGGACCGCTACACGGTCTCCACGACCTCGGGGACCACCGGCACGCCCGGAATTTTCCTCACCGACCAGCGTCTCCTCGCCGTCACCGCCGCGATCGGTGCGCGCACGCTCAGCTCCTGGCTCACCGCCACCGACGTCGCCCGCATCGTGGCTCGCGGCGGGCGCACCGCCATGGTGATCGCCACCGGCGGCCACTTCGCCTCCACCACTGCCGCCGCCGCGCTGCGCAAGAACCGGTTGCGCCGGAACCGGATCGGGGTCTTCGCGGTGGATACGCCGGTGCCTGAGCTGGTCGAGGCGCTCAACGTTTTCCGCCCGGCCCTCCTGACCCCCTACGCCAGCATGGGCGCGTTGCTGGCCACCGAACAGGAAGCCGGCCGCCTGCACATCGACCCGGCCCTGGTGGTCCTGTCCGCCGAGGGCCTGCCCACGGGCGAGTACGACCGCATCGCCACAGCGTTCGGCGCCAAGGTGCGCCACAGCTACGCGGCGAACGAATGCCCCTTCCTCAGCCAAAGCTGTGCGCAGGGCTGGCTCCACCTCAACAGCGACTGGGCCATCCTCGAACCGGTCGACGCCGACCACCAACCCGTCCCGCCCGGCCAGCGCTCCCACACCGCGCTACTGACGAACCTCGCCAACCGCACCCAGCCGATCCTGCGCTACGACCTCGGCGACGCCGTCCTGCTGCGACCCGACCCCTGCCCGTGCGGCGACCCGCTGCCCGCCCTCCAGGCCCAAGGCCGCGCCGCCGACCTGCTCACCTTCCCGGGCCGCAGCAGCCAGCCGGTCACGATCGCGCCGCTGGCCATCGGCCTGGCCCTCGAGCGCCTGCCCGGCGTCGAGCTCTTCCAGATCGTGCAGACCGCCCCGGCCAGCCTCAGCATTCGCCTGAGCCCCGCCACCGGCGCCGACACCGAACAGGTCTGGCAGGCGGTGCACACCGAGCTCACCCGGCTGCTCACCGACCACCGACTCGACCACGTCACCATCACCCGAGCCGACGAACCACCACAGCAGACCACGGGCGGGAAATACCGCACGGTTATCCCGCTGACCTGACGCGGACCAGGCCCTGCGCACCAGTACGCCCCCGTACCCCATACGCGAGTGGTGGAGCTGCAACGATGCGCTCCCCACTCGCCGCGCGGTACGTCAGCTGCAGCGAGCCAAACCGACCAGGGGCCGTCGACACGCCACAATCATCCTCAGCAAACCTCGCCGCCGTCGGTCGCCACGCCGTCCGTGCGGGTTCGCCCCGGGCCCGGATCGTGGCCCGGGTGCGTGGTCGGTCGGCAGGGTCAGCGGGTCGGCTGGTGCGTGCGTCGGGAGGAGTCGCGATGCTGGTGCGCTCCTGGAGCGGCATGTTCGTCGAGCAGGGCGCGGACCTCGGGCTGACGGAGCTGGTTCAGGACTCGCCGGCCCAGCGCGGTGGGTGCGATCGGATGGTAGCGGTTGGTCCCGCGGACCAGTAGCGGGCCGCCCATGTCGGTTTCGAGGCGCTGGATCTGCAGGTTGAGGTTCGAGGTGTGGTGCCCGAGGACAGCCGCGGCAAGGTTGATGCTGTGGTGGGTAGAGGTTTCTTCGAATCGGCGTAGCCGCTGCCAGCCGCCGCGTCTGCTTTCGACTGCGCGGCGGATCTCGACGGGCAGGTCGGGGTAGCGCCGGTCGTTGTAGGCACCCTGGCGGATCGGTGAGATCCCGAGCTTTCTTCGGAGCTTGCGGATTGTCTCTGGAGAGATACCAAGTTCTTCCGCGACGTCGGTGTTGGTGCGGCGCAGCGTTCCGACCTGCTCGCGCAGCCAGTCGTGGTCGATGTGACCGTCGCGAACCGCTTCGGGATTGGCGATCCGATCCCCCAGGGGGCGGGTGAGCAGCTGGATGCCCGCGCGCTTGGCATAGTCACGGACCATGCCGGGCGACACGCTGGTCTCGGCGGCGATGGTGATGATGTTCTTGCCGCCTCGGGTGTGCTCGCGGGCGAAGAACTCGGCGGTGAGGAGCTGTTCGGCGCGGGCGCGGACCTCGGTTCGACGATGTGGATCCCGGTGCGCATCTCGGGGTGGGGGCGTGGGCATAGGCAGATCGAGCTGGGTGATCGTGTAGCGGACGTGATGGGTGCTGACCTGGAGGATGCGGGCAGCGGTGCCGGGGCGGGCGCGTTCGTCCAGGACGAGCTTGCGCAGCGCGGTGGTGTCGATGTCGTCTGGTTCGTGGCCGGGTAGCTCGAGCCCGGCCGCAAGGCCGGAGGGCGGGCTCCAGGTCACCGGCTCGTCGATCCCGGCCGCGCTGAGCAGCTCGGCAGCGTGGTCGTGCAAGGCCGCCCGTAGCGCGGCGGGCATGCGCAGCTCGAGTCCCTGATGCCGGCTGCGTTCCTGTGGTGTCGCGGGTGCGAGCGAGTGTCGGGGATCAGCGAGGTTGGCGCCAGTGAGCAGGACGAACAGGTGCCGGCGGGCATGCAGCGCCTTCGTACCGGTGCCGAGGCGGACGTGTCCTGCAGCGGTGCAGATGGCCCGCCACTGATCCTCCGTGAGATCGATGGTGGGGAACACCGTTCGCCGCCTGCGGTAGTCGATCGGCGGGGCGTGACGGTCGACGTAGTCGGCCAGTTCGCAGATCGCGGTCAGGACGTCGGGGTGGGATCGTGCCAGCCTGCTGAGGGTGTTACCCATGTCGGTCCGCCACCGGGTGAGCTCGTCGGTGGCGCCGGAGTTGCGCGTGGGGTTGCCCGGGATGAGCAGGGCGGCTGCGAGCGTGACCGCGACGTCGGCAGCACGGGTCGGGTCCGGCGGATGAAACCGGACGAGCCAGTCCGGCCAGAGGTACTGCGGGACCCGTCGAGCACGGTCGGCGGCGTCCGGGCCCGGGGCGGGCGGGCGTGGCATCGGGGTGCGGGTGCGGTAGCGCAGGCGTTCGGTGGCCGACAGGTCCTTGTCGATCCCGTGCAGAACGGTGCGTTGCAGCACCGATGACACGCTGGTCAGCCTCCTGGCCGACAGAATCCTCACCGCGCCCGTGCTCGTCTCGGGCTCGTTTCGGTCGTGGAAGAAACTGTCGATGCCCCGGGTGAATGGCGCCAGCCGCGTCCGACGACGCTCGTGGTCCGAGACGCCCTGGCTACCAGGGACGCCGGCCAGTGCGCACACGGTTTCGGGGCTGATGATGTCGATGGCGTGGCAGGCCATCGCTGCGGCGACCAGGGCGGCGGCGGGGTTGTGCTGCCGTAGCGCGTTGTTGTTCTCGCGGTAGGCAGCGATCGCCGTGACCGTCGCCGAGCCCAGGTACTCCAGATCGGTCGAAGCGACACGCCATGGAAGCCACCTGGTGATGGCGTCCAGGTCGCGCAGGTCGGTGACTGCGGCCGGATCCATACGGTCCAGCCGCTGGTCGATCCAGGCCTGCGCTACCAGCCGGGGATCACGCCCGGGCAGCGGTGCGGGCCGGGCGGTGGCCAGCAGGTCGGCGGCGCAGGCCCGGGCGTGCCGGGTGGCGCCCAGCGCGCAGGCCGTCGGCCCTTCAAGCCCGGACCGTTGTGAGATCCGGCTGTGCGGCATGCGCCCGCAGGAGGGGCAGACCACCGCCAGCAGGCACCGGTGGGTCGGGCAGGCGAACGAGTGCGGCAGCTGCCAGCGCAGCGGCCACCAGCCGCCGTTCTCGGTCAGGCACTGCGGGCAGTACCGGGACCCGCGGATCGGCGTCCAGCCCAGGACGTCGAACTGGTCGAGCACCGCCGCGTCAAGCCTTCCCGGGGCCAGCCCGGTCTGTGTCTCGATGCGGCGCATCAGCTGGTGCGGGAGGTTCTTGGTCAGGGCGTAGTTGCGCCAGATCCTCAGCCGGTCGCCCAGGCCGAGGCGGTGCGCGAGCCGACGCAGGGGAACCTCGTTGCGGTAGGCCAGGCGCAGCAGCCAGGAGTCCAGTGCCTCGCCGTCGGCGAGAGGGACCCGCAGCGGCAGGGTCCGCGGATCGAACTGTGCGGGTCCGGGACGTGTCATGGAACTGGCTGGCGTGGCCGGGAGGTCAGCCGTCCGCCGGTGAATGCGGCGTGGAGCTGGGCTCGGGCCGTTTCGGATGCCTCATCGATCCGGACAGCGTCGAACAGGTCCTGGGTGAGTGTCTCGGTGCCGGTGCGGATGGCGCGGTAGCAGCCTCGGGTGATCAGGGTGATGAACGAGCCGATGTGGCCGCTGGTGCGCGCGAACAGGTAGTCGCTCAGGTCGGTGAGCATTCCCGGCCGGGCGGCACCGAGCACGAGCTGGCGTTCGGTGGCCTTGAGCAGGCTGTGCCACTGGCGTCTGCTGGTCTCGTCGGTCACGGTGAACGGCGGCAGCTCCAGACGGGTCCACCGCCGGGCGGTCTGTGCCATCACGGCGCTGTTACCGGACAGTCCTTCGGCGAACAGCCGCCGTTCGGACAGCCCGACCCCGGCGAACAGGAACGTGACCGGCAGCTCGTTGGCCAGCCACTTGAGGTGGTTGGCCACGTCGATCCCGTCGCGGCGGTGCGGGTCGACGAAGTGCAGGTCGTCGATCACCCCGATCCGGGTATGGCAGGACAGCACGCAGTCGACGGCGAAGCTGGTCAGCTCGGCGGCGCTGGCACGCTCGGTGCCGGGGTGCCCGTAGAACTCGCAGATCATCCGGTTCAGCGTGCGCAGCGTAGTCCGCGAGGTCAGCCCGACCCGGAACACGGGGACGTGTTCGTGGCCCTCGTCGGTCAGCACGCCGTGCCGGCCCCTCTGGGTGCGGTCGAAGTCCCGCGCGAACGTGTTCGCGATCGTCGTCTTGCCCAGGCCCGGCAACGCGTCGATGACCACCGCGCCCCGGACCCGGTCGGGATCCTGCCGGTTGGTCGCCACAACCTGGTCCAGCTCGTCATGGATCGCGGCCAACTGCGGGGTCTTGATCGTGCCGAAGTTCGCGTGCCAGTCATGCCGGACCTCCTCGTAGTCCGCCCGTGCCCCGGCGCCAAGACGCCCGATCTGCTCCCTGGTCAGTGCGTCGGGCCGGACCCGGGCAGGCGCGTCGACCCACCGCCGCCAACCCTCCTTGCGGGAAAGGGTGTAGAGGCCGTTCACGGGAGCACCTCGAACGCGTCCTCGTAGAACCCCTCGACCGCCGACCCGTCCAGGTCGTCGTCATCACCGACCACGACAGCCGACCCGTCCGGCGCAGCGACGTCCACTATTGCGAGAGCGTCGGGTGATAGGCCGGCTCCGGGCGTGTCGCCGACGGGCGCATCGCCGTGAACCGGCAGCGCCGCATACTCGGCCGACAGGCACACGGCCAGGTGGCGTTCCCGGCGATCGGCGACCAGCCCGCGGTCCCACCGCTGCAGCAGGCTCGCCAGGGCGCTTGCGGGGTCGAGCCGGTCGGCGGTGGCCAGGCGGCGGGCGTGCGCGGCGGCGTCGGCGGAGAACGGGGTGTTAAGCAGCGGAACGTGCTCCCAGTCCAGCCGGTGCCAGACACCGTCGCCGGGGTCCTGGAACCAGGCGTGACGCACGTCCTGCGGGTTGACGCGGATCGGCCACTTGCCGGCCAGGGCACCACCGTAGGGGCTGGTGGCGTTGCGGTAGCCGTCCAGTGCCGGTCCGTTGTAGCGCAACCCGCCCACCTCGACCCCGTAGTGTTGGATGGTCCGGGCCGCCACCGGCAGGAAGTCCAACGCCAGGTCAGGGGTCGACGGGATGCGGAGCACTCCGGCGGTGGCGACCCCGATGGCGAACATCTCCGCCGGGGACAGCTTCACCTGCGGAGCGCGTGCCACCGTCAGCCCGTCGTGCTTGGCCAGGTGGTAGACGCTCGCGATCCACTCCCTGATCACGTCCTCCAGCTCGTCCAGGAACAAGAACGCATCGTCCTGGACACGCTGCCCGCGTGAGTGGACGTCAGGCCCCTTGTAGGCGGGCAGGTGCTGGATCAAGCCCTCGCGCAGGGTGCGGAAGAACCGTTCGACCGTCGGCTTGTCGGTCGGCTTGTGCGGCTGGGCGGGCTGGATCGAGATCCCCAACCGGGTGCAGACCGAGATCACGTGCGTCGACAAGAACACCTTGCCGTGATCGACGACCAAGGTCTCCGGCGCGCAGACCGGGCCGGTCATTGCCGGCCCGTCCTCGTCGAGCATGACGTAGGACGGGACCCCGTGGTAGGGCCAGGTCGCCTCTTTCGGCCAGGACGACGGTGCCTCTCGCCCCGCGACCGCCTCGTAGAGGACGCCGGCGACGTCGACTGCTTTCGTGGACACCGCGGTGACCCGCAGGCCCACGATGCACCGCGTGAACAGATCCTGGGCGACCGTGAGCTGGGCCCGCACCCACCGACAGGTCACCGGCTCCATCGCGAACACGTCCAGGTCCTGGGTATCGAGCACCACGTACTCACCCGGGCGGGTCGCCCGCAGCCGCCCGTAGACCCCGGTGGGCCGGTCCGCGATCGACCGGCGGCCCTTCGCACTGCCCGCGACCGCGTTCGTACCCTTGGCCAGCTCGCCCAGGCGGCGGTACGCGGTCGCCCGAGACGGCTCGGGAACCACACCCTGGCCGTGCTCATCCAACAGGCGAGCCGACACGCGGGCCAGCAACGCAGCCCGACTCGGCGTCGAATCGCCCACCATCGCGGCCATCACCGCGCGGGCCGCGTCATCCCAGCGTGGATCGACCCTGCTGCCCCGGCCGCGGATCAGGCGGGCATCGACCAGCCCGGCCTCGCCGTCGCGACGATACGCAGCGACCCACCTTTCGAGAGTCCTGGTCGTGACCGCAAGCTCGGTGGCCTTGGCTCCGATCCGCTCCTGCAGCGAGGACCCGTCGCCGGCCAGCACCTGCCGAATGTGCCCGGCGCGCTGCCTGACCTGCTCGCGCTGCGGCCCGGACAGCCCAGCCAAGGTCGTTCCGACACTGACCGCCGCGACCGTCCCGCTCGAGGGGTCCGCCGCGGCGACGCAGCCGGCCACGAGCCGCCCCAGGGTCACCGACGTGAACTGGCCCGTGCGCTCGTTACGGATCAGCGCCGCCGCGCCGTCCAGCTCCATCAGCTGCACCACGTCGCCGTCGAACACCACCTGTGCACCGACCCGCAGGTCGATCACATTCCCGCTCGGCCCGCCCATCAGCCGACCTCCACCTGCGCCCGCCAGACCGGCGAGCCGGCTCCCAACGGCAGCGACAGGTCGGTCGCCAGCACACCCGCCCACAGCAGATGCAACAGCAGCGGCCGAACTCGCTGCGGCGGTCCGGCGGGCTCGACCGCGCGTTCAACCCCGCCCAGGGTGGATTGCTCGCCGACCAGGCCCACCACCGCATCGCTGAGCCGATGATCGATGACGCTCCGGCGCCGGTACCCCGCCAAGAATCGAATGTTCTCCAACAGCACCGGGTCGGTCCCGGACCACGTCTCGAACGCCCAGCCGCGCACACCGACCGCTGCCGCCGTCCAGTCGAAGACCTCAACCACCTTCGGGTCCGACAGCCGGTGCGCCGGCTTCACATCCACCACCGTCACAGAGCCGTCGGCGTGCGACAGCAGCAGGTCAGGGACGTGGCTGCGTTCCCGGCCACCGACCTGTCCTCGCATCAGGAACGGCTGCGCGACGATGCCCCGCACGCTCGGATCGAAGTCGGCCAGCAAGATCCGCGCCAGCTCCAGCCGGCTCTCGTAGACGACCATCGCGCCCGTCGTGGACGACCAGTACCAGCCCGAGTAGAACGTGCGGCCCTTGTACCAACGGAACTGCCGAACCGGCCCCGCCGCCACCAGCTCCTCCACAGCCACCCGCCCCAGGCTGGTCCCAACTCGCTCCCCGCTCGCGGCGCAGTACGTCAGCTGCAGCGAGTCAAACCGATCGGAGGCCATCGACACGCCTACGATCATCCTCAGCAAGTCCTCCCGCCGTCGGCAGGCACGCCGCAGATTCTCAACGAAATGTCGGAAATGACAACTACTCCGACAAATCATTGAGAAACCGACAGGTTGGATGAGAACCTACAGCGGCCTCGGTGAGTGACTTGGCGGCCTGCCGGGTTAGCCATGGCTCGGGATCGATGGCTGGCTTCGTGAACCCGCCGGGGTGGACCTCCAGGTGCAGGTGTGGTCCTGTGGAGTCGCCGGTGGATCCGACGCCCGCGATCTGCTGGCCTGCTTGCACGGGGTCGCCATCAGCGACGGCGAAGGAGTCGTCCAGTAGGTGGAAGTACGCGGTCGAGATGACTTGGCCGTTGATGCGGTGGTCGAGGACGATCATGTTGCCGGCACCGGGGTACGGGCCGGCGAAGGACACGACGCCGCTGGCGACCGCCAGGACGGGTGTCCCCGGCGGTGCGGCGTAGTCGGTCCCCGCATGCAGCCGCCCGACGCCGAAGATCGGGTGGATGCGGTACCCGAACCCGCTCAGCCGCGTGCCGACGCCGTCGGGCAGCGGAAATACCACCAGCCCGGCGGAGAGCGCCTTTTCGGCGTCGGGCGTGGGCGCGTCCGGTGTGTTCTGGGTCAGGTTGGTCAGGATCGTCCGGGCGACGGGTTCGTAGGCCGCGTACCGGTCGGGGAAGGCGCTGACTTCGACGGCTTGGGCTGCCGCGCCCTTGGGCAGGTTCTGCCAGTTCGGTATGTCGAGCAGACCACGGGGTGACCCTGTGTTGGGCCCATCCGCGCCGCCGAAGAAGGCGCGGGCTTGGTACCGAGGGTCCATGAGCTGCTCGACGGTGCCCCAGCCGGCGGCCGGTCGCATCTGGAACAGACCTAGGCTGTCGTGGTCACTGGCATCGCCGTCGTTCGGGTAGTTCGCCGAGGTCGGGTAGGCGCCGGTGTTGGCCAGCATGCGCATCCGCGACTCGGTCAGCGCTGCCATCAACGCGACCAGGATTCCGTCGTGCCCCACGCCTTGGATCTGTCCGCCCGTGTTGATGATCGTGGCCGCGTGGGTGAGCTGGACGCGGTCCAGGTGGACTATGGCCGAGTCGGCGGTGGTCGCGGTGAGCGCGGCGGGGACCGTGGTCACGGTTGGGCCGCAGCCGGAGCTTCCCGTTGCCGAGGCCACCACGACCACGCCGACGACCGTGATCAGGACCGGTCCGGACAACAGTGCCAGGACCGTCAGGAGCAGCAGGACTTTGCGCATCGTTCCCCCGGGTTCACAGCAGTCGTTCGTGGTCCAGGACCTTGCCCGGGCTGCCCAGACGCAACACCGCACAGGTTCTGCCTGTGCATGCGACGAACATCGTCAGCTCCAGCGGAGAGGTCACCGTTTCCAGCTCGCCGGCGACGTACCCAGCGCGGTGGAGCGTGCCGCTAAGGGTGACCGCCGTCGTACCAGGCGCCAGGTCGTCGGTGTCGCCGCGCGCTTCCGCCGCGGTCCACGCTCGAGGCACTGCAGCGTCGTCGACGTCGAACCACTGTGCGGCTCGATACTGGCGGAGCTGGTCCCACCAGAGCTCGTCGGGAAGGTATGCCTCCAGGTCGATCACCAGGCCGGGTGTCTCGACGCCGGTTGGGTCAGCGAAGGCCAGGACCTGCTCGACGATCTGGTCACGGTCGTCGGTGGCGGTGTCCCAGGTGAACATGAGGTCGGCAACGTGCCGGGCGAAGTCCGCGGCCTCACGATCCGACGAGATCTCGTCCGGCTGCGGATCTGCCGTAGGTCGTTGACCGCCAGAGCTGCTGGGCGCGGTCGATGGGACTGACCTGGTCGGGCCCGCATCGGTCGACAGATGGAGTGTCACTGCGATGCCGATCAGTGCCAGGGCGAGCAACGACCCAGCCAGCATCCGGTGGCCGGCGATCCAGGCGCGGATCATGATCGCGCTCCGATCGGGATCACCGACGCCAGCTTGGATCCCGCTTCGGGCTGGGACATGTTCATCTCGGGAGCGGGGGCCGCCAGGTCGAGTCCTCCTCCTGGCTGCTCTCCCGACGGGCTGTGGGTGTCGGCATCGGTCGTGGGCAGGCCGGCCGTGTGGCGCGCGGTGTCCGCCTGGCTCAGGAAGGTGGTCAGGTCCCGGGACAGGGCACTGACCGCGTGCCAGTCCGCCTCGGGCAGGGCCGGACCCAGAACCGTCGGGTCGTGCTCGTCCAGCAAAGCCGCGGCGCCGCGCCACGTCATGACCCAAGCCCGCAGCACCGCCCGAGAGACCGCCGGCCCAGACGACCGAGTCTGAGCGATCCGCGGCCCGCCTGCCGCTCCCGCCGAATGCTCAGCAGACACATCGTCTGGAGCATGTGCGGCCAGTGCCGCTTGGATGCGTGCCCACTCGGGCTTGAGCGGGTGCCCTTCGTCGATCCGGGCGACGGCATCGGCGGCCAGGACCCGGACAGGTTCGGGCTGTTCGGGGTCGACGGCCAGGTCCATCAGCGTCCCGATCCGCTCGAGCGCGTGATAGCTCTTGCGTCCCGCGACGAGCTGCGCGGCCTGTTCGCGTGCGTCGCCCGACTTGCCTAGTTCCTCCGGTCCCGGCCCGGAGCCGGAACCGTATTCGTCCGCTTCGACCGGTCCGTCAGCGCCCTCCCGGTCCGCTCCGCCCGGGTCAGGCTGGCGCTCCGAAGGCTCGTCAGAGCGGTTGCTGGTGAACCAGTGCGCGGACCGGCGTCGTGCGGCTTCCTGCTGCAGCACGGACTTCAGCTCCCGGAACAGGGTGGCCTGCTCGGACTTGCTGTAGGCCTGCTGGAGGAAGTTCTCGTCGTGCTCGGCCAAGACCTGGGTGGCGCCCTCGGACAGACCCGGCCGCCACCAGGGGCGGGTGTGCGTCCAGCCGAGGCGACGCATCGCCTCCAGCCGCCGCCACCCGCACACCAGCACCAGCTCGGGCGTCAGCGTGATGGGCTGCAGCAGCCCGCGCTTGGCGATCGAGTCCATCAACGGTTCCAGGTCGCCGACGTCCTTGCGGTGCCGGACGCCGACCGTGATCGCGCTCAGCGCTACCTCCAGCGCGCCCGGCTGTTCACCCATGACGCACCCCCGGCTCGATGGGCGGCTTGCTCAGGGCAGCCACCAGGCTGGTGTCGGCCAGCAGATCCACCGGGCGCTCACCGAGGACTGCGCGGGCCAGCAGACCTGGCCGCCCTGGCTCGCCGAGCAGGACCCGGCACAGCCGGACCCAGCTGCGCTGATCCATCCCGAGCAACTGCAGGGGCGTCGTCTCGCGGCGCAGGTACTCGAACGCGGTTACCTGGTTGCCAGCGATACGCAGCCGCTCGCACACGTAGTCCAGACCTACCCGGCTGATCTCCGGTGCCCAACCGGTCGCGGTCAGAACAGTGCGGACCGTGATCAGCCCCACCCGCACATCCAAGGCTCCCACCTCCGTCTCGGAAGCCGCGGAACCGGACGACGGCGCCGGCACGTCGGCAGGGTTCGTTGATGCGGCTCGCTCGACGGTTTCGGGGATGTTGACCTCGGGGTCGAGGTCGCAGAACCTTGCGATGTCGTGGTCGTCGGAGTGCATCAGCCGGCGGGCCTGGTCGGTGGAGCACAGCAGCCGATGAGCACGGTCCTGGGCCTGCAGGGTTCGTTGGACCGCAGTGGTGACCACGGCCCACGGGTCGTCCGCGTCCAGGATCGACGGGACCGCCAGCACCTCGAACGCCGCCGTCACCGCATCCTGCGGGGTCTGCCCGTTTCGGCGAGCCAGCGCGGCGTACTTGTCCTGGCAGTACGCCAGCAGCGCGGACACCTCCGGATGGGACCGCCACCCAGCACTGCCGTTGCGGTACACGGCGACCAGCAGCCGCCGAAGCCCTTGCGAATCCGCGAACCCCGGCCGGTGACGGACAGAGTGCTTCGCGTCCGTGGTTGCCACCGGGTCCGGGAAGCGGCGACGCCAGCTGACGGAGGTGTCGGGGTGGACTGTGGTCGGTGCTTCCATGGTGTTGGTGAGGGTCATGACAGCTCCATTCCTTCGGGGCCGGCTCCCGGCCGACGGGCCGGCTCCGACTTCGGGGTGGCCAGGTGCCGTCGCGTGGCCTTAGCGGCCTGGAGCGGGGCGTTACGGATGGCGCGCAGCAGGTGCGCGTGGAGGTCGACTCCGCGCACCGCGAGCCGGGCGACCCGCGGGTCGGCGTACAGGTCCGCCAGTCGCGTCCACTGCAGTCGCCGGGACGCCGCGACGTCCTGGTGGGCGGCCTCGTCTTGGTGCTGAGAAGGGTCACCGTGCACCGCGAACGGACTCGGCCCGGCCGGCGGGGACTGTTGCGGCTGAGCGGGTTGCCGGGTGCCGTGTTTGACGTGCTGCTGAAAGGGATCCTGCTGGTGCTGCGCGTTCATGAAATCACCGCCTGGGAAGGAGGGGCGGCGCGGTGCCGCACGCCCGGCTCGAACGTGTTGGTACCCGGGCTCGGTGCCGGGTGTGCGGCATGCGGGTGCGCATGTCGGTACGCGTTCCGGATCGTGCGTTCGGCCTCCCGGGCCGACAGACCGAGCTGGACCGCCGCCGAGCCGAGCGTGCTCAGCGCGACCTCGTAGTCGTGGCTCGCCTCTGCCAGGCGGCACGCAGCCCAAAACAACCGCGCATGCCGGTACCCCGGCTCGGACAGCAGATAGCGCGCCAACCGCTCAGCAGCAGCCCGCGGGTCACCGCTCGGGTTCGGGGCGAAGGCCGGGTCAGGACGCGGCGGCTGCAGGAAGTCGCGCAGCGCGACGCCGTCGACCGGAAACGCCGGGGCCGTGGCGAACGCGGCGAGCCGGTAGGTCCCGGACGTGCCGTCCTCGTACTCGACGTAGGAGGGGGGCACGACGATGTATCCGCCGTCGGACCGGAAGTCGACATGCACCTTCGACAACGCCCATGACCGCTGCTCGATACCGGGGTTCGGGTAGTAGGCGTGGAGGCCGGCATGCGGGGTGTGGACGGTGAACGCCCATCCGCTGGCGAGGCCGTGGTGTAGCGCGTTGTCGAATGCAGCCTGCCCGGAGCCAGCTTCATGCGCGTCGACGTCCACGACATCGAACCCCGAGACCCTGCCCGTGGGGATGGCCACGTTCGCATCCGGCCGCTGGCGCCACATGCGCGCCACCGTCCCGGGATCGGTCGTGGCGTCCTGGAAGCCGCGCTTGGTCCTGGGGCACTTGGCGCCCGGGACACATGGGAAGACGGGGACGCCAGCTCGCGCCAGCGCATGCGCCACGTCCGCGGTCGACGGCGCACGGAACGCCTCGACCACGGCGCGGGTGCGTTGGTCAAGAACCGTGGGCTGGTGCGTGTTCATGCCAGCCACGCTGACACCCGAGATTGGCGTCAAATGCGACCAGCGCGAATCGCGTCGACTGCTGGCGCGATAAGTACCCGCAGGTCAGAAACGCGCTGGCGTGGTCAACGCGCGGGGGATAGCAGAGGCGTGATCGTCGCTAGCTTGCGCGTCAGGATTGGGGAGTCCGGTGTGAGCTGCCGTGGTCCTCAGCCCACATTGTGCGGCGCAGTGACGCTCCCGACTTCCGTGTCGGGGCGGGGACCTGGCACCGCCTCGACACCGTCACTATTCCTCCCGGCAAGGAACGGGCGTCAAGGTCGGGGAGCCCTGCGGCCTTCCCGCTGGGGCGCACTTCTTGTCAGTCACGGTGCGTTCGATCCGACTTGCTCCAGCGCCTTCGTCACGACTGCGGCGGCGTCGAGCCGTACCGACGCAGCGCGCTTGGCGATGTCCTTCGGGACGCCGAGGGCTTGGGGGTTGGCGCGGATGAGCCTGGCGTGCAGGAGGTGGCGGGTGAAGTGCTCGTCGGGGTGTCCGATGACGCCGATGTAGTTGGCACCTGCGTTGACGTTGAGGCAGGTCTCCCCGCCGCAGTTCGGGCACGATGGGGCGTGCTCAGGGGCGATGCCGCCGGTGGTGGGATCGTTAGCTGCTCAGGGCTTGCTCGACGACCGGTCGGGAGTGCCAGACCTGGCGGGTGCAGGGAGTACTCGTACCGTGTGACGCATGACGCGTTTAACAGCCTCAGTGGCGGACTGGGAGCGGCTATACGCTGCCGCCAGGTACCACGCACGAGCCGCCCTTGAACTCCTGGATCAGCCCTGGAACGAGCATGCCGCGCTCGACGTAGCGAACCGCGCCGGAGCGACCATCGAGCTGCTCTCGAAGGCGCTCCTGCTCAACCATGATGAACGGCTTATCGCGGACCCCTCTACTGTTCACCAGCACCTGATGGACGCGATCGTGGAGCGACCCGACGGACGGGCCTCGGAGGGCAAGAAGGCAGTCCGCAAACAGACCGTCGCAGCCGGCGTCGCCGTCGAGCTGGTGCGAAGGCTGGACAGTTCCATCGACGCACGTGCGGACGGTGCGAAGAAGGTGATCGCCGCACGCAATGACGCGGTGCACCTCGCGGTCGCTCTTCACCAGCGGCCGCTCACCGACGTCGTGGTGGCCATGACTGCCTTCGCGGGCGCCGTGATCGACGCTCTGAAACAGTCGCGGGCTGACTTCTGGGGAACTCGTGCGGGCGATGTCGCCCAGCGGATCAGTGACTTCGAGGCGGAAACCTCTGTTGCAGCGAAGGCCGCCGTCGACGCCGCACGTAGGAAGTACGAGGGGCGCCAAAGATCCTTCAGTGATCCCGAGACGTGGGCAAAGGTCTTGGCACTGCTCCTGGCCCGAGAATTGCCGATCACCAGCGAGCTAAAGGCGTCAGTCGACTGCCCTGCGTGCTCTCACACCGCGACGGTTGGCTGGGACGTCGAGGGCGAGGCCGAGGACGATCACGGCGAGCTCACCTACTACGCCTACACGATCCTGGACGGGCTGTGGTGCCCCGTGTGCGAGCTCCAGCTCGACGGCGAGCAGCTCGAGGCCCTGGACCTGGAGGACATGCCAGACGTCTCCGACGTCATGGAAGCCGATGCGGAGGCGTACTGGGAAGACCGACTCAACGAGATCTAGCTACAGAACTATTAGCTGCACGGAAGCGCTGGACACCGGTCATGGGCAGCAGGCTGGACGGCATCTGCCCAGGCCAGCCTGGGGACGCGGGGTCTAGCCTGGCTTCTGCAAAGTGCGACATTCAGCTTGTCCCGCCGACGGGCGCGAAATGCCAGCAGTACCGACCATGCGACGAGCCCGCGCCGTCGGGGTGGCCAGTGATTGACGGAGGCCCAGATCGTTGGACAGGTTCGGGATACTCAACGCGTGAAGCCCAGCAAGCGATGCACCGCGGACGCCGAGATACTCCTTGCGTTCCGCTCCGCATACGTCGACCTCATCAACAGTTCGCGCGCATCAAGCGACGGGCTGTACAGCACCCTGGTGCCGGCCGTTCCGCAGCCGGAGTACCAGATCCTGCGGCGCGACGTCGCTCTCGCCTCCGGGCCTGCTGCCGCCGCCTACTCGCGCTACGGCGGCACCTACACCTTGCGCAACGCCGCCGTCATCCGCCGTGACGTCAACCCGGTCGTGAACTGGGAGATGAGTTTGCGCAGCCCTGAAGAACTCTCCCCAGAGATGGTTGTCAGTTCTGTCGAGGGCGCGATCGGTGCAGCTCGCCAAGAAGCTGCGGAAGCGCAACAGCGTGAACGCGGACTGACCGGACTCGTAGCGGCATTCGTGAGATGGCCGTCGGACCTACGAGAAGCTGTCGGCCCCGACAATCAAGCCCAACGCACCGCTGCTGGCGCGATCGGCGTGCTCGGCCAGATCATCGTCGCGACCCTCGCCACCGCCCTCGGCACCGGTCTCGTCGCTGGTGCCGTTGCCCTCTGGACGGCCTTCTTCTAGCTTCCAACGGTGCGCCTCGTCAGGGAGCATTCCCGAGAGAGCCATCCGGGCACCAGCGCCTTCTCGCTGGTCAAGATGTCGAGATCTCCATGGGGTCCATTTCGGGACGTACCCGAGAGAAGCGCAGGAGGTGCCTGAATGCAGAGCCGTCCCAACCGGTGTCGGCGCTGACCTCGACGACCAGCGGCTCGACCAGTGTCAGATCGACGTCATCCCGCGAAGAGCTGAACCGCCCCAGCGCGGCCGCGGGCAGCCGCTGCGGCCACGGGTGCTCTCCGGCCGGAGAGACAAGCCAGGGCGTCAGGGCTCGTCGAGCGGCCTGCGACAGCGGGCCGGTGCGCCCGACGACGTGGAGCCGCCCGTTGATCGGTAGGCCGGCCACTACCTGCTGCGGGGCTGACCGCGGGCCGATGACCGCGCCACACACGACGTCTACCGACGTGCGCCGTTTGACCTTTACCCACGCACGACGACCGGCCGGGTAGGGCTCGGCCCCGCCCTTGACGACGAGGCCTTCCATGCCCACCGCGGCGTAGGCCTCGAACCACTCAAGCGCGGTCGCGTGGTCGTCGGTGACCGGCGAGAGATTCAGCGGCGGGCGCCACCCGGTGGCCAGCTGCTCCAGAAGCCGACGTCGGTCGTCGAACGCCCAGGGGCGCACGTCCTGCCCGTCGTCGGCGAGCACGTCGAACGCGGCGTAGGACGCGGGGCTCGTGCGAGCCAGCCTGGCCGCTCCACGCGGCCCGCGGCCCATGCGCGTCTGGAGGACGGCGAAGGCCAGACGGCCATCGACCCACGCTACGAGCTCACCGTCGAGCACCGTCCCCGGCCCGAGCTGCCGCTCCGCCGTCCCCGCTATCTCGGGGAACGTCGCCGTCAGGTCCGTGCCACGCCGCGACCACAGCCGCGCCCCGCTCTGGTCGCGGGTAATGACCGTCCGGAAGCCGTCCCACTTCGGCTCGAACCGGCTCCCGCCGGGCAGTGCACCTGCATCAGGTATCTGCTCGACGGCACGGGCCAGTGCCACCTCCACCGGTCCCCCTAGCTCGGCGGGTAGTTCCATCTCAGCCCGGTTTCTCAGGGGGGTCGTTGCCGTGACTGTCCTTCTCGGCAATCGTCCCGTCGCGGTTCCTGACATAGAACTCGACGCCCTCGGCCTCAGCGCGCAGGCGTCCCATCTTCAGAGCGGCTTCCTTCGTGGCATGGTCTGAAAGCGGCTCGTTTTCGCCCTGTCGTCGGACGTGCCACGGCTTGCCCTCGTAGTAGACCTCGATGTCGCCGTCGGCCATGTTCGACCTCCTGGTCACTTCAACCGTCGCTCAGCTTCGTGCGGCGCGCATCATGAGCCGGCCCAGGGCCGCTCAGGCTCCCGGACGAGTAGGCCACACGGGGCCTTGCCGCCGTTGTCCGTGGCACTTTGTACCGTTGGGGCCATGACCACCGGTGCGCCGCAGAGCGCCACCCCCGACGAGAACGACGGCTGGCCGGCCCGTCGACAGCAGGACCCGTCCACAACCTCGCCCAGCAAGGCTGACATCGAGCGGGTCGCGCGGCTGACCGATGCACGGCGCTACAAGATCTGGGCCGACCCGAGCCACTCCGACCACGCGGCGGTTCACGCCTGGGAGGCGCGCAGGAGGGAGCGACGAAAGCAAGTGCTGCCGTTGGCCCCCGCCGCCCGGCCGGTGCGCTTTCCTCGGCAGCACGAGATCCGCGTCGACGAGAACGCTGGCCAGACGGCCAACGCCGTGGCGGTGCGGGCCCGCAGGCTCGAGCGTTTCCAGTGGTGGATGACCTACGTCGTGGGTCCCGTGTGCGGCATCGTCGGTGCCGTCGCTGCGGTCCTCGCAATCGTGATCGCGCTCTGAGCAAGGTCCTGCCGTTCTGACCCGGACGACCCTACCCGGCACGACCACGACCCGAGAGGCACACGGCACGAGGCCGTTTCTGCCCGTCTCGGCTCACCATGTGCTCATCCCGCCCGGCCGGCACACCTCCGCGTGTGCCGGCCGACGTCATCGACGGCGTCGCACGCCCTGGGATTCCGGGGTACTCGTCGCTCGGTGCGCACCCGCTTGGATTATTCGGGTTCGCAGTTTTGCTCGCACGAGCTCGCCCAACTTTCTCGCTCTCGGCGGGCCTCGCTGTCCACGGACACGAAGACGGGTTGCCCGGCGAGCAGCGGTCGGCGCCCTGGCCACATACCTGCTCGTGAACGTCCGGGAGTCGGTGGTGTACTGCACAGATGGAGCGGTGGGTGATCGACGCGCTTCGGTTCCACGTGGTGCGAGCCGCTGTCGGCCCTCAGGCGAACTGCCTCGGCGTCACTACTCTTACGTCGCCGGCCTCTCCGGCTGGGCTACAAAAAGTGGGCGCTCTCCGGTGTGTGCCACCGACTGCCCGGGGGATTACCTGCATCTGAGGAAGATCATCGGGGCGTCGCTCCGGGCGACTACCTCGTCGAGAATATGGACAACCAGGCCGTACCTACTATGACGCCGTTTCAGGTGTGAGAAATCTGTCGCCAACTGCTGATTTGTCCACAGGGGCGGCGGGTGCCCGGTCGTCGACACCGCTCAACCCAAGGCGTAGTGCGGGTTTGGGGCTTCTCTACGCCCTGCCCAGGGTGCGGCTGGGGTGGGCAAGCGGCAACAGCCACCCCTACTTTCCCGGTGAGTCGTCCACACAGTTCGTGGGGTGACCGGGGCGGTGTCGGTCGACCGGGTTATCTTGATTGGTGGCAGGCGAAGTCCCAGGTGAGAGCGACGACTTCGTCCAACCAACCGGTCACTTCCGGTTCTGCCCACCCCGCTCAAGGTCACCTAGACCACTAGAGCAGCGGATGTCGGTGGTTGCGGTTACTGTGACTCGCAAGGCCCCGGCTGGCGGTGACTTCGGTCGCCACTAGCCGGGTAGCACAAAGCCCGAGCGCGCCAACGCCCGGGCCGAGTGCAACAACTCAACAACCGAAGACCGTGCTGTCGAGCCGTCAGTAGTTCTGCTAGGAACTCTGTCACTATCGCACGTCTGAACCGGCCCGGGGAACTGGGCCGGTTCTCCGGTGCTGTGAAGATAATCGCAGCGGCAGACGCACGGTCACCCGATCTCTCCGAAGGAGAAGAACCTAGTGACCGAGGCCCCCGAGATCTACGTATCTCAACTCACCCACTACCTGGCGGCCACGACCGCACGCGCGGCCGACCGGGCCGTCGCGAAGATCCGCACCCAGCTGGCCACCCCGTACGAGTTCTGGAAGGACCCGTACCTGCCGGTGCAGAACCGGCTGCTGCGTGACCGGCGCGGCAGTCGTGACGGCCAGGAGCTGGCCGAGCTTGCCGAGAGCGCCTCGGCGAGCCGGAAGGCCAACTACACCCTGGCCGCCGAGGGGTGGGCCCGGCTCGCTCCGTGGTGGGACGGGCTGCAGCACGAGCGGCTGCATAACCAGCGCGTCCAGGTCGGTGACCTGACCGTCGTCGTGCCCCGGCTGTGCGCCGAACGCCACCCGGGCGGCGAGCTCGAGGTGCTCTACGTCCGGTTCAACAAGGCCGACCTTCCCCTGTACGCGACCTTCGGCGTCATGCGGATCGTGCAGCTGGCCCACCCCGAGGCGACGATCACCTTCGTCGACGTGCGCCGCGGCGCGGTGCACACCTCCAAGGGCCGGGACCTGACCGTCTACGACGCGTGGCTCACGGAGGCAGGCAACGACCTCGCGAAGCTGCTCACCACCGGCCAGGACCAGGCCCACGCCGCGTAGCAGCAACACGTGAGGGAGTGGTGATCTCACTACGGCTGGCCGGCCGTTCCAGGGATCACCGCTCCCTCTCTCGCGCTTGGGTCCGCGTCGCCGGCTACCCGACCGGCTACTCGGACTCGCGTCGACCACGCTCTGGGCGCGCCGCCAGCGGAGTGCTTCCACCCCCACCATTGCGTTGACCAGACCACAAAGCCTAGTAGCGCTATCCTGCCGATATTTAATGGTATAATGGATGTGCAGTAAATGCATTTATTTATCGCTCTAAGGAGGCATTATGAAAGAAGTGAAAGAAATGGGACGGCCGACCATCGGCGACGTTGTGATGGACAGGCTGCACGCCGAGCCGCGCAGCGACGACCCCAGGGTCAACGCCATCGGCCAGTTGCCCCGCAGCGAGGTAGAGGCCATCCTGCGCGACGTCGACCACCCCCTGCACGCGACCGCCGTCGAGCACCGCCGGCTCCTGGACCTGGCACTGCGCCCGATGGTCGAGCGCGTGTCTCAGGCGTTGGAGGGCTTCATGGGGTCGCCGGCGGCCGCAGACATGAAGCGGTCCATGGGGATCGTCCTGAAGTACGCCGCCGCAGTGGTGGGGGCGAACGTCTACACGGTGCTGTCCGATGTCGAGGTGGCCGGGCGCGAGCTGGCGCCCGGCCTCGACATGCTTTGTCAGCGCCTCGCCGCGGACCTGGCGCGGTCCACAAGCCTTGCTCAGCGCAATGCTGCGCTGGCGAAGAAGGTGGCCGCCATGAGGCCGCCGCCGGCTATCCCATCCGCGCGGATCGGGGGCGCGCCGAGCGAGTGCTTCGGGCTCACCCGGCCCGCTCCCGACCTGCTCGCAGGAAGCGACAGCCTGGTCGCCCAGGCGCCCCGGGGCCCGGACACCGCCGCCCGCCCGGCGGCGGCGAACCGGAACGTGCCGGCCGTCGGCGCGGCCACCGCCGCCGGCCAGGCGGAGATGAACCGGCACCTGGCAGCGATCAGGGAGGTTCTCGACGGGCAGCGCGCCGACGGGTCCCGGGGTCGGGCATCCGCGGTCAGGGTGGAAGTCGCCACGTGGTTGGCTCTTCTCGTGGCAGCGGTTTCTCTGTGGTTCGCCTTCCGTGCGCCGGATGAGGTGGAGCAGAGCATCAGCGTCCTCGTCGAGTGGCAGGCTCCCGACCGCCCGCCGAGCCGGACGCCCGCAGATGATTCGCCGCCGCCCCTGGGCGACTGTCTGGACGAGCCGCTCTTTCCAGTGCCATCGAACGTGCCGGAGTGCGTGCCCCGCTCATGGTGTGCTCACTAGCGCACCGACCGGCCCGCTCGAGCCGGAGCGCGGCGGGCTCCTGCGCGACTACTCCAACGTGCGCTGGCTGCAGGAGCGCGGAGTGAAGGTCTGACGCGCTCGAGGTGCTTTACCCGCGGTGGAGCAAGCAGGAACTGCCTCGGCACGCCATGTGCGGCCTGATGCGCATCACGCAGGTCGCCCACCCCGGTGCCGAGGTCACGTTCGTCGACGTGCCCCGGCTCGCGACGCCCAGCTCGCGCGACCACGACCTGACCGGGTACGACGAGTGGCGAATGGTCGCCGGTGACGACCTCGCGCAGCTGCTCGGCGACGCTGAGCGTGAGGCGCGCGTCGCCTAGTCGCAGCACCTGGGGAGTGGTGATCTCATGCCGGCCGATCCTCTGTGTCGCGCAGATCACCACTCCCCTTCGCGTGCTCCGTCCGCGGGGCGTCAGTGGTCGGCCGCATCATGGGACTCAGCGAGATAGCCAGAAAGGGCGCCAGCATGAGCACCAGAGTCGTGGTCACGATCGACACCCAGGCCGCCGCTCGCGGCGAAGAGGAATCCCAGAAGCGTGAGCTGGAGGCCGAGGCCCCGACCTACGAGCAAGCTCGCGACGAGCTGGTCGAACAGATCCCTGAGGGCTGGACGATCGTCGGCGGATTCGGGGTGCCCGACCGGGCCGACACCTACCAGCCGCGGCGCCCCTGACCCAGTAGGCCCTCCCCCGACATCCGTCGAGCGGATTCCGCAGTGTTCACGCATACAATAGAACGTATGTTCGATTCTATTGCGGTTTCGACGGCGTTGGATCGGGCCCGTGCCGCGCTCCAGACGGTGGAGCGTCGCGTCGGGGTCGAGCACCGCGACCAGATCGTCACGCTCGCCCCGGCGGAGCCTTCTCCGCTGATCGAGCTGCTGCCCGACGGCGACCTACCCATCGGCGCAGCGATGACCGTCCGGGACTCGGCGAGCCTGATGGTCTGGCTGCTGGGCGCCGTCCAGCGCGACCGGTGGGTGGCACTGGTCGGCTGGCCCGAGCTCAGCCCGGTCGCGCTGACCGAAGCCGGCGTCGACCTGGAGCACGTCGTCGTCGTGCCCGACGTCCGCGGCCACGCGGCCGCAGTCCTGGCCGCGCTTCTGGACGGCGTCGAGATCGTCGTGGTGGGCCCGCGGACAGCGACGACGGCGAGCGAGCGGCGCCGGCTCCTGGCCCGGGCCCGCCAGCGCGCCACCACGATCCTGTCGCCGGCGCGGTGGGAGGACGCGGCGCTGGTGCTCGCCGTCGAGCAGACCAGTTGGAGCGGCCCCGACCGCGGGAACCACTGGCTGCGCGAGGCCCACCTGGGCGTGGTGCGCCGCTCGCGGGCAGACGGCGCTGGCTCTCGCTTCGACGTCGCCCGGTACGGCACCACCGCACCTACCACGCTCGCTACCCGCGCCGCGGCCCGTCGCCGAGCTGGGTGAAGCGGTCGTGTACGACCTCGAGGGCCTGATCAACAACTGGCCGGCGTCCCGGGTTGGCGGCGTGCCCGTGCGGCCGTCCTACTCCTGGGACCCGGTGGCCGTGCTGGCGCGGCTGTGCTGGCCCGACCGTGCCATCTGGGTACCCGGGCATGCCAACCGATGGAACAAGAACTTCGTGCTGGTCTACGTCACGCCGAACGAGAACGACCGCCGGACCGAAGAAGGCTTATGGCTGCACCGGACTGACGTCGCCCGGGCTGTGCCCGCCGAGCCTTCTCGCGGACCGAAACCTCCCGACGAGCCAATGCCGCGGGCACGCCACCATGCTCGGCGTGGGTAGTCGTAGTCCAGGCGAGGCGGAGCGGCACGTCAACGTCCCCGCCGTACACCTTCTCGTCGCGGTTTTGCCGGATGAGCTGCGCAGGTCACTCCGACGTGTTCGACGGCAGGGCGAGTGGCGTGGTGAGCATCGGTGTGTGGTCCGGGCCGGCTCCGTCTGGGAGTGGCCTCTGCAGGGCGAGGATCTTGGTAATGCGAACTGTCCGCGTGGGCGACTTGGGTTCCCAGACCTCCGGGCGACGGCTTTCGGTTCGGCGGTTGATCCCGGCTCAGTCGGCATCTGTTTCGGTCTGGCGAGCGGTGGCGTGCAGGGTGCCGTGGTCGTGAGCGTCGAGGATCTGCAGCGTGCGTTCGCCAGGCCCCGTGGGTCCGGTTTCGTCGTCGTTGCGGGTCCAGAGCTCGGCAGCGATCTGCTGAGCCTGGTCGGGATGCCCTTCGGCGAGGGTGACGAGGCGGTCGTCGGCGGCGAGCGCTTCGCTGGCAGGGTCGCAGGCGCGCCAGGTTTGGCAGGCGCGGCGTGCTAATGGCAGGTCCTTGTCGAGGATGGCGCGAGTGATGACCAGGTGGGCGACGTCGCCGATGAGGGCGGTGTACTGGTCGGCCAGGCCCTCGTCTCCGGTGGCCCATAGCCAGCGGGGGTCGTCCTTGGGCAAGGTAAACGGGCGCCCGCTGACCAATTCCAGGGCAGCGACCAGGTCGGGCAGGCCGTCGGCACCGCGTTGGATGGCGCGCTGGTACAGGCGGCGGAACAGATGGGCATCGACCAGGGCGCCCTCGATCCGGTGCCGGCGGGGAGGGGCGTCTGCCTTGGGCCTGCCCGGCTTCCCGAGCGGGATAAAGGGCCCCCCGTTTGGCCGGTCTCCGAAGTAGGCGCGCAGTGTGGTGATGCGGAAGCGGGCATCGTTGGCGTACCCGCCGTTGACCAGCTCAATCTGTTCCAGCGTCACGCCCTGGGGGTGCATCGCGATGAACGCCGCCAGAAGGACGAACATCGGCCGACGTTCGGCGACGGCCTTGACAGCTTGATCCACGGACGGCTTTGGATTCGTGATCGTCGGTCCTGCGCCCCACATCGAGACCGGGCCCAGGACCTCGATGCGGGGCCGGGGTGTGTCCTGGTTCCACCAGTCGGCCAGGTCCTGGTCCAAGGTTGCGTCCGTGGTGGCCTGGTCGCGGGCTGGCTCGTCACGGTCACCGTTGGCGGGCTGGGCGGCGGGCTCGGCGACTGCTGGTTGAACGATGGGCGCGAGTCGGGCGAGGTCTTCGGCGGTGTTCGCGGTCTTGGTGAGGTACTCCGCGTCGGCCCCCGGCAGGATCGACCCAGGACCGCCCGGGGTTTCGGGGTCGTCCGGGCGATGCGTGACCTGAATCGCCGGCTTGAGGTCGTCGGCCAATGGTGCTCGTCCGGCGATGGCGTCGGCAAGCGGGTTGGCGACATCTGCCGTATCTCGCGTGAGCTCGACCAGACGACCGCAGTCCGCCAGTTCCTCGGCGCTCATCGCGACAGGCACGAGGTCCAGGGCCAGTCCCGCTTCCGGCACCTCAACCCGGAGCCGCCCGTCCTGGATCGCCAGGACGATGTCGTCAGGTCGCGGCGCGACGCCGAGTGTGACGATGACGGTGCTGGGCCGGCCCGGGTGGGCATGGATCGCCGCGCTGAGGGCGCTTAGCTCCTCATTTGCTGTGGTGGTTACGACGGCGTGGAACCACTCGTGGTCCTCGCCCTCGGGCGCCTCGTCGGCACTGTGGCGCACGTAGGTGGTGATCGGGCCGAGGAACCCGGTGTCCTCGTGCTCCTCGACGCGGTACTGCGACAACCCTGCGGCGCCCTTCCCGACGCCAACGGTGTGAGTGGTGAGGTTGACCGTCCAGGGGTTCACGGCGAGCTCGGCGACCACGTGCCGGCCGAACGCGACCACGTCCTCGCTCTGACCGGTCACGGCGACGGTCCGCAGATTTTCGAGGTCGAGCAGCCAGACGTGGCCGGCCTGGTCGGTACCGATGGTGACCAGCACCGGGTAGGGCACCAGATCTCGGCACTCGTCCGGAGCCGCAGCCAAGGGTGCCGTCCACCGTGTGGCGTCCCCGGACCACGGCTCAGGCAGAGTGGCGGGTGCCGCCAGATGCAACACCGCCTGGTCGTCAGCAAGCTCGACGGCGGCGAGCTGGGGGCGTGGATCCCCGGAAGTCAGATGTGGACCGGCAAGGGCGCGCAGGAGACGGTCCAGGCGCTGCACATCCGCCGTACGGTCGCCGCCGACGAACCTCGCGGTCGCGATGACAGGCACCAGGTCGCGCGGGGTCTGCGCAACCATCCGACCTGGTCGACGCAGACGCGCCTGCCGGCTGCGTGCGCGCGTCAATGTCATATGCAGGCCTGCGGCCAGGAGTGCGCCGCCGGCCGCGACACCAGGCAACAACCACGCTGGCGCGTCCTGGTTAGTTTCCTGCGACGGCACATCCGCCTGGCCTGCACCGTCCCCGTTCGGCTCGATGAAACTCTGTACTTTGTCCTGCGGTGACAGGGTGGTCCACGGAGAGTCCGGACGCACACCGGTGGACCCGGGCATCGTGGCGTCGCCCTCGACACGATCAGTGGGTTCGTCCCCTGAGCCAGAAGCGGGCGCCAGATCGTTCGGTGGCTCCGAAGACGGCTGTGGCTCCGTCGCGTGCGAGCTTTCGGCGGCCTCCTGGTGCGCAGCGAAGTCAGCCCCGGGCTGCTGTGCAGGATGGGGCAGCGTGAGGATCCAGCCGGGCTTGATGTGGTCCGGGTCGAGCAGCCGGCCCCCGCCGGGCTGCTCCGTGTCCTTGGACGCCTGAGCGACAGCGCGGTACTTCGCCGGATCCCCGTAGTGCTCCTGCGCGATACCCGTCAGCGTCTCGCCCGGCCGCACCGTATGCGTCGTGTCGTCAGCGACCTCGGCCTGATCGCCGCGTGTGTCTGGTTCGGGTGCCGGAAGCATGATCGTGGCCCCTGCTGGCAGGAGCCCAGGGTTGGGTCCGAGGGCGTCCCGGTTCAGGGCGTAGATCTCCGTGTAGCGGCGCCCATCACCCAGCCGTGACTCGGCCAGACCCCACAGGGTGTCGCCGCGCCGCACGACGTACGGCACGGCCCGCGGCCCCGAACCCGCCGCTGCCGGGTCCTCGGCCTGCCGTTCGTCGCGCAGCGTTTCCGCCGGCGCCTGCGCTCCGGCCCGCATGTCCGTGGTCCGCTCGACCGCGCGATCGTCAGCGGGCCCAAAGGAAGCGTCCGGGGCATAGGGGGCGCTGACCGCCACCGAGGGCGCGGCCAGAGCCGGGGTCAGAGGCAGCGACACGAACAGCACAGACGCTGTCGCAATCGCCCGACCCACCACCCCCACAGGCAACGGTGCCAGGTGCGGGCGGCGCAGACGCCGTGACTGCCGCGCGACCTCGACCAGCACCTTCCACGTCAGCCACGCCCACACGAGCCACGCCGCGGCGTACCCGAGCAGCAACAGCACGCGGGAGACATCGCCCCCGAGCAGCACGATGCGTGCGGTGTCCAGATCGAGCCAAGCTGGCAGCACCAACGGCTGTACCACCAAGAGCCCGGCAGGAAGCCCGATGACGAGGGCCAGGATGCCAAGGAGCGCGGCCAGGCCGCGCAGCCGGTCTGTGGCGGTGACACGGGAACTATGCCCGGCTGGGTAGGGCGTGGTGTGTGGGGCTTGGGCCCTGATAGCGCGATTCATTGTTCTGCTCCTCCCACGACACGGATCAGTCGAGCCGAGGCCGTGACCTCGACAGGGAACGGACCCAGACCAATCCGGCCCAACACCTGAGGCGTATACGTGTCGTGCACGGTGACGCGAACCTGGTCGCCCTCCACCCAGGCGGTGCCGGGCATGTCTGACTCGGCAAGGAAGGCGCTTGCGGCGTCGACAGCTGCGGCTGAGTCGACCGCGAAGTCGCCGCCGGCGAGCACGCTTGCCGCGTCGAGCTGCTGCCCGCCGGTCCGGGCTGCTTGGGCCGCCACGGTGTAGGCGCGCTGTTGGGCGTGTAGCTGGGAGCCGAGGTCCAGGACGACGCCCACGATCAGGATCAAGCCGATGCAGGCCGTGACCATCCACACCGACACCGACCCCGTTTGCTCACCGGCCTGGTCGCGGAGCGCACGGCGGTCTGGCGTGGCCGGGTATGCATGCTGCTCGGTGCTGGTCATGAGGTCGACCTCCACGAGTCCACCGGCGACGTCGCTGTCCTGGTCACGGTGTGAGTGACCGGTCCGAGGGTGAGGTCGGCGAGGTTGACCTCGCACGACACCGTGACGGTGATCTGTGACGGCTCGCCCGGCGTCTGTGAGTAGCGAGAGGTGTCCACGCGCGTGCTGGTCGAGACACACCGCAGGTCTTGGTTGGACAGGCTGGCTGCTGCGGCCTCTTGGGCGCGAATGGGGGCGAGTGCGATGTCGCGGGTGATGGAGGCGGTGCGGGCAGCGTCGTAGGCGGCGGTCTCGACCACTTGTCGTGCCGTGACCACGCGGCCGGCTAGGAGGATCAGGGCCAGCAGCAGCCCGAAACCGACCACGTTCACGGCCATCTCGAGCGATACAGAGCCGGCCTCGACGTTCTGCGTGCGGGATCGGACGGCATCAGTGCGGTTCTTGGTAGCGGGCGTGGCCTCGATGTGGTTCATGGCGTCACGCTTCCCGTGATGGTCTCCGCGGGTACCGAGGCAACCGCGGAGACCTCGGGCTCGAACCCCGGGACGATGGAGTACGACTGCGCCGAGATCTGGACGCTCACGGTCGTGGCGTCCCGGGTCGCGTTGACCGTCCATCCGGTCAGTGCACTGTCGCCGACCTGGTCGAGGAACGAGGTCGCCGTCGCCGCGCCATCGGGACCTGTGCCGAATTCGGCTGCGGCGGCGAACGCGCCCTGGTTGGCGGCGGCGATCACGACCTGTCGGGCGTGGTAGGTCAGCCCGGCCTGCACACAGATGAAGAACAGGCCGAGCAGAGCGGGCATGGCGACGACCATCTCCAGCGTGAGCGAACCCCGCTCGTCGCGCGGGTGGCGCCCGGGCACCTTTCGTTCGCTCGCAGGCGGGCCAGCCGGAGGCCGTGAGGGTGTCATGGTCAGGGGTTCGGGCTGATGATCTTTGCCGACTCGGACTCGGCGTACTGGGTCACTACGGCGATGACGATCCCGGCAACGACGAGCACACCGACGGCCAACGAGACGAACTCCAGCGTGATCCCACCTGCTTCCCGGTCGGTCTCGGTGCGCTCGCGACGGGTCGGGTCGGTGAGCCGGTCGAAGAGGATGGTCTGGGCTACCTGGAGGGTGACGTAGAGGTGAAGCATGGGGGTGGTCCTTCCGTCGGTCCGGCGACGTCCGCCGCCGGGTCTGGGGTACTGATGGGCAGGTCCCTCCCGTCTGATCCGAGTCTTTGTGCGTGCAGGGTGTGGTGGTCAGGTGTTCTGGAAGATCCGCAGGACGGCGGGTGCCATCAGTAGTGCGAGGAAGATGACGCCGAGCAAGGATCGGGGCACGTCCATGCGCTCGTTGGCAGCGTTGGCGGTGGCCAGGTCGTCGGTGACCAGTGCCGCGCGCAGTGCCGTGCGCTGGGCCTGCAGGCTGGCTGCGACGGCGGTGCCCTCTTCGCCAGCCAGGCGTAGGACGTGGGCGACGTTCGTCAGTTCCGGCACGGTCAGCTCGTGGCCGAGGTCTTCTAGTGCGTCCCACGGAGACTGCCCGGAGGTGCGTGACTGGGTCAGTTCTTGGCTGATCCTCGTCCAGATCCAGTGGTCTCCGGCGGCAGCGGCGTGTTCCATGGCTTGACGCACGCCGGACCCGCCGGCGCGTTCGAAGGCGACGGCCTCGACGTAGGTGGCGATTTCGCGCCGCAGCTCGACGCGCATCTTCTTCGCGTCGTCGATCGCGTTGTAGTTCGGGATGAAGAACATCACCAGAGCCAGAACGAACGCTCCTGCGACGGAGACCACCGTCGGCAGCTCTAGGCCGAGCAGGCTCAGCACCCAGACCGCCAGTGGTGCGATGACCAGCCCGTAGGCAGCGAACACGAGCCGCTCACCGTAGAACCGGGTCAGTGATCGGCCCAGCAGGCTGAGCTCGCTGACCGGGGTGCGCAGCCACACCGTGTCGGGTAGGTTCCGCATCGCCCAGGTGCCCAGGCGTTCGACACCGTCCTGCGGCGCTGCTTGGACTCGGGACTGGGCCATGGAGCGTGACGGCGCGAGCGCGGTCAGGGCCTTGGCGGGGTCGACTCGCGTGGGCGCGAGGAGGTAGATGCCCAGCAACGTCGCACCCAGGGCAACGAGGCTACCGGCGATCACTGCTCCCACCAGGCCGGTCATGACGCGCCTCCCCACGCAGTGGCCGGCGCGGACGGGACAGCAGAACCGAGAGCGGTTCCGCGCACGCGCCGGTCCCGCTCCGCGCGTGCCTGCACACCCAGGCTGCGGGCCGGGGGCTTGCCGCGGGCGATCCTGTCCAGCCAGACCAGCGTCCCGAGGTAGGCACCGATCAGCACCGCAAGGACGATCTGGCCCAGGACAGTGGTGTACGGGGCGGCGTACTCACCGCTGAACGCGAGCACGACCAGGACCCCGACGAATAAGGCGGTGACCCAGCGAGCGGTCGCCCGGGACTTGGCGCGGTCTGCCGCCACCTGACGCCGGGAGCGGACGTCGGCCGCGGCGGAGTCGGCCACTGCTTCCAGCATCGTGGCCAGACCGGTCCCGCGGCGACGTGCCGCGAGCGAGAGCTCGATGGCGATCAGGTCGCCGGTGGGGTCGTGCAGGTCCTCGGCGAACGCCCGGATCGCTGTCTCGGTGTCCCACCGTGCGTCGAGACGGTGGACGAGCTGCTCGACCGGGTCCTTGATCGGTGTCGGCGCCGATCGTGCCGAGTCGCGCAGGGCTTGCTCGAGGCCGATCCCGACGGTGATCACGCCGGCGAGCGAACGACACCACTCGGCCATCGCATCCAGCCGGGCGATCTGGTTCGTCTCGGCCCGGTTGGACAGCAGGGTCGGCAGGCCAATCACGGCGGCGGGGATCCCGACCAGCGCGAGCAGCATCCCGGTGACTACCCACACGACGATCCCGCCGACCAGTCCTGCTCCGACCAGCATCCATCGGCGGCGCGAGACGCCGGCCAGGCGGCTTCGGCGCCAGGCGTCCATGCTGGGCAGGAGGGGCCAGGCTCGCCACCACGCGACCAGCAGGAAAACGCCGAGCCCGAACACGGCGCCGGCCAGGATTGCAAGCCACATGGTCACCGGCCTCCCGAGCTCTGCGCGTCGGCATAGGCCGCCAGGTCGAATCTGCGTCGAGCGAGGCTGCGGTACTCGTCTGGCAGCGTCCCGGGCACCAGCTGACCGTCAGGTCCGGTGGCGAACACCCGAGTCGAAGCGAACTTGCCGGGCTGGTCGCCGGGGCTGATCGCCCTGATCTCCGTCACTCGGCGGCGGAGCTTGGCCAGGCGCGCTCCGCCGACACGGTCGCGTTCATCGTCCTCGTCGGGCAGGGCCAGCTCGATGTGGACCACCAGGTCAACGGCCTGGGCTAGTTTCGCGGTGACCATGGCGTGGGTGAACTGAGGACCGGCCTCCATAGCGCACGTGGTCAGCTTCTCGATCGCGTCGACGGCACCCCGGGCGTGGGTCGTGGACAGCGTCCCGGAGCCGTTCTCCATCGCCTTGAGCATCGCGATCACCTCGGGCCCGCGGACCTCGCCGACCACCGTGCGCTGCACGTTGAACCGCAAGGAGTCCCACACCGCGTCGGACAGCGTGTACTCGCCGGCCTGCTTGCCATCCGGGCCGATCTCCCCGGTGCCGGGCCGGGCCTCCCACGCTCGAACGAACCGACGCCGATCCTGCAGACGCAGCTCGGCTTCGGTCTCGATCGTCGCGATCTGCTCGTCCGCGTGGATGTGCGAGCACAGGGCGCGCACGAGCGTCGTCTTGCCTGCGCCGGGGGAGCCGGACACCACGACGGAGCGGCGGTCTCGGATCGCCGCGGCGAGGAACTGCGCCGCCAGTTCAGTCATGACCCCGTCGCGGGCGAGGTCG
This sequence comes from Promicromonospora sp. NPDC023987, assembly GCF_040639055.1. NCBI lineage: Bacteria > Bacillati > Actinomycetota > Actinomycetes > Micrococcales > Promicromonosporaceae > Promicromonospora > Promicromonospora sp. NPDC023987. The sequence goes on along the minus strand of NZ_JBEZZF010000001.1, from coordinate 54,358 downwards.
TCCAGGGAGACGTCGACCACGCGATGGCGGCGGATGGTGACCTGTGGGCGCGGAGTGACCCACGCGACCGCCGCCAACCGGGATCCGTCGTCCAGCTGCAGGTGCAGGCGCGGTCGCGCCTCGGAGAAGATCCTCGCGTTGGCCTCGGAGCGCGAAGCGAGGAACTGCAGGAACTCGATCAGCTGGTCATCGCTGTCGGCGACCGGCGGGCCGGCGACCAGAGCACCGTCGTCCAGCTCGAGCCACACCTCGTCGGCTCCGTAGATCAGCACGTTCTCGACCCGTGCGTCGTCCAGCAACGGCTGGAGCCGCCCCATCCGGAACAGGGCATCGAACACCGCTTGCGCGAGCTCGGACTGTTGCACCGCGCTCAACGTGCCACCGTCCGTGTTCGCCCGGCGGATCCTGATCTGTTCGATCAAGCCCTGGATGATGTCCCAGGCCAGCTGCTCACGGGCGGACCGGTCAAGAGTGCCGTCCGAGGCCGCGACCCGTGCCGACAGTTCCTTCGATGCCTGGGTGCGCAGGCTACCGACCAGAGCCCAGTTCACCTCGGGGCCGAGGTGGACCGTGCCGGACGGCGCCACCCACGGATTGGTGGAACCGTCCATCGGCTTGGGAGCGGTCGCAGCAGCAGTAGTCGCCGTCCCCGAGGTCGAGTCGGGCAGTGGTGCGGAGAGGAACGGGATCGACGTCGGCCGAGACAGGTCACTGTTAGGCATGTCGTCGCGGGCCGGCGGGGTGTCACGCAGCGCGGTCATGCGTGCACCTCCAGGGCGCGGTGGTTCGCACGCACGGCCTGAAGGGTTTCGACCGCCGCGTTCAGCGACCGGATGTACTTACTGGTGTGAAAAGAGGCCGACTGTCGAGCGCCCTGGGAGAAATACTCGGCACCGTCGGGGTCCCAGGCCACCTGTGCCAGCACGGGAAGCCCCAGAGCGCCGGCCACCTCACGGCTGGCGTAGGGGCGGTTCTCGCCGACCAGGAGCAAGCCCGGGTGTCGCCACCGGTCCTCGCGTACGACGACGTCCGCCCACGGGCGAGCACCACCGATCGCCGGAAGCGAAGACCGAACCGTCAGGAGGGTGAGGTCGGCCGAGGCGAGCACGGGGTCCGGTGATCCGGGATAGCCCAAGGCGCCGGCGTCCACGATCACGTCGGTGCCTTCGGCGTCCAGCTCGGCCAGCGCCTGAGCGATCGGTTCCCACTGCCCACGGAGCGTCGGGGCCTGGGTATGGGTGCGCAGTCCGACCACGAACGACGCCTGCGTCCCCTCGAACGGCGAGCTGACGTCCTGCAGCGCGTCGACCGGGGCAAGGGACGACAGCGCGAGCTCGACCAGACCTGTCGTGTACGGCCGGGCACCCTGGAACCATCCGGTCATCAGCGCGGACACCCCGCGCGGATCGGCCTCCAGGAGCAGGGCGGGGCGCGGCCACGTCAGTGCCAAGGCGAGGCAGGTGGTGCTCACGCCAGGCGCACCGTTCGTCGATGCGAGTGCGATCACGGCCATCTCACTCACCCCCAGCAGCGGTCTCGACGGGGACACCGGAGTCTTGGACGAGGGAGGCTCGTCCCGCCACCACAGCGTCCGACAGCGCGACGGCCTCCTCGTGCGGGACCAGCACCTCCACCACGGTCCGTGAGGTACCCACGCGCACTGCGGCGACCTGGGCCGAGGTGTAGGTCGGCTCGGCGTCGGACTGAGCGGTCGCCGCCGACACCACGACCCGCACCGCGTCACCCGGCACGAGAGCGAGCTCTCCGGACTGGTCCGGAGTCAGCGTCACCCGGACAACCGACTGCCCCTCCGGCGGGAACGCATCCTCGGACACCTGGCCGGGCGCGAGAACCGCACCGGTCTCGACCGCGCCTGTGAGCCGCTGACCGATCAGCGCAGCCGCATCCTCACCGGGGATCGCCGCGACTGACGGGTCGAGGGTGACCGAGACGACCCGGACGTCGTCAGCACTCAACACGTCGAAGGCGTCCAGGTCATGGGCTGCGACCACGACATCCTGCGACGTGGACATGACCATCCACGTGATCAGGCCGAGCACACCGCCCGCGGCCAGCGCTGCTCCAGCCAGCACCGCGAGCCAAGGCTGGCGCCGCAAGGGCGGCGGTGTGACGAGTGGCCGAGTGGCCGCAGGCTCGTGATTGGTGACGGTCGGTCGTGTGGTGGTGGAATCGGACATCTGTGCCCCCTCATTCGGTGCCCTGCTTAGCTCACGAGCACCTGACCCTCTGCCACGATCACCTGGGTCTGGGCCACCAACGGGTCCATGGCGATCGTCCCGGTCTGCCCGGCACCAGCCCACTCGACCGACCACGTCGAGGTCGCCGTCACCGTGTAAGCGCCGCCCGGCCGGGTACCGGACTCACGCAGAAAGACATGGCCGCAGTCAGGCGACTCCGCCGCCCCGAAACGCGACCGGTAGGCGGTCCCGGCATCACAGGACAGCGTCGTGCCATCACCTAGATCCCAAAGGACGTCGGTTACCCGGGCCGTGACCGTCACGGTCACCCCGCGCACGGTCGCCGACGCCGAAGCCGGCCCGAACGTCTCGTCCGACGGCTGGTCGACCCAGAGCCACACCGGCACACCCACCACCGCCGAAGCCGGGGGCTGCGGCGCCATGCCGATCTCGATCGCCCGCAGATCCAGCTTCGCCAGGGCTTCGCGAGCGACCTCGCCCGGCGTCGGCGGAGCCTGCGCGGCCGTCGGCGGATCGAACAGGTAGATCAGAGCCGTCTGCCCCGTCTCGGGGTAGTAGCAGTCATACACGGCGCCCTGTTCCTGCCCGACGCCGAAGTTCTCGTCGAAGTGGTCCCACACCGCCGATGACTGCGGCGGCTGTGGGTTGGACGGCGTTGCGCTCGCGTAGCACTCCGCGTCCGCCTGCCAGATCCCATGCTCTGATGTGCACGGCACCGGCCGCGGCTTTGCGCCATCAGTGCGCACGCACGCGGGCTGCCCATCGCTGGCCTTCGCCGGCCGGCCCGTCGACGGTTCGGCCTTTGCCGGGGTCCGCGATGACCCGTCAGCACGACTGTCCGCCCCCGGCACGCGGGGGCCGCCTCCAGTACCCGGCAAGGTCAGCTCTGCTGTGCACATGCCTGTTCGTAGGTCCACAGGCGTAGCGCATCCAGTATCTATTCCAGGTTCGGGCCCGTAGCCGACCGCTGAGGCGCTCAGGGACGCCCCGGACAGCGCCCCCACGGCCACGCACGCAGCGACGACTGCGATGCTCAGTCTGCGGCGCATGGCTCGCGCTCCAGTGTCTTGCGGTCAGCCACTCGCCAGCCGGAGGAGGGGTCGTCGTCGTAGTCCGGGTTCGACACCCACAAGCGCTCCCAGCCGCGCTCTGAACGGTTCGCGGTCACCTGCGACGCGCCCGCCCGGTCGACGACGTCGACGTCCGAGACGTCGTAGCAAACCTCGACCTGGACGGTCGGGATCACACCCGCATCCGGGTCGGAGTTGTCCAGGGAGACAGACTGCGTCACCAGCTTCACGACCTGTACGTTGCCGGTCTGGTGCCATCCGTCGTCCGCCCACGGCTTGAACGTGTTCTGGAGCCTGAGCAACTCGGCACTCGTTGCTACCGATTCCAGCGGCTCGAGGCGGGCCGGATCTGCGGCAACGGCGTCGGTGGTGCGGTAGTACTCGTGCACCAGCTCTGTCGCACTGGATGTGGCACGTTCCGCTTCCGTGCTCGGCGCCGGGCTCGGGGAGGCAGGACTCGTCGAGCTCGCTGCCGACGTAGGCGGTGCGGTCGGTGACGGCTCCGTGGCGCCAGGAGTACACCCCGCTGCGGCGAACGCCGTGGCGATGACAACTGGGATGAGGCTGAACCGGACTCTCATACTCTTTCCTTCGTCTGGGTGCGGAAGGGTTTCCACGAAGGATCACGATCGCAAAGTGCCCGATCGGGAGCCCAGGGTTACACCACATCTCGGTAAGTGCTACTTGGTCACTTGTCCAACTCAGCGCTGCCAGTTGTCGATCAACAGGTGGAGGACTCGACGATCACTGAGCACTACGCTCGCACGGCGCTGGGTGCAAAATCGCGGACAACTGAAAACGCGCCGACAGCCGAATGCATGCGTTCACACAGGTCAGAAACGCTTGCAGCGCATGGGCTAAATCTGCCGCTGGGGTCAGATTTCAGTCTCCCGCGGAGGGTATGGCGGCGATCGACACCGGACTCCGAGGGGCGTGTCCGCGAATTTCACCATCTGAAAAGCCTGTCGCTGATGTCGCTCGCTCAGTTGCCGAGCGGATCACGTCCCCGGTCCGGGACGGACGTCGCAGATCGTGACCACGGTGGACGGCGTTACGCCCACGGTGCGACGACCGTCCAGTGCGCCGGATGAGAAATCTGCTGTGTGGTGTCGGTGCAGTCTCCAAGGCGAGCTCGCACCCACTTCCTCACCGTTCCTGGTTGGGGGCAGCACCCCGCGCTGCAGCGGATCCAGTTCGTCGAGGAACACAACCTCTCGAGCTTGGACGCTTTCGGGGTACGACGGCGGTGCGTAACGCCAGGCCACCCTACGTCCCAGGCGGTACGGTGCCCTGCGTGCGTCGTGACGACTTCATCCCGCCAGCGCCGGTCGACGAGGACGCGTTCTTCCGTTCCGCGGCCGTCGTGCTGGACACGAACGTCCTGCTGGCGCCGTACAAGCTGTCGGCCACGGCCCGCGAGGACGCCCTGCGCGCGATCGAGTCCACCGCACCGCGACTGTGGCTCCCACACCATGTCGGGGTGGAGTTCTACCGCAACCACGCCGTCCACCGCGATATGAGAGCAATGGCCTATCAGAACGTCGTCAAGGAGGTCGCCCAGTTCGAACGGCTCGCGGCACAGCGGCTCGGCAAGGGCAAGACACACGAGGATCTGCGCAAGGACGTCGCACGCGTCGTGCGCGAAGCCGTCGCCGGGATTCGCTCGTCGATCCAGGCGCTGCGCGAGGCCGACACCATGCTCACGGGGCCCGACGACGACTCGGTGCTCGACCGCATCGAGGCTGCGTTCGAAGGGCGGGCTGCCGCCGCACCCGACCCCGCGGTGCTCCGTGGCCGGGTCGAGGAGTTCGAGACCTGGCGCGTACCCGGTCGCATCCCACCGGGATTCGAGGACCGGGGCAAGGAGGGCACGGTCCGCAAGGCAGGCGACTACCTGATCTGGGCCGAGATCCTCCAGCATGCCGCCGAAGTTGGCGATGACATTGTGTTTGTGACCGAGGACGGTAAGGAGGACTGGTGGGAGACCACTGACGGCGTCCGGCGCCCGCACCGCGCACTGATCCTGGAGTTCCAGCGAGCCACGGGCCGGGCCTACCACCAGATCGGGCTGGACGACTTCGTGCGGCTGGCAGTCGAGGCCGCTGGGCAGGAAGCGGCCGAAGATACGCTCGATGAGATCGTCGCGGTCCGGGAGGAGGAGCGCAGGGCCGTCTCTCGCGCCTACCTCACGTTGGACGAGTCCTTTCGTGAGCTTCTCTGGTACTCCCTGGTCGACGAACTCCGCCCGGCCCAGATCGCGCCCGTGCTCGGGCTCACGCCCAACCAGGTGAGTGCGGGGCTCCACCGTGCGAAGTCCGCGCTCCGCGAGGCGTACGCCCGCGAAGCCCCCGCCTGAGCCCTGATCCACCGCACCTGGCCTGCGCCATCAACTGCTGTCACAAACTCCCTGGGCGATCATTCTGGAACGAGGTCTTCAAGCCGGCGAGCCCAGAGCTAGCGAGACGAGCCCACGTCTCCTGCAGTCACGCGTCAACGGAGGACCGCCCTCGGTGGCGCAGCGTTCCGATCGTGGGTGAGCGCGGTCATCGCAGTCGGCGAGCCCCCGGGGACCGGCCGGGGCGATGCGGTTGTGGCGGTGAGCGTCCGCAGGTGGGCCTGGATCTGTGCGATGCGGTCCACACAGCTCGGGCAGGAAGGCGTGTCGGGGCAGGCCTCCGCGGCCATGAGGTCGCAGGCCTCCCAGACGAGCTGTTGGACCTGTCGGGGCTGTGCGGGAGTGGCGGTCCGCAGGGGTTCGAGGACCTCGAGCAGCGAGGCGGGCACAGTGCGGTGCGCGGGGCGGGCTGCATGGCAGGCCAGAGCGGCGAGCAGGAGCCCGGCGGCCAATGTCCATGGTCGCTCGTGCGGCTCGGAGGTCCGCAGGAGGTACATGCTGACGACCGTCATCACGACCGCGGCGGCGAGCAAGAGTCGTTCGCGGGCCAGGTTGTGCCGGCGGGCGTGCTCGTCGTGCCCTGGATCGAGGACGATGGTGCTTGCTGTGGTTACCGCCAGCCGGATTCCAGCCCTGGGTGCGTGCAGGGTGTGGTGGCGGGTCATCACGCCTCCGGGTACGTGGTGGGTGCGGTGACGGTGACCAGCACGGGCCGCTCGGCGGACAGGGCGGAGACCCATCCGGTCCATGCCTGCCAGGCAGTGTCCGGGTCGTGAGGTGCGGTGGGCTCGAGGAGCGCGGCCAGGGTTCGGGCGTCGTGGGTCGTGCGGACCGTCATGACGATCTCGACGACCGTTACGAGGTCGTCTGGCCCGACGGCCCGCACTGTGCTGCTGGTCTCGACGCCGACGACGTCTGCGCCGGACCACGCGGCCAGCACAGCCGCCTGCCACCAGTAGTCCTCTGCTGTCGTGACAGATGGGCGGGTGGGCGCCGCCGCGACCTGTGCCCTGGGTGCCGGGTTCGTGGTGAGGATCATCGGGGGCCACCAACGGCATCGATGGGCCCCGTCGGGTCCACTGGCGACGCGGCGATGAGGTGCTGGTACGCGACCTGCCACGCGCTGGACGAGCAGATCTGCTGCCACGCCCGCCACCAGAGCCGTGAGACGAAACCGCTGCTCTGGTAAGCGTCGGGGCCGGGGCAGTGCTTGGCCAGGATCGCCCGCAGCGCGCGGAGCGTGCGGCGCAGCTCGGCGGGAGCCATCACGGCCACCGACGCTGCGTCTGCGTGTTGGAGCAGGCGCTCCAGGTCATCGAGATAGTCGCTGACGATCTCTACTGTCGTGTTGCCCATCATGCGTCTCCCGGTTGGGTCGGTTGCCAGGCCGCGAGTCGTGGCCGGACATGTCGCGGTTGCGGGGTCGTTGACGTGGTTCAGAGGTGGTGCGGCGGGCGGGGGCGGACGGTCAGTGGCGCCATGCGACCGCTGCCCACACGAGCGCGACCGCGACGAGCAGGAGATAGACGGCGATCACCAGTTCTGCCATCGCCTATGCCTTCCTCTCGGGCTGGAACTTCGGGTGTTAACCCCCTATGAAACGGCTGACACCTGGCTTCGATAGACACGGCACCATGCCGATCTGGGCATGTCAACCCCCTATCAACAGTGTTCACATTTGCTAGGTGGTTAACGCCTCAGGGTGTTCAACCCCTCATCAAGTGATTAGGGTGTTACATGCCCCGTCAACGAGGTGGAGGATCTATGACGGACCTGACGTCCGTGACCGCTATCAGCGACCCAGCAGAGCGGGCAGTGGCGCTGTCGGCGCGGATCGATGAACACCAGGAGATCGGGCGCGCACTTGCCCGGATGCGGCGTGAGGCGCTGGAAGAGCTCAAGGCCATGCGTTGGACCCAGAATGAGATGGCCCAGCTGCTTGGCGTATCGGCCTCCCGCATCTCGAAAATGCTCTCGGCCGGCACGCGCCAGGAAGGAGCCTTCTTCGGGGCTGGTCTGCTGACATTCGCAATCGGCAGCAAGTTGGAGGCCGGGCGGGACGACTCCAGCAACATGCTGTCCGCTGAGACGTTTGCGGCCTACGAGACCCTCGCCAGTGCGGCCAAGGCGAGCGGCCTCGACTCCGAGCACGAGATGGTGCCACCGCCCGGCCTCGTGGACCTGAACCGGGACAACCTCGTCGTCCTCACCAGTCCGCGTCTCTTGCCGTTCGTCGGCCAAGCGATGGGAGCAGACCCCCACATCGGGTTCGGCAACGACGACCAGGGCTGGTTCCTGGTCGACCAGACGACCGGCACCGAGTACCGCTCGCCCAGAGACCGAGGCGAGCCCACCGACTACGCCTACATCGGCAGGCTGCCGCGACCAGACGGTAAGGGCACGTTCCTCTACCTCGCAGGCATTCACGCCCAAGGCACCCTCGGAGCGGCCCAGTTCGTCGCGGACAACCTCAACGCGCTCTACAAGGAAGTCAAGGACCGTAGATTCTCGGCCATCCTTGCCTGCACCTCCGGACCGGACTCTGGTACAACGAACCACCGCGAGCACTTGTCGATCGAGCGCATCACGCCGCTGTATGCGCACGGCGGGAGCTGAGATGCATTTCGCCATAGCCGCCGAACCGGGCGCCCTCGACCGACGCAGTGAGGACAGCACGGCAACAACGCCTGGCCTCTTGGTCCTGCTCGATGGTGCCACTGCCCGCACAGAGACCGGCTGCATCCATGGCGTGGCGTGGTTTGCGCAGCATCTGGCCGATGCCATCGTTCAAGAGCTGCAGGGCAACGCCTCAGGGGAACCAGCACACGCACTCGCAGCAGCGATCCAGCGAACCGCTGATCTGCACCGAGACACCTGCGACCTGACCCATCCCGGAACGCCGTCTGCGGCTGTTGCCATCGTGCATGTCGCTGGCGATGCTCTGCGTTACCTGGTCCTGGGCGACGTGACGGTCGTGATGGAGACGGCAAGCGGCATCCGGGTGACTAGTGATCAGCGCGTCAGCCAGACCGCATCAGCCGAGCGGGCAGTGGCTGATGCCATGGCTGCCACCGATCCCGAGAAGCCAGCAGCACTGGTGCGTATGAAGCACGCCGAACTGGCTGCCCGCAACGTCCCGGACGGGTACTGGGTGGCCACCACTGACCCAGACGCTGCTCGGCACGCGATGACCGGCGAGGTCCAACTTGAAGAGGTGCGTCAGGTTGCGGTCCTCAGCGACGGGGCTGCGCGCGTGGTCGATCTCTTCGGCATCCACGACTGGCCTGGAGTCCTTGAGCTGCTGCAGTACCGCGGACCGGAGGCGCTGATACGTGAGGTGCGGGCCGCTGAGGCCAGCGACCCAGAAGCGAAACGCTGGCCACGGAACAAGATCTCCGACGACGCGACCGTTGCCTACAGCGGCGGGAATTGACGAGCCGACGGTGTCGACGAGAGGAGAGCGATGGGGGCAAGACCAACACGAGCAGTGGGGTGGCATGACCACCTCGCTGCGCGCCGCGGCCTGCTCGGCGTATCGCAGGCGACGCTTGCCACGCAGTTTGCGCGCGACAGGCGACTGTGGCTGCCCGCAACCCAGATCCGAGAGATGCGGGCTCTGGCAGCACGACGCCCAACAGAACCCGACGCTGGCTGAAATGACATGACGCACTGCGGTCAGAGCTCAGAGCTGAGTGGCTTTCTCGCTCGTACCGCAGCACTCGTCGCGTCAGGGATTCTGACCTACGAGGAAACAATTGAGACCTGGGGGGAGCATGACCGCGCAACACACACGACGACCACCGACAGTGCGGCGTGAGCGGCTGATCGAAAGGCGTCGAGCAGCTGGACTGTCACAAGAGTCCTTAGCCGAGGCACTGGGCGTCGATCGCACCACGGTCGCCCGATGGGAAATTGGGGCAACGACACCTCATGCCTACCTGCGAGGCCCACTATCACAGGCCCTAATGGTTTCCCTCGAGGATCTTGGGGACCTAATTGACGAGACATCGCCGGCAAGCGGAAACGGCACCGGTCGCCCGGCGGAGTCCCCCGATATCGCGGCGGCATCCACCTCGCGCACTGCCGCGACGACCGTTGCCCTCGAGAGCGGGACCGTAATACCTGACAGCACCGGGCTCGCCGCCATCGATGACTTCATCACCGGAAATGCTCGTGTATTCCTGCTGAGTGGCGCAGCCGGAACGGGCAAGTCCGTCCTAGTGCGCCATGCTGCGACAGTATTCGCCGGGCGAGCTGATTTTCAGGTTCATCTCGCTTCGCGTGACGGCTCCGAGGGCCTCGCCTCAGGGATTCTGCGCTATGGGTCGATCGCACCGGGCCACGAGCCGCTTCTCACACTAGAGACGTTCGCTCGAACGCTGACTCGACCATTGGTCGTGACGATCGACGCCATCGGTACACCGGAAGAATTCGACTCGACGGCGCGCGCTGTCGACGCACTCCTGCGACAGGTCACGACACCGAACCTTCGCTTCGTTCTGGCCATCCGGACACCACCGGTGCCAGACGTTGCGGTCTTTCCTTTGCTCTCGGCGACCATCCACCCACGTGGGAGCAATACGTCGCACGAGACCTCACGATGGAGCCTGGATCGCACCGGAGCTGCCTGGGACCGTGAACGACCCCCTGGAGTCCCCGAGTTCCTGGTACTTCATCCATCCGTACGCGACCTGATCCGTCTCCCTCTGTTCATGAGTCTGCTGCGTAGCGCAGGGCCGCTTGTCGCATCGGATCGCATCAGCCCGTATCAACTGGTCGATCACTGCGTTCGCGCCTTAGCTACGGCTGGCAACGTCGATGCAGACGGCCTGGTTCGCTCTCTCGGCGACGCTGCGATCAGCTCACTGGGTCCCCGTCTCCGTTCCGTGGTCGGTGAGCTCGCCACTGACAATCGTGAGGTTTCAGCCGTACCCCCTGCTCTTGCTCAACGTGCTCCCAACGGCAGTTTTGAATTCGCGCACTCGCTGATTCACGAGTACTTTGCCGCGACCCGGATCGCGCTTTCGGCACCAGGCTGGGGGCGTTCCCGCCTTGTATCTCTCATCACCGAAATGGCCAAAGAAGCTGAGTCCGATGCCGTGGCAGCTGGGCTGTTGCACTTCACAGTCATGGCATTGGATCAGTCGGCACCACATCTGATGGCCTCGGTCGCTTTGGCTCCCGCATTGGTTGGCTCACGCGCGACCGCTCAGCTCTTGGAGATTGCCACCGACGGTGCGAATTTCGCCGGTCCCGAGGTACTTCGCGCATGCGTGCGCGTGTGCGAAACCGAAGGTCCGTCCGCGCTTCTCCTGGCCCGAGCACTTCTGCATCAGCCGCACATCGGCGACGCACTCGACGAGCAGCGAACCGCATGGCTCTTCGGTCTCCTGCGGCAACACGGATCCGACATATGGACGAATGTTGCGGATCACATAGCACAGACAATGGATGGTGAAGCCTCTGCGGCCTTCGTCCGTACTGCCGACCTCAGCGACGTCGAAGTGGCCGCTTTCATTGCCGGCCATCTCGATCTGTTCGCCAAGGAGGAGGAACGAGCAGGCGTTCTGACCTCGCTGCTAGGTCATGACGACTGGCGTGTCCGAGCCGCTGTCGCGGACGGTCTGGCACGGATGCGCCCCGCGGCGCCCGTCGTCGCTCACGGCACCGAGCTTCTTGCCGCCGACCACGACTACAAGGTCCGCGCTGCCGTCGCGCGAGTCCTGTGCCAGGTGCCCGACAATGTACTTACGCTCCAGTTGCCAACCTTGCTGAACGACACCAACTGGTACGTACGGTCACGCGTACTCGACGCCTTGACCCAACGAAGCGATGGCTTCGAACACGTCGAAAGTATCCTGCGGGAAATTGAGGCTGACCCGTCATGGCGAAAAGCGCCGGGATACGTCCGAGCGCTCCTCGACAGGCTTGCCTTGCTACGTGGCCGGCTGCCCGCTGTCACCACGCTCGGCAACGAACGGACACTTGTACCCCTGCTGCGCGAGATCCGTGCCGGCGCACTGGAGGTGCCGTCGACTCGCGCCGCCCGCATCGCAGAGCTAGCTGCTGGTTCTGCATCCCGCATCGTGGCCCGCGAGGGAGCCGAGGTCGCCGTGACCCTCAGCAACGATGGTGGTGAGACAACCACGCGGAGACCGGCGAGCGAGTGGTACCGACGGCTGCGAGGTGCCAGGCACCTTCAGATCGCTCTCGATCTGGGCGACCTGGCGCTCGCGGTGGACGTGGCCCGCGCCGCGGTCGCGGGTGGCGCCACGTTCGTCGAGGTTGGGGATCCGTTGATCAAGGCGCACGGCGTCGCGGCGATCGAAGCAATCAAGGTAGCTGTGCCTGATGCCGTGGTCGTGGCCGAGATGATGTCGTCGGACTGGGGACGCGATCAGGTCGAGACCGCGGTTGCCCACGGCGCAGACGCAGTACTGCTTATCGGTCCTGCCACGCTGGCCAGCGTGGCAGCTGCATCTGCGGCGGCTCGGCGGTTGGACACCGCGATCTTGCTTGACGCGCCCGCTGCGTTGCATACGCCCGAATGGGCGAAGGACATGATGCGAGCCGGCGTCGATGGGTTTGCGGTAACCACCAATATTGACATCGGACCGGCAGGCCGGCACCCATTGCGCCGAGCGGAGCAGCTTCGGCACTGGACGCGCCTGCCCGTCGCAGTTTCCGGTGGATTCACTGCAAGTGACCCCGCCGTGATCACTAGTCCGCACTGGGACACGCTGATCGTCGGACGCAGTGTCACCGAGTCGGTGAACCCGCTGCGCGCAACCCGTGACATCGTCGCCCTGCTGTCCCAGCCGTCTGAGAGGAAAACGTGAACGTCACCAGCCTGACCGTCGCCATGACCGATGACATCATCGAGTTGATGGCCCTCGGAGAGCCGTACATCCGCCCGCGAACAAGCTCGGACTACTGGGCGTATGCGACCTTGTTCTCCACCACCTGCCCCGTCGCCATGATCGACGGGCAGCTTGCGGGAGCGATCATCGGCTTCCGAAGCCAGGATGAACCGGCTGACGTGTACCTGCAGGACGTCATGGTGCACCCGGACTATCGACGCCGTGGCGTTGCGAACGCTCTCGTGGGATCCGTGTTTGCTGTCGCCGAATCATGGGGATGCCGCCGGCTCTACCTCACCTCTGAGTCTGACAACTCGGGTGCCGACTCCACCTGGCGCAAGCTCGGATTCGTCAACGTTCCGGGCGACTATGCCCTCAACGGCGTCCAGGTGACACGCGACTTCAAGGGCCCAGGCAAAGACCGGGCGGTGTACGAGCTCATCGTGGCCTGAAGACCGGAACAAGCCAGGGGATGACCCCCATGGCGCCTGGCTCTGACCGAGCCGTCTGATCCATGCAACGCTGAATCGAGCAGCCAGCGCTGAGCGGGTTCGCCGTCAGGCGAGCCAGTTGGACTGCCAGCGCTACTAATCGTCCGAGCCTCCGAGGCGTGGCGTCGAGGTAGTGCTACACCGATGCCACAAGGATGCCGCACGGGTGCAATGTCTCGCGGCCCAAGCCGCCGGTTCGATGGGAGCGACCAACCGTCACCCATCGAAAGGGTCTCTCATGGCTGAACTCTCCGCGGTCCTGGATCGCACTACCGCAGATCTCTTCGACCTCGATGTGAGGTCGATTCCTCTTCCCACGACGCCTAACGCTGCGTGCTCCGACACGACGACCGACGGGTGCTCGAAGGAGTGCCCAAGCGTCGGCTGCACGCCGACCTGCTCCTGCAAGTAGGGGTTGATTCCGATGGGGCGGGCACAAACGGTCAAGTGGCTGTCGGAGTTTCCGGTCGTGGCACGGATTCCGCTGCTTCCAGTCGAGCCGGCAGCTCAACGCGGCGAAGCCTTGGCTGGGCCGCTTCTCGAGGCGGTGCGTTTTGCGTCCCGCTCCATCGGTAACATCTCCTCAGCGGACCTGGCCGCCGACAACCAACTCGCACTGACGGTCCGTGCCTATGAGCAAAGAGCCCGTAATCGTGCAACGCCACGTGGGGCGTTCGCTGGAGTCCAGGTTGCTCATTCGACCAGGAGTTCGGCGCGGTTACAGATGGGCTCCGCTCACCGGGCCCGAAGCATGCCCAGCGGTGCGTGGTTGGACGATCTCGTACGCCAGCTGGTCGAGGCACCAGGCGTCGTACAGCGCCTCCTGCTGACGGCCAACAGCCTGGTGACGCGCCGCGGAGACCGATTCGAGCACGAACAAGCAGACGACGCGGGCGCCCCTGTGCTCATGACGTTGCGGGCCACACCCGTCGTCGCACTGATCATGCGCACATGCAAGGCCGGCGCGATCCCGGACGAGATCACCGCGGCGGTCCTCGATGCATGGAACGACGCGCCGGAGGAGAAGATTCGCGAGACCGTCCAGCAGATGATCCGTACCGGACACCTGCGGACCGACCTTCTCCCTCAGGACATCGCACAGGATCCGCTGGGCCACATCCTGTCCAAGTTGCCCGAGGCCAGCGATGTCGGCGCGGTGCTTGCAGCGATCCGTGAACACCTGCAGGACGCTGACCTCCACCCGCCCGGTGCGCCGCAACGACTCGCGCTGCTCACAGCAGCGAGGGACCTGTGCGACAAGATCGCTCGGCACACCAGCCCGATCACCATCGATGTTGCCGTGGACGCCGATCTGGACATCCCCGCATCGCTCCTGGACGACGCAGCCGAGGCGATCGCTCTCCTGTGGAGCATCACCCCGACGGCCACGAACCTGGACGACTATCACGCTCGGTTCGTCGAACGCTACGGAATCGGCAGAAGGGTGCCGCTGCTGTCCGTCATCGACCCGGTCGCCGGTCTGGGAGAGACAGACGTTGATGCCCGCATCGAGAATCACGATGCAGACCGGGCGCGCGGACGAGTCCTGGCAGAGCTAATAGCTCGGGCAACAGCCACGAGCGAGCTCGAGATAGAGCTCGACGATCCAGCCATCGCCGGGCTGCGAGTCCCAGACGACGGCGTCCCGCCGCCGCCTACCGGCGAGGTGTACACGAGGGTCGTTTCCGCCTCGCCAATGGATCTTCAAGCGGACCGCTTCCAGCTGGCCATGTACATGGGGTGCACACAGGACGCCGGGTCGAGCACAGGTCGGTTCGCATCGCTGCTTCCCGATGCCGCTTGGAACATGCCCCGGACGGAATCCGTGGTGGCAGCTGAAGTGGTGGTCCGGCCACGCATTGCCAAGCTGGACACCGTGGCCCCGCCTGCAGACTTCGCAGAAACTCGCATCTGCGTCGGAGTCGCCCCACGACCCGGCGACCTCACACTCGACGACCTCGAACTCGTGTCAGACGGACACCGTCTCGTCCTCTGGTCACGTGAACGAGCTCAATGCGTCACCCCGACGTTGTTCTCCCGGATCGGACCGTCCTACATCCCACCCGTCGCTCGACTGCTGCAACAACTCTCGGCCGCCGGCACTCGCCCGTGGCATACATGGTCCTGGGGGCCGCTGTCCGCCGCGCCGTTCCAACCGCGAATCCGCTGGCGCAGGACGATCTTGTCGCCGGCCCGCTGGCGCCTTCCTCAAACCTTGGTCGCGGCGGCTTCCGACTCTACGGTCTGGGCGAGCGAACTGGCCCGGTGGCGGGCGACCACAGTCCCGTGCCTGCCGCAGGTCGTAGTCGCCGAAGAGGCTGACCGGCGCCTTCCGCTGGATCTCGACGATCCGCGTGACCGAGACCTTCTCCGCCGGTACGCCCGACGCGGGACCGACACACTGACCGAGCAGCCCGGCGGACCCGATGCGATCCAGGGAGTCGTTGCCGGCCCCGATGGTGGTCACCTCTTAGAGCTCGTCATCCCGCTCAAAGGCCGGCAACCGACAACACCAGCCCGCACGTGGCCTCAGACCACGACCAGCGCCGACCCCGTGATCTACCTACCTGGGACGGAATGGCTCTCCTTGACCCTCGTGGTGCCGACTCGTCTCCAGGACGACGTCCTCAGCCAGATTGCGAAGGTCGCTGACGAGTTACGAGACGACATCGACCGCTGGTTCTGGTTGCGATACAACAGCACGGCCCACGGGCCCCACCTGCGCGTCCGTTTCGCCGGCGACCCGGCAGCTCTGACTACCCGTGTGCTTCCCGAGATCTCGAAACGGTGCGCCCAACTGATGACGCTCGGAGTCGTGAGCAACCTCGTGGTCGAGCCATACGCGCCCGAGATCGACAGGTACGGCGGACCAACCTCCATCGAGGCCGCAGAGCGTGTCTTCCACACCGACGGACTGCTGGCCCTCGACGTTCTGTCCAGAGAACCGAACGAGGACCAGCAGATCACCGAAGTCGCGCTCTCGGCACTAGCAATCGCTCGCATACTGACCACGGCCGACTCAGACGCCATCGGGCGTCCCCGTCTCGACCGCGCGGCACGACGGCACGTCAACTCGCTACGCGCCACCGCACCCGCCATGACCACAGGTCCGCTGGACGGCACCGTCCGGGACGCGTGGGAACGGCGCGCGCTCGCACTGGCGACGTACCGCGACAACGTCCCCGAGTCTCGTCGCACCGACTGCGCATCGTCGATGATCCACATGCACGCCAACCGCTTGCTCGGGGACCGAGACCGAGAACGCAAAGCGCGCGCGCTCGCCGCTGAACTCCTCGCCAAGGGACGGCGATGAACGCAGGGGCGGCGGCAACGATGATCGCCGAACGGCTGCTCGACCCCGAGGTCGTGATCGCGGCAGTGCGGCCAGGCGCTGCCGCAACCCTTGCCGACGGGCTCCCGGGCACGGCGCTGCTGCACGCTCGCCTCTCACGGCTTGACCCAGGCTTCGAGCGAGCAGCCACGGTCCACTGGGCACATGCTGCCGACCTGGCTACACGAACGACAGCCGCCGGTGGGGTCTACCACGCGGTTGGCGGCCTGGCCGCGTCGCTGATCATCGGATCGCCCTACCTGCCCGACCCCGACGTCAACCAGGCCGCAGTCAGCCGTGCCGCGCACTGGACATCCGTCTACGCACGGTCCCTGGCCGAGCACCAGCAAGCCCATCTGCGGGCTGGTGGCCGCGGCGCACCCTGGTACGTCTACGACGTTATCTCAGGGCTGGCCGGCGTCGGACGGATACTGCTTGCGGCGGTCACGGAAGGTCACACGACCGGCGAAGCCGGGCTCGAGGCCGCCCTCGGGACCCTCACCACGGTGCTGACAGAATGCGACGGACGCCGACCTGGCTGGTGGGCCGCGCCCGAACAGCACCCACCCGCCGTGGCTCCGAGCGTCGACGCATCGGGCGCCGCCACCACGGGGATGGCTCATGGTGTCGCTGGGCCAGTGGCCCTCCTCGCCCGCGCGGCGGTCGCCGGCTACACCGTCGACGGTCAAGAGGCTGCACTCCGGTCCTCCACCCAGTGGTTGAGCGAGCGGCGCGCCGCACCGGGTGGCTGGCCCGCCTATCTGACGGGGAGTGAGCTCGACGCTGATGCAGCGGTGTCCCGGGATGGACGGACAACTGCGTGGTGCTACGGCGTGCCTGGAATCAGCCGTGCGCTGCTGCTAGCCGGCCGAGCACTCAACGATCCGCACTTGGTCGGCACATCGCTCGCCGAGCTGACCGCCCTCGCTGAACATCCGGACCAGTGGGACGCCGAAGGACCGACCCTCTGCCACGGCTTCGCTGGGGTCATGCGTTGCGCCACAGGAATGAACGATGCCGTCACCCAGATCGCCGTGCGCACAGTCGCGAGGGATCTGGATCTGAACAGGCCGTTCGTCGTCGGTCACCGTGACCATGCGCAGACCTTTGACAACCCGGGATTCCTGACCGGGGCAGCCGGTGTGGGTCTCGCGCTGGCCGAGCACGCGGACCTACCGGTTGCCTCGGTCAGGACCTCCTGGGACGCCTTGATGCTGCTGTCCTGACCTGAACCTCAAGCCTTCACAGATGCCGTACGCTCCGAGATCTGCACGGCAAAGGTGTTCTCTGCCTTGTCGACGACCAGGAGCGCCCCTGCCTCGTGGTCGGCCGGTAGGTCACCCTTCGGCCAAGCCTCAATCGTGATCTCGATGCCGTCTGCTTCCCGCTTCCAGGAGGTCACGCGATCGGCCAACGCGCGGGCTAGCTTCGTGCCGTCAGGTCCGAAGCCGCAGGCGCCCGCCTCCAGCATGGGCATATCGTCAGAGCCGCCCGTGCGGCGTGCCGTCAAATATGCGACCGAGCCGCCCGAGAAGACACCCCATGATCCTCCCCAAGAGTCCTTCGGACGTGGGACGCGTCCGGCGGCGACCGCGTCCTGATCCACGAAGATCCGGCAGAACCCAGGCAATGTGGCCAGCCAGAAGTCGAGGTTCTCCGTCCACGCCCACGGCGCGCTGACGCCGGTCCAGACGATCGACGGCGCCCGGTCGAGGGCCTGGGCGAGCGCGGCATAGTCCATCGGCTGTCCGTCATCGACGCGCAGGGTCAGGTCAGGCCCTGGACCGATCGAGACGTTCTGTTCCGCCACCGCTCCGATGCCTTGCATCGGTATGAAGCCGTCCTCGGCCACAGACAAGCTGCGCAGCGCCTGGCCGTCTCGTTCGAACGCGGCCACGCGCGTCAGGCCGCGTAGCCGCAGCGGCAGAACCAGCCGGCCCCCGGGTGCCAGCTGATCGCGCCACGCGGAAGGGATATCCCATGCCCCGGCCGTGACCAGGATCCGATCGAAGGGCGCGTCCTCCACGCTGCCCAATGTCCCGTCCCCGGTGATCACATTGACATGCTCCGCACCGTAGGCGCTCAGGGCATGGCGCGCCGCGTCGGCGACTCGGGTGTCGTACTCGATCGTTGTCACCGCGCCGGACGGGCCGACTAGATGCGCGAGCAGAGCAGCGTTGTAACCGGTACCGGACCCGATCTCGAGCACCCGATGCCCCGGTCGGACCTGTGCTTGTTCGAGCATCCCGGCCACCGTTCCCGCAGCCGAGGCCGAGCTGATCGCCACGCCCTGCTCGTCACGATGCGTGACCACGGGCCCAGCGCCATAAGCGCGCTCCAACGACACCTGTGGAACAAACACATGTCGCGGAACCACACTCATCGCTCCAGCGACATCCTCGGCGAGGTGACCCTGAATTCTTCGTAACCGGTCCAGCATCTCGGCCCGCAGTGCTTCAGCTTCCTTGTTCGATTCGTCCACGCGCAGAGGCTACGAGCCGGCTGGATTCGCTGTCCCGACGAACCGGCGCAACGAGTCCAGATGCCACACAGATGCCACAACGGTCACCGTCGGGCCACGGTCCACTGCCGCTGCTACATTCCGCGTCACCTTGCCGACGCAAGAACGGTGTGTCTCGCCCCGGGTCTGATGGAGGCTCTCATTCCAGGGAAGGATGAGAGTTATGGCTGCACCGAGGAAGTACCCCGAGGAGCTTCGGGAGCGAGCGATCCGGATGGCGGTGGACCTGCGGAAGGACCCGGCCACGAAGCCTGGCGCGTTACGGCGGGTGGGTGAGCAGCTCGGGATCCATCCGGAGACGCTACGGAACTGGGTCAACCAGGCCGAGATCGATGCCGGTGACCGGCCGGGTACGAGTAGCGACGATGCCCAGCGGTCGGCGGAGCTGGAGCGCGAGGTGCGTGAGCTGCGGCGGGCGAACGCGATCTTGCGCAGCGCGTCGGCTTTCTTCGCGGCGGAGCTCGACCGCCCACAAAGGTGATCGTCGACTACATCCAGACCCACCGTCAGGAGTTCGGGGTCGAGCCGATCTGCAGGGTGTTACAGGTCGCCCCGTCGACGTACTACGCGGCCGTGTCCCGCCCGCCCTCGGCCCGGTCGGTCACCGACGCGGCCAGGACCGAGGTGATCGAGCAGGTCCACCGAGCCAACTACGGCGTCTACGGCGCCCGCAAGATGCACGCCGAGCTGCACCGGCAGGGCCACCAGATCGCGCGCTGCACGGTCGAACGACTGATGCGGACCGCGGGACTGCGGGGCATCACCCGGGCCAAAGGGCCGCGCACCACGGTGGCTGGCACCGGTCCGGAGACCCGCCCGGACCTGGTCGAGCGCGACTTCACCGCCACCGCCCCGAACCGGCTGTGGGTCGCGGACATCACCTACTGCCGCACGTTCTCCGGCTGGGCGTATGCCTCGTTCGTGATCGACGTGTTCTCTCGCCGGGTGGTCGGCTGGCAGGTCTCCAAGTCGCTGCGCACCGACCTCGCGTTGGACGCCCTGGAGATGGGGCTGTGGAACCGTACCCGGACCGGGCAGGACGTGAGCGGGCTGACCCACCACAGCGACAAGGGCGTTCAATACGTCGCTGTTCGCTACACCCAACGCCTCGCCGAGGCAGGCATCGTCGCCTCGGTCGGCTCGACCGGAGACTCCTACGACAACGCCCTGGCCGAGGCATTCAACTCCCTGTTCAAGGCCGAGCTCGTGCGCAACAAGGGACCGTGGAAGAACATCGACGACCTCGAGCTCGCTATCGCTGAGTACATCGACTGGTTCAACCACCATCGCCTGCACGGCGAGATCGGCCTGGTCCCTCCGACCGAGTTCGAAGAGGCGTATTACCGTCACAACCCCGCGCCGACTACCGTCGACGCGTCAGTTCCGAGCCTCCACTAAACCCGGGGCGAGACAGTGGACTTGGAACTGCCTTCAATGGCACGTCGCAGTGTCGGGCACTTTGTCCGGGCGATCGACCCGACACGACCCTCAGGAATCTCATGGCGTTCTGCATCAAGATCCGCTTGCCAAGACGGTGCATCGATACGTCGTCCGGAATCAGGCAGCCATCATCGTGCGGGATCAGGGCGGTTGGATCGTTCGACGCCGTATCGGTGGGAGCGGCGTGAAGAGGACGGGCGCTCCGAGAAGATCGTTCGGGACGTTTGGAATCACGATCACTTGCTCGGCGACGTTGTGCCGTCTCGCCGTGTAACGGACATTCGCGGGTGGGGTAAGCCTGTTGCAACAGACCTGCCACAGGGGTGCTACATGGGTGCCCTGGGGCGACCCGTTGCCGGACGGTTCGATATTAACCATGGATGCTTATTGGTCGATCGGCCCACACGATTGGGGCATCGAGGTCTCGCCATTAGCGGGCGGCCCTGCGATGGGTTCCACGGGTGCGGGCGTCGTTCCGGGCTGGCTTGTGGCCCTGGACGTCGACGGCACCTTGACCGGCCCAGGGCGCCCCGATGTGCCCCCGGAAACCGCTGGCGCGGTCAGGTCGGCACGTGCCAGCGGCCACGAGATCGTGGTCGCCACGGGACGATCCTTGGTGGGCGCGCTGCCGATCGCGAATGCCTTTGGCCCGACCGGGTGGGTGGTTGCGTCCAACGGCGCGATTACCGCGCGCCTAGACGCGCAGGCACCTGGTGGGTACGTCCTAGTCGACGCCAGCACGCTCAATGTCGCGCCCGTTGTCCGCATGGGGCTGGCGCTTGCCCCCGAACTTCGGGTCGCGGTCGAGGACACCGGGTGGGGCTATCTGGTCAACCGACAATTCGCTGACGGCCAGCTCAACGGCAGACAGCGGACGGTGGATGGAACAGTCGAGCTCTGGGAGCGGCCCGCGCCTCGCGTCGTCCTGTCCGGGTCGGGGATCGTCGACAAGTTGCTCAAGCCTCTCCACGATCTGGGTGTCACGGCGCACTCTGACGGTCCGGACTGGATCGACGTCACGCCCGCCGGTCTGTCCAAGGCCAGCGCACTGGAGCAGGTGCGGAACCGGCTCGGGGTCTCGCAAGAGCGAACCGTTGCAGTCGGTGACGGAGTCAACGACATCGAGGCCTTCCACTGGGCCGCGCGGGCAGTGGCGATGGGCCAGGCCAGCGAGGAGGTCCGCGCTGCTGCGGACGAAACTACCGGCTCGGTAGACGAGCAGGGCGTCATCGCTGTCTTGCAATCATTGCCAAACCCCCGGCTCTCAGCCCAGGCCCCCGCCGCGGGGTGATCGCCACGAACACCGAGATTCCCGCCGCGCTGGTGGAGGTGATCCGCACTCAGCTCGACCAGTGGACCAGCCCCGAGGGTCGGGCGTCGATCCGGATCTCACTGGCCGGCCTGGGGCCGACATCACCGACCTGCGAAGTCTGGGCTGCGGCCCCTGAAGGTCGGTGGACCTACCTGAGCGACATGCCTTCGGGCATCGAGACGAGTCAGCGCGACCTCGCACACGTGATCACGTTGGCCGGATACGCGTACCCGCTCACGTCTGATGGCCGGCCCGCCTGGCAGAAGGACTGCGCCGAGACCACGACTTACACGTTGGACGTGACACGGACATGACCAGACGCCCCGTCCCGACCACGGACTACCCGCCCGAACTGCCACGGACCATCAACGACTACGCGCTCCACGGGACCGTCCGAGGACAGCCCGTGGGATACGGAACTCGAACTCGCACTGATCACTACCGAGGTAGCACCATGAACGTCACCCGCAACCCCGTTCCCCACCTTCAGCCCCCGAGCGACCGTGCCGGGCACCGCACCGCTGGTCCCGCGCACGAGCGGAACATCTCGCTCGTCGATGGTGCGCTCGGTGAAGCGCTCTTGAACGTCGAGCTGGCCCTGACCAGCTTCGGTTCGTGGGACGAGGTGACGCACGCGTACGACCCGCGGTCGGTGACGGCACGCGAGCTGCGCGGCGATGGCGCACTTCCTGAGGGGTTGTTCTACGGTGCGCCAGCAGCGGCATTCGTATTCGATGCTGCCGATGTGGACGGCACGGCCCGGTACGCGAACGTGCTGGTGGACCTGGACAAGGTCGTCAAGACTCTCACCGCGGCGCACCTGACCGCGATCAAAGAGCGCAAGGCCGCAGGCCTCGCACCCCTGATCGACGAGGTCAACCTCTTCAACGGTCTCATCGGTCTCGGTGTGCTGTTGCTGCGCCGCGCGCCACACAGTCGAACCCTTAGCAGGGTGGTGGACCATGTCGTCGACTTGACGCGGGACCTGTCTCTGGACGGGGTGCGGGTGCCGGGGTGGTGGGCCGATCCGCGCCTGTTCGCCCCGCACGAAGGGTACGCGGAACTTGGGATGGAGCAGGGCGCTGCAGGATTGCTGGCGTTCCTGGCCAGCGCGATACGGGCAGGCCATGGCGACCAGGTCCCGAAGGCGGCCTTCGACAGCCTGGTCGGATGGCTGGACGCCTGGAAGCAGGACGGTCCTGACGGGCCGTGGTGGCCATACCGGCTCTCCCTGGACGAGCTACGCACTGGCCGCAGCATTCAGGCCACACCTTCGGCACCGACATGGGTCGGGACAGTAGGGATCGCCCGTGCGTTGCAGATGGCGGGCATTGTCACAGGGGAGCCTGCCTGGCGAGAGACCGCCGAGCAGGCGATGGCATCGGCCCTGAGCCCCCAGTCGCTGGGCCGGCTGACCGACCCAGGGCTGGTCACTGGGACAGCGGGGGTCTACCAGACGGCGTTCCGGGCCGTGCAGGACGCAGCATCCCCGCTGCTGAGGCAACGCCTGACCGTCGCGGCCGAAGCTCTGGCCCGCACCGGCCGCGGCTGGGCCGAGGACACCGCGCTGTTGACAGGGCGGTCCGGGACCCGGCTGGCCAACCAAACCCTTCTACGCCGCTGGGAGCCAGTCTGCGGCTGGGACCGGTGCCTGGGCATTGCATGGGCCGACTCATGAACCAGCCCAGCACCGCAATCACCCCTGCACGCCCCGGGCCCCGCGCGGGACGTGCCCGCATGCCCGGTTCACCGGGGCCGCGCCGCGCCGCAGCAACCAGCCTGCGGGTCGAGATCGAGTTCTCGAAGGTCGACGCGATCACGAGCCTGGGCGCACACGCCGTCGGGCCGCACCTGGACGAGGCTTGCGCTGCGACCCGGGGGACATGGTGGTTCCTGCGAGACGCGAGCGGATGGCATGTGCACCTGGACGGCGTCGATCGGGCGCGCATCGCCCTGGCACTGAACAGGCTCGTCCAGCGCGGCATCCTGCAGGACTGGACCACGGACCTCAGGTGCGCGCCTAGCCCTGTTGGCCCGACGACGGGATCAGTTATCGGGGGTCTGTCCTGCGATCGGCTGGCACCTGGCGCCGCGACAGATCTGCACCGCGCGGACTCGCGTGGCACGCTGGCCTACCTGCGTGAACTAGGCCTACCAGAGACCCATCGATCGCCGCTGCGCACCGCGCACGTCCTCGGGATCCTGGCCCGCACAGTCTGCACTGAGGCCGGGTTCGACGCTGGGATGTCCTCGGATGTCCTGGATTCCCTGGCGCGCCGCAACGCGGGTGGGCTGAACGAATCGGCCCGGGTCCGTGCACATGGCCTGACCGACCTCCTGACCCTGCTGTGGCAGGCACCTGCCTCTCACACTCTTGGCGGGGCGATCACCCCGTGGGCTACGGACCTGCTCGTGATCGCCCGAAGCCTTGGCTCGGCTGCACAGCTGAGCGGCCTACCGCACGCCGAAGGCGTCGCGCACCTGCGCGCCCAGCTGCAGTTCGCGCTCGCGGCCCAGTGGGACCGGTTGGGGCTGACCAGGACAGACCAGACCATCCTCGCCGTCGCGACCCGCGGCGCACTGAGAAGGCGAGCCTCATGAGCACTACCACGTCAAGAACCACCCAGGAAGAGCAGTCGCCTATCGATACCGCACTGGGTCGGGGCACACCACCCTCGGCCGGGACAGCACGAGTGGAGAAGGGCGAGATCGGGGTCTGCTTCCCGCTGGCGGCCCGGCGTCGCCCGGCATGCCTGCCGCTGCGTGCCCGGCTGGACCGGGTCACGATTGCTGCGCGAGCGGCGCTTTCCGAGACCGACGAGCCACGCGTGGTCCAGGAGGCCGGCAAGGTGCTGACCGGTGCCGCGCTGATCGCCCGAGACTGCCACCAGCTGGACCGTGCCCGACAGATCATCACCCGGCACATCGAGCTCTACACCGGGCTCACACGCCCACTAACGGCCTTGGAAGCAGGGCAGGTCGTCGGGGCGGCGACCAGTCTCGCGCGCACCGCGCTGCAGGCCGACCCAGGCCCGGACCGTGGTCTAGCGTTGCT
Source organism: Promicromonospora sp. NPDC023987 (assembly GCF_040639055.1). Classification (NCBI taxonomy): domain Bacteria; kingdom Bacillati; phylum Actinomycetota; class Actinomycetes; order Micrococcales; family Promicromonosporaceae; genus Promicromonospora; species Promicromonospora sp. NPDC023987. Next base: position 29,664 of record NZ_JBEZZF010000001.1, on the reverse strand, counting down.
GGTCCGGATCTTGGAGGCCACCTACCGCAGAGCAACGATCGAGCTCGACTCGGTAACTCAGGCCGAACGAGGAATCCAGCCGCTGATTCTCCCGCTGGGTGACGTCAACAGCACCCCGGAGGAGCACCGCCGGCTCGTCGCGCTGGCACAGGCCCAGCTCCTCGTCGGCGGAACTACGGCTCTCGCGCATGTCGGTCGTTGGGCTGAGGCTGCCGACCTTGCCCGCACCTACGGCGGGACGGGCAAACGTCTGCTGGAAGGCCGACAGGTCCAGGCCATCTCGCGCCTGCTGACCCGGGACGGCAACGTCGCCCGGGACCTCATAGCCCAGTCGGACAGGCCCTCGGACATCGACGACGACCTGGCTGCCTGCCTGACGGCGCTGTGCGCGCCGACCGCGAAGAGGTACGACGCTGCCAGCGTGATGGTCGACCGGTACCGGGCCAGCAGGAGCCCGGGCGATGGGTACGCGTACTTCCGGGCACGGTATGGCGCTGCTGTCGCCGTCATCGCCCGTGCACACCGGCACCCCGCCGCCGCAGGTGTCGCGGTCCAGGTAGGCAGGGAGGCCTTGGGCTCGGGTGACGGGTACGCGGCCGAGGAAGTCCTGCGGCACGTCGCGATCAGGGCGACGATCTCCGATCAGCACCGCGCCCGCCTTGAACAAATTGTCGAGGTGGCGGGGCTGACCGGGAAGGGTCTGACCGGCCGTCTACTCAATCAGCTCGAGGACGCTGTCGAGCTCGCCGCCTACGCCGTCAGGCACGACCCATGACCGGCCCGGCGATTCGCACCGGAGCCGGCGACGAGACACGCCGCGAGGGAGTCGACCCGCTGCGGGTGGGCAAGGCCCGGCTGTCCGAGGTAGGGATCCATCTGCGCCGTTTGGCCGCGATCACGGGGATCTCGGCGAACTGCGTCGTGCAGTTTGGCGCGAGCGCCCTCCCTCTGCGAAGTGTCGATGGAAGCCCGATCCGTGTCATCGACGCACACCTGCGCATTCCTGTGTGGGGCGATGCCGCGTTTTTCGCCGCGGTCCTGCGCCTGTCCGCCCTTCCTTGTCGCGGCGCAGGGGGCGACTGGCGCTGGCGCGGATGGCTGGCTGGCGACGTCACCCACGACATCCTGTTGTCGATCACGGTGTCCAGCGGCACCGGCATGGAGACCGGGCAGGGTCTTGCAGCAGGTGATGCATGAGGAACGAAAAGCTGCGTGTGCGGCGAGAGGCAATGCGCTCACCCTCGGTTCCAGGCCGGCCGATGTCGCGATCGGAGCTGGCCGTTCTCGTCAACGAGTACATCCGTGCGCGGACTGGGCGCCTTGGCGGGTTACGGACCAAAGACATTGGACGCTACGAACGGGGCGAAGTGTTATGGCCGAGTGTTCGCTACAGGGAGGCATTCCGGAGCGTCCTACGCGCGGCCTCTGACGCGGAACTCGGCTTCGTGCGCACGCCACGCGGAAACACCCCGAGGACCAGTGCACCCACGGCCGGGCAAGGCAAGGGAGAGGTTCAAGCCAGGGCAGCCGTTCAACGACTTGTCGGCCAGCTGGCGGTGCACGCACTGATCCGGTCAGGCGGTCAGCTGGCAGTGGTCCGCCGAGACGCGGACGCGTCGTGGACGTTGCCCGGCGGCCTGGTCAGACCCGAGATGCCCGTGCAGAGCAGCCTTGTCGACTACATAGCTGAACAGGCCGGCCTGACTGCCAGGATCACCGGCTTCGCCGGCGGTGTCGAACAACATCAGAGGACAGGCGACGACGCCCAGTACGCAGTGGACCTGGTTTTCGAGGCACAAGTGTTGTCCGCCCGAGAGCACGACCGTGACGCGGAGCCCGACGTTCATTGGCTCGAGGTTGATCATTTGGTCCATCACGACGTGCAGCCGGTCGCACTGCGTGACGCCCTGATGGAGGGCATTGACGGCCCGTTCTGGCGCGTCTGGACAAGATGAGGGGGCAGCCGCACCGCGCGGCTGCCCCTCATGCGTCTGGTTGAGGGCTTGCCGTAGCTACTGCTCGACGGTGAAGCCTTGCTCGGTGCCGTATCGGGCGATGTCGTCCTGCCACGCTGCGAGTCCGTCGGTGAGGGTGGTGGTGCCGGTGTAGGCCTGGCCGACAGTGTCGGGGTAGATGCTGTTGGCGTGGACCTGGTAGGGCAGGTACTGGAAGCCGGGGATGACGTGGGTGGCGGAGTTGGCAAGGACCCGGTTGATCTGCTGCCCACCGAAATACTCCGGCTCCTGCGCCAGGAAGCCAGGGTCGGTCAGGTCGCGCATCGTGGCGGGGAACGCACCGGCGTCCAGTCGGGTGGCGACGCCGTCACCGATGTTCGCGTACTTCAAGAACGCGTATGCGAGCTCCTGGTTTCGGCTGGCTTGCGTAACCGCGAGAGAGGACCCACCGAGCTCAGCGGTCTGGTTGGCTCCCTCGGTCCATTGCGGCATCCGGGCCACCCGCCAGTCCCCGGACGCCGCGCCGGCGCCGGTGCTGAGGTTGGCGGGCATCCAAGCCCCGGTCACCAGTGCGGCGATCGACCCGTCGGACAGCCCCTGGAACCACTCGTCAGACCAGTCCGAGATATCCGCGACCAGGCCTTGGTCGATGAGCTGCTGCCACATGCTCGCGAACCGGAGCGTGCCTTCATCGGCCAGATTCACGGTCACGGTGGTGCCGTCGACGGTGAAGGGGTGGCCGCCGGCCTGCCAGATCATCGACGTGGTGAAGGTGCTGATGCCGTTGTCCGCGGTGATGTAGGTGTCCGGGTCATAGTCCTGGAGGGCCTCGGCGGCGTCAGCGAACTCGTCCCACGTGGTCGGCACGGCCACCCCGGCCTCGGTGAAGACCTGCTCGTTGTAGAACAGGGCCATGGGTCCAGAGTCCATCGGCAACGCAAACACCGCGTCGGTGCCGCCGGTGACGGCATCCCAGGTACCCGGGGAGAACGTGCGGCCGAGGTCGCTGGCGCCGTAGGGGGTCAGGTCGGCCAGGGAGTCGGCGATCGTGAACTGGGGCAGGGCGTGGTACTCGACCTGGGCGATGTCGGGGACGCCGGAGCCGGCGCTGATCGCGTTCTGCAGCGCGACGTAGTGGTCGTTGCCCGTGCCGACATTCGCGAGCTCGACGTCGACGTTGGGGTACTCGGCCTCGAAGTCCTCGACCACCTGTGCCAGGGTCGGTTCCCAAGCCCAGACCAGCAGCTCACCGCCCTCGGCCAGCACGTCAGCCTGCGCATCGGTCCCAACGGACGAGTCCACGTTTCCAGCGCTGCGGGGCCCGGTGGTGCATGCGTTCAGGGCCAGGAGCGCACCGAGTGCGGCGGCTATGGCGATCATCCGTCGGTGCCGGCGTGGTCGGTGGGTTGATGTGGAGCGGGGCATGGAGCGGTTCCTCTCGACGGGTGGGGTGTTTGCAGGCTGGGCACGCATCGGGCGGAGCCGAGCTGGCAGCGGGGTGCGGTCATGGCGGTGCACCGGGTGTGCGTCAGGCGCCGACGAGATCCCACTCGGCTGACGCGGTCTGACGGGCGGGAGTGGTCAGGTGGCCCGGCAGGTAGGTCACCGGGAGCGTCGCCGCGGAGCGGGCCCACAACCCGGGGACGAAGGGCAGGTTCTCGACGGGGGTGTCGAGCTTGAGGCCGTGCAGGCCGCGCATTGCTTCCTCGACGGCGGTCTTGGTGATCAGGCGCGAGACACGTGTGGCGGGGCAGCGGTGCACGCCGGCGCCGAAGGCGAGAGTGGCGCGGCTGGTGGACGCGTCCCAGAGGCTGGCGCCTTCGTGCATGGTCTTGGTGGCGTGCGCAACCGCGCAGACGATCGCTTCGCCCTGGTGCACGACGCGGCCACTGAGCTCGGTGTCGGCGGTGATGAACCGGGCGGGGGTGTGCCAGGTCGGGGACTGGTGGACCAGGACGTGGTCCAGGGCCTCATCGATACCGAGGCGACCGTGGCGGGTGCGGGTAGCGAAGTCGTGGTCGGACATCAGATGCAGGAGCGTCATGGTGGTCCAGGCCACGGACATCTCGTGCCCCGCGGACTGGATCATCTGTGCGGTATCGAGCAGCTCAAGGTCATCCAGAGCCAGCGGATGGTGCACGATCGTCGAGAGCAGGTCGTCACCCGGATCCTGGCGCCGGATCGCGATCAACTCCGTCAGCAACGCGTTCAGACCGACGAACGCCGGCCCAGCGGCGGGAGTGTTGGAGAAGATGTCGGTGGCGAACTGACGGACCCGGTCGGCCAGGCGGGACGGCAGCCCGTACATCGCGGCCACGGCCAGCGCCGGGACGGCTGCGGTGTAGGAGGCGACCAGGTCGGCACTACCCAGGGGCGCGATCTGGGCCAGCAGCGTGCGGCACTGGGTGCGGACGGCTCGGACGAGCTTTGTCTCGTCGATGCTCGCGAATCCGTCGTCGACCACCTGCCGCAGGCGGGCACGAGGCTTGCCGTCGGTGTAGAACGCGTTGGCGCGTGGGCTGAAGAAGGCGTGCAGGCCGGTGCCGGGTGCGACACGCCCGTCCTGGAACGGGGCCCAGTGCTCGACGTCGCGGCTAAACGCGGTCTCGTTCTTCAGCACGCCCATGCCAGCTGTGTAGTCGAGCACGAGCCAGGCCAGCACCCCGTCGGACAGCTCGACCGGGACCACCGGCCCCCACTGCGCCCGCCACGTGCGATACACGGCCGCAGGGTCGGGCGCCATGGTCGCCGCGGCCAGCATCGGCAGCCCCGGCACAGGGTTGGCGGCCAGGACATCCAGACGGACATCAGAAATGCCGTACAACGTATTTCTCCTCGAAGGGGACGGGTTCAGGGCGCACGAAGCCCAGGCGCGACGAAACGTGGACGTGCCCGCCCGAGGGTCATCGGTGGGCGGCGCTCGTGAAACGGTGCAGCCGGGGCCGCCATGGATGGCGGCCCCGGCAGGGTCGGTCAGGCGGTCGGGGTGCCCAGGCGGACGGGCAAGCGGGCGTGCCCGTTGGTGATGAACCCGGGGTTCGCTGGGATCGTCGTGGGGTCCTCGGCCAGGGACAGGTCCGGGTACCGCTCGAACAGCGCCGGGAGCGCGGTCTTGGCCTCCAGGACAGCGAGGGGTGCGCCGAGGCAGTAGTGGGTGCCGTGCCCGAACCCGAGGTGGTCACGAGAGTCTCGGGTCGGGTCGAATACGTCGGGCTGGGAGTACTTGGCCGGGTCGCGTCCAGTGCCGGCGTAGGAGACCAGGATCGCGTCGCCCGCCTTGATGTGGGCACCGCCGAGCTCGAAGTCCTGGACGGCGAACCGCAGTGGGAGGTTCCCGGCCACGCCGGCCCATCGCAAGGTCTCGTCGATCACCGCGTCCCACGAGACCTTCCCCGCCAGCACGGCCGTCCGGTGCTCGGGGTGGGTCAGCAGCGCGAACGTCGCCTGGTCGATGAGGTTGCCGGTGGTCTCGTACCCGGCCACGATCGTCAGCCGCATCGTCTCCAGCAACGCCTCACGGGTGTAGGCGTCCTTCTCGCCCAGGGACCTGACCATGTCACTGGTCAGGTCCCTGCGGCTCAGGAGGTCCGGGTCGGCGATCGTGCGGTCGACCATCGTCTCGATCGCGCTCAGCAGGGCCATGAACCGTGCTTCGGCTAGCTTGAGGTCGAGCGCGGTGTCGAACAATGCGTCCGCGCCGAGCAGGAACGTCGGAGCCAGGTCGTCCGGGACACTCAACAGCGCCCCGATCGCCTCGATCGGCACGGGCAGGCAGAACGCGCTCCGCAGATCCACCACCTGCCCAGCTGTGGCCTCGCGCGGCAAGACATCCAGGCGGTCGGTCACGATCTGCTCGATGACCGGTGTCAGCCGCGTGATCCGGCGTCGCGTGAACGCGGGTGCTGCCCACGACTTGAGGTCACGGTGCAGGGGCGGGTCGGCGGTGAACATCCCGGCCTTGACCGCCCACCTCAGCAGCGGCCAGTCGTTGGGGACGAGCCCCGCGAGGTAGTCGGCCCAGTACGCGATGTCCTTGGACACCAGCGGGTCCTTGTTACGGACCTTGAGCAGTTCGACGGCCTCGGCGTACCCGAGGACTACCCATGCGTGTAGCCCGCCGGGCATCTCGACCCGGACTACCGGACCGTCGCCGCGGAGCCGGTCGATCTCGCCGTACACATCTTGCCCGGTCGGGTCCAGAACATGCCGCGCAGGCGCCTCAGAAGTCATAGGCGTAACCGCACCAGCGGCCAGATTTCCTCACAAGGTCCAGGCGCCCCAGTCTGGCTGTTTGGGGCGCCCCAAACAGCCAGACTGGGGCGCCTACGAAGCGCGCGACGCCCAGGCGTGACATCGATGAGCGACAACCCAGGAAATGACGCCGAAATCGGCGCGCTTACTTGGTTCTCCCGGGGCATCGGCGTACCTTGAACTGCGCACTCGAACAAGGCGACACCGGAGGCGAGACGTCATGTCTGCACCGACTGCTGTGAAGTACGAAATGACTCATGCCGCTGGGTCAGGCCTGTTGCCCGACACGAGCGTGCCCACATACCTCAGTCGCTACCGTAAGTCGCCGAGTGCCCGCGTTGCCCCGCTCCATGGCGGACCGGCCAGAGCAGCTTCGCCGAGGTTCGAGGCCGGCCCAACCACACATGCAGCGCGTTGGATGTGCAAGCGCGGCAATCGCCGCTGGGGTTTCTCCCTGGCTGTTCTGGCCGCTCTTGGTTACGCCGGTGGTGCGTGGTTCTTCTACGAGGTGAACCACATGGTGACCTGGGTTCTCGTCGTGCTATTCGCTTACAACGCTGCGAAGTTCACACTGGTCGCCGGATGGCTTGCGCTAGTCGGGTTTGGCAGCCTGATGCGCGTGGCGCTCAACACTCGTCCGCGCCGAGCCCGTTAGCTCGCCCTCGCTGCTCGAGCAGCGCCGCAACGCCAGCGCGTAATCGATCCCGGTCTTCACGTCTGCGCGTGTCCGGAAAGGGAACCCAGCCACCACGCGGCGCAGGCAAGCGATGATCGCTGAAACGTCCGCCTCTTCCATGTCTGTTGCTGGGCTGACCGCAGGCGCAGCACGGCTCCGACTCCCACTGGCAGACCTTCACTCACCCCTTCATCCACGCCACAGACCTTCGCACCCCGGTCCTCCCGCGTCACCCTCCATCACCCAGCTCTCGCCTCCCACTCCGCCTTGCCCAGCCCCCTCCTCACCTCCGCCCTGGCCCACCCGCTCGCCAGCCCCCTCCTCGCCACCCCTCACACTGATTGCATTCAGGCATGGCTAGAGGAGTGTGGTCGGCTGTGCTCGCCCACCTCTGAAGCGAGGGGGGTGCGTGCTCGTGACGATGTCGATCCGGAAGATCTCGGCTGGAGACGGCTACGCCTACCTCCTGCGCTCTGTCGTCCGTGGGGACGGGGATCGGTCAGCGCCGGATCGGGTAACGCGGTATTACCTGGAGGCAGGAACGCCACCAGGGTTCTGGCTCGGCGCCGGACTGGAGGGGCTGGACCCAGCACTCGCGCTGGCCGATCCGGAGGCTGCGCCGGGTAACGGGGCGCCCGACAGTGCTTGCCTGGCTGAGGGCGACATGGTGACCGAGGATCAGCTCAAGCTGCTGATCGGCGCTGGCCGGCATCCAGTCACAGGTGCGCGGTTGGGCCGGGACTACCGGACTTACAAGCCGGTCGCGCAGCGGATCGAGGATCGGGTCGCGAAACTTGACCGGTGGCTCACTGACGACGAGCGCGCCGTGGCAACGGCGGTGATCGAGTCTGAGGAGCACCGCGCTGGTGATCGGCATGCGGTGGCGGGTTTCGACCTGACGTTCTCGGTGCCGAAGTCGGTGAGCGTGCTGTGGGCGTTGGCGGACGCGAACACGCAGGCGCGGATCGTGGAGGCCCATCACGCCGCGGTTCGCGAGACGTTCGATCTGCTCGAACGCCATGTCGCCGCGACACGGGTCGGCAGGGACGGCATCGCCCAGGCCGACGTCGAGGGCGTGATCGCTGCCGCGTTCGACCACTGGGATTCCCGGGCCAATGACCCCCAACTCCATACCCACGTCGTGGTCTCCAACAAGGTCAAGACGGTCCTCGATGGCATCTGGCGGACCTTGGACGGTCAGCCATTGTTCGCTGCGGCGGTCGCGTTGTCGGCGCACTATGACGCGGTCCTGCGCGACCGCCTCACCGGGACCTTCGGCCTGACCTGGGAGCATCGCCGGCGCGGGGCCGATCGGAACCGACAGTGGGAGATCGACGGCGTCAGCGAGGATCTGATCGCCGAGTTCTCGACCCGGTCCACCCAGATCAACGCCGTTACCGATGTCCTGATCGCCGAGTACATCGCCCGGCATGGACGCCGCCCCTCGAAGACGATGGTCGGCCAGTTGCGGGCACAGGCCACGCTGGCCACCCGTCCGGAGAAGACCCTGCACTCCCTGCACGACCTGACCACCACCTGGCGCCGTCGTGTGGCCTTGCTGCTGCCCGCGCTCGACGGCAGGGACCCGGTCGCCTTCGCCCGCCGCCTGACCACAACCGGCATCGCCCGCACCCATAGCGCGGACCAGGTGCCCGACGACGCGCTGGCCAAGGCCGCCACCAGCACCCTGGCGGCCGTGTCCGACAGCAAGGCGACCTGGACGCACTGGAACCTGTGGGCAGAAGCCTCCCGCCAGACCACCGGCTGGCGCCTCGCCTCGGCTGCCGACCGGGAACAGATCACCACCCGGATCGTCGCCCTGGCCGAGGCCGGGTCTATCCCGCTCACACCAGGCGAGTTCGCACCTACCCCGGACACGCTGCGACGCCCGGATGGCACCACGATGCTGCGACCCAAGCGCCACACCGTCTTCAGCAGCACCGCGGTCTGGGACGCTGAACAGCACCTCCTGGACCTGGCTGACGACACCACCGCACCGACCCTGCACCCCAGCGACGTCGCGTTCACGACCGAACGCCCACGCCGAGGCCGGACCCTCAGCAGCGAGCAGGCGACCGCCATTGGACAGGTCGCGGCCTCCGGCCGGACGGTGGACGTGCTCGTTGGGCCTGCGGGTGCGGGCAAGACCTCCACGATGCGCGCCCTCGTCCAGGCATGGACCCACCAACACGGTGACGGGAGCGTCGTGGGACTGGCGCCGTCGGCTGCCGCCGCGAGCGTCCTCGGACACGACGTCGGACTGCACGCCGAGACCACCGCGAAGTGGCTCCACGACCACACCAGCACCAAGCCCTGGCACCACGCCGAACTGCACCAGGGGCAACTGGTGATCGTGGACGAAGCCACCCTCGCCGGCACCCACACCCTCAACGCCCTCGCCACCGCGGCAAAGCGCGCGGGGGCGAAGCTGCTCCTGGTCGGCGACCCCGCCCAGCTCCAAGCCGTCGACGCCGGCGGAGCGTTCGCGATGCTCGTCCACGCCCGCATCAGTCCGCCCCGCCTGCTCGAGCTGCACCGCTTCACCCACGCATGGGAGAAGACCGCCTCCCTCGCGCTCCGCGACGGGCGCCCCGAGGCCGTACCCGCCTACGACGACCACAGTCGGCTCCACGACGGCACTACCGAGGAGATGGCCGACGCTGCCTACACCGCTTGGCACTACGACCACACCGCAGGCCGAGCAACGGTCCTCGTGGCGGACACGAACGTCATGGTGGCCGAGCTCAACCGGCGCGCCCGCGCCGACCGCATCCTCGCTGGCGGGGTCGACCCCCGCCGCGCCGTAGCCCTGGCGGACGGGACCGAAGCCTCCGAAGGCGACCTCGTCATCACCCGCCGCAACCGCCGCCGCCTGGTGACCGTCCGGGGCGGGTTCGTCCGCAACGGCGACCGCTGGCAGATCACCAACATCCGCCGCGACGGCACGGTCGAAGCACGCCGCGTCCTGCCCGCCCGGCGAGACAGCGGAGCGTCCACGCGACTGGGGTCGAGCGTGACCCTTCCCGCGCAGTACGTGGCCGAGCACCTCGACCTCGGGTACGCCGTCACCGCCCACCGCGCCCAGGGCATCACCGTCGACACCGCCCACGTCCTGATCACCGCCAAGACCGTCCGGGAGAACCTGTACGTCGCCCTGACACGCGGCCGGCACGCCAACCATGCTTACGTCGCCACCGACCTGCCCGACGACGACCACACCCCACCCGCCGAGAACCTCACAGCGCGCGGGATCCTCTACCGGATCCTGGCCCGCCCGGGTGCAGAGCTCTCCGCACATGAGACCCGTCGAGCGGAGCACGAGAAGTGGGCCGGGCGGGACCAGTTGATCGCCGAGTACGAGCACATCGCCGACGTCGCCCAACGGCTACGCTGGACCCGGTTGGTCACCACGACGCTGAGCACGACGGGCAAGCTCACCCCGACCGAAGCCGCCGCGGCAGTCACGACCGACGCGTTCGGCCCACTGTGCAGAGCCCTGCGCCGTGCCGAAGCCCTCGGGCACGACGTCGAGACGGTTCTGCCACGGGTCGCGGCCCAGCGTGGCCTGCTGATCGCCGACGACGCATGCGCCATGCTCGCCGCACGCCTGACCCGAGCGACCAGGAAGCGCGGCGCCGGGGACACGCGCTTCGTTACCGATGACGTCCCCGAAGCGCTCGGCCCGATGCCCCAGGACGAGCGGGCAGCCCTTGAGGAAAGAGCACGTCTGATCGCCGCCCTTGCCGTGCACGATGCAGGTGATGCTGCTCGAGTTCCGAACGCCCTGAACTTGGAGCCGAGTCGCCCGGTGCCGGTGCCGGTGCCGGTACGGTCCGGGCATCGCGGCGCTGCACCGATTCGTCCGTAGCAGACCAGAGGAACTACCACCCTGGTGAGCGTGAGGCCTTCCGCGCCGTCACAGACGGGGCCGCAACTGTCCGGGGCCTGCGCCGGTCGGCCCGGTGAACAGTTGGCGAAGGCTGCCAGCAGCGTCCTGGCGGGCCTGGTTGTCGTGGGGGTCGGCCAGCAGGGCGCCGGCCAGGATCAGTGTTTGCGCCGCCGCCTGCTGGTCCGCGGCCGAGCCGGTCCGAAGTCGGTGAAGCGCAGTAAAGGACAGCGCCGCGGCCTCGTCGACGGCACGGTCCGCACGCAGACACCGTGTCACGATCACGACGAGTGCGAGCGGTGCAAATGGGATCAATAAGAAGGGGAACAACGAGGTGAGCGCGGCATTGACCGTGACGAATCCGGTGTGATGGCCGAGCAGCTTCTCGAGAGGGCGATCACCGGCAGAAGCTTTCGAATTGTCCTGCGCGACCGCCAACAGCACCGACAGCGTCACCGGGATCACGATCGTCACCAGCGTGATCATGACTATGGCCGGGCCTCCGCCTTGGAGAGCAGCCAAGGTAAGGAACACGGACGCGGCCTCTGAACCGGTGCTCTGCGTCCCGGCGTAAAACGTGGCAGCGAGTCCGGCACCGACCGCGAGGACTACGACGAAGACGTCACGCTCCGGGTGACTCATCCAGGCCGCTGCATCACCGATCCACGCGGGAGGTGTGATCGCGAGCGTCTCCAGCAGGCGGGTCAAGCCGTCGAGCGGAGATCTCGGACGAGTCGACGTGAGCACGGCCCACAAGAGCCAGCCGCTGGCGAGGCTGTAGACGAACCCGGCCAGGACCCGGTCCCACGAGACTCCGAACAGCTTCTCGATGTGCGACCCCAGGTCTTTGAGATCCGAGGACATCCCTGACGCCATGTTTCCCCTCACGTCGATGATCAAACCCACCGGCCCCGTGCGAGCTGGCTGGCGTCGCGAACCGTACCGGCAGTCACCGACAGCCCCTGCTAAGCAGAAGGGAGGCGCGAAGAGGTCGGAGGCTGGTGCTGAGGGCTACGGGAGGACTGGGCGTTGGGGGTGTCGGTGTCGAGTGCTTCACTGGCGCCATGGTCGACTTTCCGCGCCCCCCTGAACATCCGAACGCTGTGTTCGGGGTCGACCGGAAAGCGGTGACCCATGCGGTGCCCGCTCTGGATTGGGGAGACTTGCCCGCGCATCGATGGATGAACGTCTTGTGGGAGCAGACGGCCGCCGAGCCGCGGTTTCGGCAGGGTGACCTGCCCTGCAGCGTAGGTCGGCACAGTCGTCGATACCCAGCCGCGGACACGATGGCGATGCTGGGCTCGGACGGCCGCTACCACCTCGTTCAAGCGGGATCGACTGTGCCGTGCGGTGACCACGAGCACAGCCAGTGGATCCTCTGGGCGACGAACGGGACGTCTTACCGGATCCAAATGCCCTACAAGGGGGCGGAGGAGTGGGAGGCGGGCCGCGACGACATCGACTGGACAGTGGAGGTCAGTGGACCGGCGAAGCTACCCGACCGCGTCGCTGGCGTGGAGCGTTGCCCAATCCTTGCCGAGTACTGGCCGCGGCCGATCGACAGCACCCGGATCGGCCGTGTCCGCGAACGGTTGACCACCAACTTCGGGCCTGGCTGCGCGTGCTGTCAGACGGCAATCGCAGTTGCCGTGGATCACGACCCGGTGACCGGACTCGTGCGTGGCTACCTGTGCCGTGACTGCAACACCCGCGTCGGGGGCTGCCTGCACGTTTCCGGATGCGCCTTCGCCGACTACCTCAACGATCCGCCGGCTCGTGCGCTGGGCCTGGTTTACCCGCGCACGCCCAGTCCACGCGAGAAGGCCCGCCTACGCCGCGTGCGGGAGCTCGCTGCCGCCAGCCTCGGGCTGACGGGCAGTTAGCTATCCCTGCTGCGCCACACCGCGCTCACGAACTGCTGAACTTCTTGTGCAGCCGTGCCGCCGCCTTATCGAATCGTGAGGTCAGATCGACCGTGGAGTACTCATTGGCCAGATCGACTGCGCTCCAAGGCTGGGCCATCATTTGAGGGTTACCGATTTCGTCTTCAACAATCACGCATATGGCAAACTTTCGACCGTCAAAGTAAGCCATTTGTATGAGGAACTGTAACGTCGGCTGTTCGATCCCTCGTACGCACACGTCCGAGTTGCTGCAGGCGAACCTTCGAAACCGGTCGGCCTGCGGCCTGGAGTGGAACAGCGGGAGAAGGCTTGATTCTGGCGCGTCAATCAAGCCTTCGCTGGTGGATTGGGTCTCGCTGCGGTCCGGAATGGCTACCCAAGTCCCCGTTACGTTGCCCTCCTTGACTTCCATGAGGCCCCAGAACGGCTGGCCTACAGCGGAATCATCCGGGAGCGCTACTGACCTCACCCTGGACGCAATAACACTCCCGAACTGTGGCATGTCGTCGCCGGAGAAGTGTGTGATTCCATGGTCCTCGAGATATTTCTTCGCGCCGGACTGGAATCCGCTCCTGGAAATGAATATCCCGATGGTGTTGGATAAGTTGCGAACTTTTGCCTCGAAAGCCAGGACGTCATCGCGTTCGATCGGCCGACGAGTGTCTTTGCATTCCACTGCCACCCTGTGGTGAACGCCGACGACATCGAACTCATAGAATACGTCTATGTTGTACCGGTTTCCTTGATTGTCGTACACGTCGGCTCTTCTGGCGACGGTTATGTTCTTGCCGGCAGAGCCCAGAAGTGTTTGATAAATGTAGTGAACGTAACTCTCAAAGAGCTCACCAGAGTTCACCGCCACGGGTCGGTCCCTTCGCTGGCCATCAGGTGTTCCTGACCGTACTGGCGGACACTGACACGGGCCGTGGAACGACGGCGGAGTTGCGTGGGCGGGTGATCTTCGCGTCGAGCGTTTGCGCAGTTCACGCACGCTGGGAGCATCGATCTCGTGCCTCGCAAAGAGTCGAACGCCACCGCCCGCACCCTCTACCGCCTCGTGGATGTCCAAGACCTGCGCGCCGCCGTCCGTGAACGATACGTCGAGGACGAGGAGTTCGAGATGCACGACGTCGTCGTCGGGGGACGTGAGGCACTGCTCGTGCTGGGCGTCATGGCGACGGAGTACGCCAAGTGGGCCCGGGACGTCGAATCCCTGACAGGGTTCCCGGCAACAATCGGGAACGTAACGGCGGCAGGCGCGCTGATCGTTCGTCGTGCAGACGATGGCGCCTGGGCCGTCACCTTCGGCATGGGGTTCCAGCTCATCGATCAGTCATACGTGGACTCCAGCTTCGGGCAGCGCGTCGCGATCCGGCTCGCGGACCCCACCCAGATCAGCTCGGTGACTCGCAGCGCTATCGACTCACGCGCGCAGGTTGCTCGTGTGACCGTGCCCAGCGGAGACGGCCTGAACGGGTTCGGCTTCGAAGCGTTCGGTGAGATGGCAACCCGGATCGTCGTCCGCGGGACGGCGCCCGGCCTCACACACGAAGGTAAGACGACCGTTCGCGGGGCGGATGCTCTCAACATCCCGCTGGGCCGAACGGCGCGAGACCTCGTGGCAGACCTGGACCACATCGAGACCCTGTTGGCGGCTGACCCTCCACCAGGAATGAGCGTCCTGGAGCAGCTGGTCCCCATTCGAAAGCCCGCCAGTCTGGTCAGCGCGCTGGACCAACAGCTCGCCGACGCGCTCACGACGGACGAAGAACGCCAGCTGGGCCTGTCCTGGCCGTTCGAGCACATCGGAGACAACGCACCTCCGACGCACTTCAAGCTCATGGGCTCCGGAGCTGGCAGAGGCAGTTCAGCCTTGCAGGATGGCCTGCCCGTTCTTGAGGACCTGATCTCGCCCCTTGCGGGATCGACGGCTCCGTTGCGGCGGCTCAAGCAGATGAAGGTCCAGCTGTTCAGCAGCGCCGACGAAGACGACCCGATCAGCGGAGCGATCCCAGCCCGCAAGTGGCTAGCCTTCGAAACTTCGCACAACGGCAAGAAGTACTGCCTGTTCGACGGGCAGTGGTTCCAGATGGACGAGCAGTACGCCGAGCGACTGCTGCGCCTGACCGAGGGGATCTTCCGCAAGCGGCTCGAGCCGCCCCTGCCCGGCTGGACGGCCGCGATGGAGAACGAGGCGCAGTACAACCGGGCCCTCGCAGTCCAGCTCGGTGGGATCTGTCTCGACCAAAAGCTGATCCGAACTGACGCTCACCCCAGGGGATTCGAAGCGTGCGATGTGCTGCTCAGTGACGGATCGTTGATCCACGTCAAGAAGTTCGACTCCTCGGCGCCGGCGAGCCACCTGTTCGCGCAGGCCTACGTCTCGACCCACGCACTCGCGTGGGATCAGCAAGCGGTACAGCGGCTGAGGGAGCGGGTGGAGGCCGAGGGCGGCGACCCGTCATGGGTCAGAGGCCGTCCCGAACGAGTGGTGCTCGCCATGGCGAGAAGGACCGAGGTATCCGCGCAGAGTTTGTTCACATTTTCGCGGGTCAACCTCGTGCGGGCGGTCCAGGACATCCAGGGCCGCGGCATCGACGTGTACGTCGCGCCCATCCTCGTCGAGTAATCGGCAGGATCTTCGACGATGAGTAGCTCATGCGTCTGCCGCCAGGTCGAGAACGCCCTGCGCCAGGCGCTGGGCGACGGCCTCGCACTGCTCCTCCCGTTTCTCGACGAGCACGGCCCGGCGCCCTATATGACGGGCAGCCACAGCGGTGGAGCCCGATCCGGCGAACGGGTCCAGCACCATCGCCCCGGGCGGTGTGCAGTAGGTGATGAGCAGCTCGAGCAGCCCGACCGGTTTCGCGGTGGGGTTGGTTGCCTTTCCAGTGCGGTCCTTCGGGGCGTGAATCACCGACTCGATCAGGCGAGTCCCGTTGTCGACCCAGGCGGACGGACCGTATCCAGCATGCGTCGACGGCCCGGGACCACTCGATGACCGGCTGCTGCGTGCCCGCCCCATGATCTGGACTCGGGGGGTGTCGTGGTGCGTGTCTCGCCAGGGGCCACGGTAGAAGTGCAGGACGTGTTCGTGGACGCGCCGGAAACGATCTGTCGCGGGACTGGTTCCGGCTCCCTTGTTCCAGATGACGTCCTGGGACATGCGCCACCCGGCGAAGTCATCGACGTGGTCCAGGAACATCCTCATCGACCCGAAGCACCACATCGACGACGCGTGATCGCTCACGAGTTGCGGCCACCCGACCGGGTAGACGTCCCAGTCCAGCGACGTCTCACCGTACGGAGGGTCGGTCACGACCGCATCGAAAGTGCCCAGCGTGGGCAGGACCTCTGCGACGTCGCCCAGGTACAGGGTGACGTCCTGGTCACTGAAGTACGGCGTCACGACCGACCTCGCAACGTGAGGAAGTACGCCGGGCAGCTGACGGCGTCGTTGAGCCCATCGGCGGCGTCTCGGAAAGCGGTCGTGGTCGAGCGTGCCAGATCGAGCTGCTGGCCAGCCCCGTGCACGGTTTCACTGCCGGAAGAGTTCTTCATGCTGCTCAGGTGCTCTGACGCACCCGTCCTGCCGCCATATGGCGGCCAGAGCCGCTCAGGGAGTCTCGTCACGCGGGATTAGCCAGCGCCTCGAGCGGCCACCATGAAGCAGTGGGTTCTGGCATGAGTGTGACGGATAGCCCGTTCACCTTTGTCGAGGCGCGGATGGTCAGGGGCCCGTCTCGAGGTCGAGCACGCCCTGGCGCAGTCGGGTCCGCAGTGACAGGTCGAGGTAGGACTTGTTGAGGTCGATCCCGATGTAGCGACGGCCGGACTCGGTCGCGGCCGGCCCAGTGGCGCCCGAGATCCGGAGAACGGATCCAAGACGACGTTGCCGGGTCGGCTGCCGGCCAAGACGCACCGCTGAGCGAGAGCGGGAGACACGGATGGCATTCGGGGTGGCTAGCGGGTCTCGAACAGCGTCGCCGCTCAGGTGACGCAGAGGACCCGGATCGACTCGGACACGAGGCGGGATGTCACGTTCCTGATACACCGATCCGTGTAAAGTTCTTGATACAGGAGACTACCGCGACGAGCAGGAACGAGCACGCATGGCCGAGTCGGCAGAGGCATCCAGGAAGACCACGGCACGGATCGTCTGGGACACGGCGGACAAGTACCTGCGCAACATCGTCGACGAGGAGGACTACGGCGACTACATCCTGCCGTTCACGGTGCTCCGCCGGCTGGAGTGCATGCTCGCCGACAGCAAGGACGACGTCATCAAGTACGTCGACGCCTTGGCCGGCATGCCGCAGCACCTCATCGACATCGCAGTCAAAGACCGGTTCGGCCTGGGCTTCTACAACGTTTCGCCGCTCGACCTCGCGACCATCGCCTCGGTCGACGACAACGTGGACAAGTCTCTCAAGAGCTACATCGACGGCTTCTCGAACAACATTGCCGACATCTGGGTCTCGTTCGATTTCGATCGGCGCGCGAAGGTCCTCGCCGACGCCAACCGTCTGCACGCCGTCGTCAAGCACTTCTCGACGCTGCCGCTCGGCCCGAAGGAGCTCAGCGACACCGGCATGGGCGACGTCTTCGAGGACGTGATGTACCGGGCCTTCAACAAGAAGGGCAAGGCCGCGGGCAACTTCTATACCCCGCGCGACGCGATCAAGCTCATGGTCGACGTCCTGATCGCGAACGACGACGACACCCTCGCCGGCGAGAGCGCAGCTCGCTCGATCTATGATCCGACGGCCGGCTCCGGCGGCATGCTGCTGATCGCTCAGGACGCGCTGAGGCGCATGAACGAGAAGATCGACGTCACGCTCTACGGCCAGGAGCTCATGCCGTCCGCGTTCGCCCTCGGCAAGGCTGACCTGCTCATCCAGGGCGGCCGCCCCGACGCGATCAAGCAGGGCAACACGCTCATCGAGGACCTCTACGGGGGGCAGACATTCGATTACGTGCTCTCGAACCCGCCGTTCGGGATCGACTGGGAGGTCGAGGAGAAGTCTGTACGGGAGCAGGCGAGGACGCCCGGCTCACGGTTCAACCACGGCCTCCCCAGTATCAGCGACGGGCAGATGCTGTTCCTGGCCCACTGCGCGTCGAAGCTCAGCCCGGCCGGCAAGAACGGCCAGGGCGGTCGCGCAGCCGTCGTCTCGAACGCGGCTCCGCTCTTCAACGGGGACAAGGGGCCGACGGCCATCCGCGAGTGGCTCCTCGACGAGGACCTCATCGACGCGATCATCGCCCTGCCGCCCAGCATGTTCTACGGGACCGGCATCCCGACCTATGTCTGGATCCTCGACACGAACAAGGACCCGGAACGCGTGGGCAAGATCCAGTTGCTCGACGGATCGGACCAGTGGACTCTGCTGCGCAGGCCCATGGGCGAGAAGCGCCGCAAGATGAGCACGACGGACCGGGATCCGGTGCTTGAGGCGTACAAGGCCTTTGACCGCGCGGACCCGGAGATCTCTCGCGTGATGACTCCGGACGACTTCAGGTTCCGGGACATCCCGGTCTACAAGCAGGCTCGCCTGGCCGCCCGTTTCAGCGACGAAGTCGTAGAGGCCCTGCGTGAGCGGAAGGACTTCACGGACGAGCACGTCTCCTTGCTCAAGTCGCTGGACGGCACGAGCTGGAACGAACTGTCCAGGAGCTTGCCGAAGGCGGCGAAGGCCGCTGGGCTCAAGGCTCCGCTGGGCCTGGTGGACGCCGTGATGAAGGCGATGGCGGTGCCGGATGAGTCCGCGCCGCCGGCAGTCGACAGGAAGGGCAACGCGGTCACGTCGAGCGGGTGGAAGATCACAGAGCGAGTGCCCCTCAGTGAAGACCTGGCCGACCACATGGCGCGCGAGGTGGTTCCCTTCTCTCCGGACGCGCAATGGGACGAAGGCAAGGCGAAGCATGGCAACGAGATCCCGTTCACGAGGATCTTCTACACGCCGCGCGCGCCGCGTCCGCTCGACGAGATCGACTCGGAGGTTCAGGGGCTAATGGGCGAGCTCGTCGACATGTTCAAGCTGGTGAGCGATCAGTGACCGATCAGGCGGTCCACCAGTCGCTGCTCGAGAGTCCCGCCTTCGTCATGGCTCCGGTCGGGTCTGTCGTCATCGAGCGGAACGAGAAGGTCGGCGAGACCGACTATCCGCCGCTGTCGGTCGGGAAGCTGGGCGTGACGCCCCAGCTGGCGGGCGTTGCCAAGTCCCAGACCGAAGGCGATCGGAAGCTCGTCCGGGCCGGCGACCTGGTCATCAACTCTAGATCCGACAGGCGTGGAGCGTCCGGGCTGGCGCGGCAGGACGGGAGCGTCTCGGTCGTCTACTCCGTCATGACTCCGAGGCCAGACCTCCTGCTCCCGGAGTACGGCCACCACTTGTTCCGCAGCATCGCGTTTCAGAACGAGTTCTTCCGCTGGGGTACGGGCATCGTCGACGACTTGTGGTCGACGAACTTCACTCGGATGTCGCGGATCCGGGTCCCTCTTCCGCCGCTGGACGTCCAGTGTCACCTCGCTGCCCGGCTCGACGAGGTCGACGCCATGGTCGGGAAGCTCGATCAGCTGACCGACGCGCTGCGAGCGCGAGCGATCGACACTGCTGCGTTGTTCGGCCTTTCCGAAGACGACTCCCGTCGAGGCGAGGACGCGCAGTCCCCGCTGTCCGGGACGCCCGAGCACTGGGACCGCACGAAGTTCGGCTACGACTTCACCGAGAGCACCGAGCGGAACGGCGACGACCCGCCGGGTCCGCTCCTCTCGATCTCGGAGTACCGAGGCGTCGAGTTGAACACGCGGACGGACGGCCAGCAGGCGTCGCTGGACGTGGCGAAGTACCGGGTCGTGAGACCTGACCAGCTCGCCGCCAACATGATGTGGCTCAACCACGGGGGCCTCGGGGTGTCATCGCTCACCGGCTATATCAGCCCCGACTACAAGGCGTTCTGGATCTCACCGCGGTTCCACCCGCGCTACGTGCACCACCTGCTCCGCAGCCCCCGATACGTCGACTATTTCGGGGCGATCGGCACAGGGGTTCGTCCGAACGCCCAGCGCGTCACGAAGATCGCGCTCGACATGATGCCCTTGCCCCTGCCTCCCATGAACGAGCAGAAGCGCATCGCGGACGATCTGGACGAGGTTACCGGTCGCATCGAAGGGATGTTGGCGAAGATCGCCAGCCTTCGCGAACTGCTCGTGGAGCGCTCATCTACGTTCCTCCTCGATGTCGTGACCGGACGGAAGGAAGTCGCATGAGCCATGCGCAGCTGATGGAGCTCGAGTTCGAGGAGAACCTCTGTTCCGAGCTGGCAGAGCGCGGCTGGCTCTACGAGGGCGACGGGAAGCCGACCGGCTGGGACGTCGGCCTGGCGATGGTGCCTGCCGACGTGCTGCACTGGCTGGCCACGCAGTACCCGGACGAGTACGAGAAGGCCGTCCCCGGCGACCTGGTCGGCGAGGCAAGATCAGACGCCGAGCGGAAGCTCCTCGAGCACATCACCAAGGAGCTCGCCAAGGCGACTCGGATGGACCCGACGACCGGGCACCCGGTCGGCGGCCTGCTCGGCGTGCTGCGCAAGGGCTTCTCCTACGCCCAGATCGGCCGTCCCACGGCGAAGTTCGGGCCGATGATGGCCTTCCCGCCGGCGAATCCCAACCTGACCGAGGTCGTGGAGGCGGCTGCGGCCGTGCGGCTCAGGGTCCTGCGCCAGGTGCGCTTCGACACGAAGACGAACGAGAGCATCGACGTCGTGCTCCTCGCCAACGGCCTGCCGGTAGTCACGCTGGAGCTCAAGACCGACAACACGCAGACGGTCAACCACGCGATCCGCCAGTACAAGGAGGACCGCAAGCCCGGCAGGAGCCGGCCCCTTCTTGCCCCGGGCCGGGCGCTTGTCCACTTCGCGGTGTCCAACGACCTCGTCTACATGACGACGAAGCTGCAGGGCGGGGACACCGTCTTTCTGCCCTTCAACCAGGGCGACGACGGCCACGGGGGCAACCCGCCGTCGGCCACCGGATCGTCGACCAACTACCTGTGGCACGAGATCCTCGAGCGCTCGACCTTTATGCGCATCCTCAAGGACTTCGCGCTCTTCGAGCCTGGCAAGTCCGGCAAGAAGGATGACGGCCGCCTGGTCTTCCCGCGCTTCCACCAGCTGCGGGCCGTCGAGCGCGTGGTCGCCGACATCGAGGCGTATGGCCCCGGCAAGCGCTATTTGGTCTGGCACTCTGCCGGGTCCGGCAAGACCAAGACCATCGCCTGGCTCAGCCACCGCCTGATCCGGCACATGAGCGCCGACTCGAAGTCGACGTTCGACTCGGTCATCGTCGTCACGGACCGCACGGTCCTGGACGAGAACATCCGCGACGACATGAACCTCGTGCAGTCAAGTAAGGGCCTCGTCGTGGGCGTGGGCGAGAGGTTCGGCGCGAAGTCCCCGCAGCTGAAGAAGGCGCTCGTCGAGGGCGACCACATCGTCACCTGCACCCTGCAGACCTTCCCCGAGGTCATGAAGCTCATCGAGGACACCGAGGAGCTGCGGGGCCGGCGCTGGGCAGTCGTCGCCGACGAGGCGCACTCCTCGCAGTCGGGCTCCGCGGCCAAGCAGCTCAAGGAGCTGCTCGTGGACGTCGAGGTCGACCCCGACGAGGAGATCAGCGCCGACGACCTCCTGGCCGCCAAGGACTCGGCGATCGCGGCGTCTGCCAACATCACCTTCGTCGCTCTGACCGCGACTCCGAAGGGGAAGACCCTTCGCCTGTTCGGCACCCAGGTCGGAGACCGGTGGGAGGCCTTCGACACGTACACGATGGCGCAGGCGATCGAGGAGGGCTTCATCCTCGACGTGCTCACCAACTACTCGACCTACGACATGTTCCTGCGGGTGAAGAGCACCCTGGAGGGCGAGGAGTCGGAGAGCGAGATCCAGGTCAACACCGGCGAGGCGGTCTCGAGCATCGTCCGCTACGCGAGGCTCCACCCGACCGCGATCGCGCAGAAGGTCCGGGTCGTGGTCGAGCACTTCCGGCGGAACGTGCAGCCGCTCATCGGCGGCCAGGCGCGCGCCATGGTCGTGACCAGCTCGCGCATGGAGGCGCTGAGCTGGTCGCGGAAGATGGACGCCTACATCGCCGAGAAGGGCTACGACCTGCACACCCTCGCGGCGTTCTCGGGCTCGCTCACCGACGAGGACGGCGAGAGCGTCACCGAGGTGTCCGTCAACGGCGTGAGCGATGTCGCGAGGGCCTTCCGGGAGGAGGGCGTCTACCGCGTCCTCATCGTCGCGAACAAGTTCCAGACTGGCTTCGACGAGCCCAGGCTCATGGCGATGTACGTCGACAAGAAGCTCTCCGGCGTCGCCACGGTGCAGACGCTGTCCCGGCTGAACCGCATCTACCCGGGCAAGACCGCGCCGATGGTCGTCGACTTCCGCAACACCCCTGCGAGCGTCCAGGCTGACTTCAAGCTCTACTACTCCGACGCCCACGTCGACGGCGACGTCGACCCGAACGCGCTGATCACGGTCGGCGAGCGGCTCGACACCGCGGGGCTCTACACGCACGAGGAAATGGACGCGGTCGCCGACGCCTTCCTGACCGACGCCGGCGGCGAGGCGATCGCCAAGGTCCTGTCGCCGATCAAGAACCGCTGGACCGGGCAATGGCGTCAGGCCGTCCTGTCGAAGGACAAGAAGCGGAAGAAGGAACTCGAGGCCTTCCGCGCCGACGTGCTCGGCTACCGCAACGCCTGGCAGTTCCTCAGCCAGATCGTCGACTACCAGGACCCGGAGCTGCATCGCCGTGCGATCCTCGCGACGCTGCTGGGCCGGAACCTCCACACGGATGGCGAGGACCGCGATGACAGCTTCCTCGAGGGCGTGCAGCTCTCGGGCGTCAAGCTCGTCCCCTCCGCGATCGAGGAGGACCACTCGATCAGCGAAGGCAGCGGCGACGGCATCAAGCTGCCCATCTTCGACGGCGAGTACGGCGGCAGCGCCGCGCCGAAGAAGGGGCCGCTCGACGAGGCCATCGAGAAGGTCAACGAGATGTTCAAGGCCAAGGGCGTCGACGTCAGCCCCGAGAGCGTGTCCGGCTTCATCACGACCTTCTGGGGCTTCCTGGACGCCAGCGAGGAAGCGGCCGCGATGGCGAAGAACAACACCGTGGCTCAGCTCAAGGCCTCCGAAGGCTTCAGCAACGCGGTGGGGCTCGCGGTCCTCAAGACCGTGAACGAGTCGAAGGAGATCCAGACCTACATGACGGACCCGGCGTTCATCGGCCAGCTCTCCGACATCGCCGCTGACGCGCTCCATGCCCAGCACCGCCCCGACGCGGACGCGGGCTCCGACCTGGAAGGGCAATGAGCATGGGCGAGGCGGATCAGCGAGGCTTCGGAGACGTGATCCGCGAGGCCCGGAAGAAGCAGGGATGGTCGCAGGCGGAGCTCGGGGAGATGTCGGGCCTGTCGCGCCCGACCATCGCGCGCGTCGAGGCGAACAACGACGTGACGACCGCGACCATCGCGAAGGTCGCGCAGGCGCTCGGCCTGAAGCTGGAGCTCAGGGACGACGTCTGATCACGCGGGATGTCCTGGGCTCGCCTCTGCGCGTCTCATGTCAGTGGTCGCCAGTACGCTCAGCTCAACGGCTGAGGGAGGGATGATCATGGCACTGACGACGTTGCTTGCCGGCAGAGTCTGGAACACGAGCCTGCCCAAGAGCCATGCCCTCCTGGCGCTTCTAGAGGCCATCGTCAACGGCATACAGGCGGTCGACGCGTGGCCCGGCGGCCCCGACGATCCCGGACGGATCGACGTGAGGGTGCACCGCGACTCCCAGGCCGAGCTCGGCTTCGGCCCGGCCGGCCCCGGGCGCGCCCCCTTGAAGCCGATCATCGGATTCACGATCTCGGACGACGTCGGCTACAACAACGCTGCCAAGGCATACATCGAGGTCATGAGCTTCGACGGTCTGGTCGACGCGGCCACGGAGCGCAACAGGGCGTCCTTCGACAAGTTGGGACTGCCCACATGAGCTCGTCGAGGAGCAGGGACCTGCGATGGCCTTGACGCTCGACGTGATCCTCCGCAGCGCCGGGATCGATTCTGTGGACGCCCAGGCAATCCGCCATGCATTCGTGCGCGAGCACGAAGACACCGGTCTCGCGGGTATCCATGCGGACTCGACCGACGAGGAGATCCTCGCGTACACGAGCCAGCAGTCGACGAAGCCGCGGATCTTCCCGGTCGATCCTCCGCCGATCTGGGTGGTGTTCATCCGTGAAGGCGGTGACAGGGCCCGCCTCTGGTCGGTGCTGGAGAACCGGGGCGAGGTCTCGAACGACGGCGCTCTGCGCACCTTCGACCTGGTCGCCTCCGAGCACCTCGCCGATCTGGGGAACCGACTCGTGATCGGCTGGCGGTCTCCGCGCACCTGGAGGCTCAACGGCCCGACGGCGGCCGGCTACCCGGTTATGGAGATCGCCGACGCCCAGCCGGTGCCGTTCCCAGGCTTCGACCGGCTCGTCCTCGACCGCCCGCAGCTGCAGGCAGTCATGCGCGAGCACCGGTACGCGGCCTGGAGGACGGCGCTGTCATCGGTGGTGGGCATCTACCTCATCACGGATACTCGAGACGGACGTAAGTACGTCGGCAAGGCCGATGGTGCGGAGAGCATCCGCCAGCGCTGGAGCGCGTACGCGGCCAACGGCCACGGCGGCAACGTCGAGTTGCGCAACGTTGACCCGACCAGCTTCCGGTACTCGATCCTGAGGGTCTTCGACCCGGCGACGCCGACGCGTGTCATCGACGAAGCGGAGAGTCACTTCAAGCACGCGCTGGACACCAGAAGGCATGGCCTCAACCGCAACTGAATTGAGCTGCCTCTGGCCTCAGCGGCTACCGAAGGCCAGGGGGCACGCCCGCTCCGAGCTGCTCGGCCAGAACGTCCACGGAGTCGAGCGTCAGGTTCCGTTCACCCCGTTCGATCCCGGCAAGGTAGCGGGGTGTCATCTCGAGTTGCTCTGCGCGTTGTTCTTGCGTGAGCCCCCGGGACAGGCGAATGGCGCGGAGCTGCTCTCCGAGCGCCGACTTGAGTGCCTGCGCTGCCACGTCGTGTCGCGGCTGAGCCCCTGGACGGCGGCCCCCTCATGATGTCGCAAGCACCTCCCGGGGCGATGATCACCACCGATTGACTTCTCTGACTCCCGTGTCCCGCCAGAAACTCACCACTTGAGCCGCCGAGAAGCCACGAGATTCGCCGAGAGTTCGGGGTAAGATCGGGTCGCAAACATCCGCCCGATTCCGGGATAGTCCGAGGTCAGCGGTGTTTCTCCGAGAGTTGTCGAGGTCTCCCGTCGAGCCCCGCGTGCGAGCACCGCATGCAGGGGGTCGGGGGTTCGAGTCCCCCCAGCTCCACCGATGTGATGACGCGGGACATCGTTCATTGATGTCTCGCGTCATCATTCATATCGGGAACGTTCGAGCGGGAGTCCGGCCAGCGGCCGGGCTCCCGCTCGTTGTTGCGCCAGTAGGGGGTTGCTGTTGCTCCGGCCCGCTAACCCCTGACCTTGGATGGCGTGGAGCTGGCCTCAGCGGACCGGAGGGAACCCCGCCAGGCCGGTTTCCAGCAGACGCGCCGCCCGGTGTACCTCGGCGGTGACCGCGTCGCGGACTTGGGCCGGGGTCCGGGTGCCGTCCAGGAGCCTGCACGAGGCATGGACCTGGATGGGCCACAGTCCCAGAAGTGCAGTCGCGGTGATCTGAGGCTCTGGGGCGTACTGGTCCACTCCGGCCCTGCGTGCCAGGACTTCGGCGGCCGTGCGGGCCATCTGCTGGAGCAGGTTGCGGTGGTGTGCCTGGAGCGCGGGGGTGTCGCGGACCATGGCTTCGAAGCGCTGCACGGCTTCGATGGCTCGGAGCTTGTCGTCCTGGGCGTCCAGCCAGGAGATCAGATTGTCCAGCTCGCCGGCGAGGATTCGTCGCATGGCCTGGAGCGGTGTGGTTCCCGGATCACCGAGCTCGGCGCGGAAGACGTCGACCAGTGTGTCCGGCAGGTCGAGGACGAGCGACTCCTTGGTCGGGAAGTAGTTGAACACCGTCGTGGGCGAGATGTCACAAACGCGGGCGATGTCCGCGATGGTGACCGCGTCGAAACCGTGGGCCAAGAACATCTCGACGGCAGTGTCGATCAGCAGTTTGCGGGTGGCGCGCTTGCGACGCTCCCGCAGCCCGGCGGCCTCGCCGGCGACAGCGGTCGGGGCGAGTAGCGCGGTCCAGTCGACGGTGTGCGAGCTCACGATCGCAGGTTACACGGGAACTTGGTGCTACGGTAAGTTTGTAGTGACACCAAGTGTACGTACGGCTCACGAGAAGCTGGAGCAGAGCATGTCGGATATCGAGCGCAACAAACAGGTCGTCGTCGACTACTACACCACCGCCTTCGCCGGAGACCCCGCCAAGGCGATCGCGGACCACTTCGGGTCTCACTACATCCAGCACAACCCGGCCGCGCAGGACGGGCCGGAGGCGTTCATCGGGTTCGTGACCTGGTTGCGCGGCGAGTACCCGAACCTGAAACTCGTCATCAAGCGCATCATCGGTGAGGGCGACATGGTAGTCACCCACTCCCACTTGGATCTTGAGCCGGGCGACCCCGACAATCCTGGCCAGGCACTGGCCGACTACTTCCGCCTGGAGGACGGCAAGGTCGTCGAGCACTGGGACGTGATCCAGGACGTGCCGAAGACCTCCGTGAACGACAACGGGATGTTCTGATCCCACGGTGGGCCCGGCCCGGGCGGAGCTTGCATGGCCGGGCCCGCGGCCTGGAGGTGCCGGTCCGCTTCGAGCGGCGGCACGAGCCGATGATTTCCCGTGCGTTCCGGAGTCGGCAGTACAACCGCTCCGAGGAAAGGAACCCACGATGGTCACCACGCTCCGCAGCTTCAGCGGCTTCTCGGTGGACGACGCCGACGCCGCCCTCCGCTTCTATCGCGACACCCTTGGCCTGCCCGCGCGCGAGAACGCCATGGGCGGTCTCGACATCGACCTGACCGACGGCTCGACGGTGTTCGTCTACCCGAAGGGGGCGGCTCACACACCGGCGTCGTACACCGTGCTCAACCTCGTGGTGCCAGACATCGACGAGGCGGTGACCGAGCTGGAGGCGGCTGGAGCGAGCCTGATCCGGTACGCCGAGTTCGACCAGGACGAGCGCGGCGTATCGCGCAGCACGGACCCGAGCAAGGGTCCGACGATCGGCTGGA
Organism: Promicromonospora sp. NPDC023987; assembly: GCF_040639055.1. Lineage (NCBI taxonomy): Bacteria > Bacillati > Actinomycetota > Actinomycetes > Micrococcales > Promicromonosporaceae > Promicromonospora > Promicromonospora sp. NPDC023987. The sequence goes on along the minus strand of NZ_JBEZZF010000001.1, from coordinate 2,708 downwards.
TCGCCGACCCGGCGGGCAACGTCGTCGCGCTCATCCAGGACTGAGCCGGCTCTGGTCCTGCAGCTCGGGCCGGTCGAGCGGCGCGGCGGTCCCGTGCTGGTTGACCGGTGCGGCCCGCCGTGCCTATCGTCCACAGCGGACGAGGGGAGCGAGGCCGTGGACGTCGACGAGCTGCTGGACCTTGAGCACCAGGGGTGGAAGTCCCTGTGCGACAGCACGGGTGCGGACTTCTACGGGTCGGTCATGACCGAGGACGGCGTCATGGTCCTGGCCCACGGCGAGGTCCTCGATCGGCAGGCCGTCGTCGCCTCCCTCGATGCCGCACCGCCCTGGCGCACCTACCAGATATCGGACGAGCGGCTGATCCGGCTCGGGGACCGCGACGCGATCCTCGTCTACACGGGCCGCGCCTACCGTGACGGCGCCGAGCCGGCGTTCGTGGCGCTGATGTCGAGCGTCTACACCCGGCAGGACGACGCGTGGCGGCTCGCGCTCTACCAGCAGACGCCGGTGCCGCGGACCGGCTGAGCGGCAGTACGCCCGGACCGGTCTCAGCCCACGGGCCGCGGGTACGCGTCGCCCCAGGCGTCGAGCCACCCGACCACCTGGTCGAGGGACCTGCCGAGGTCGGTGAGGGAGTACTCGACGCGCGGCGGCACCTCCGCGTACACGGTGCGGACGACGATGCCGTCGGCCTCCAGGTCGCGGAGCACGCGCGTCAGCGTGCGCGGCGTCACCGTCCCGAGGCGCCGCTGCAGCTCGCCGAAGCGGTGCGTGCGTTCGAGCAGGTACTTGACGGCGCTCAGCTTCCAGGCGCCGCCGAGCACCGCCATCGACACCTCGACGGGGCAGACCTCGATGGCTCGCTGGACGGGGGGACGCATGGTCTCGGCGGCTGTGGTCATGAACTGACAGTATCCGAACCGTCAGTATGTGTCATAGATGTGCGTACTTGTGCAGACCGTACCGAGTTCCTAGCGTGAGGCAGGTACCGCTCGCCGTCGAAGGAGAAGCACATGCACGCGCTGGTCGTCACCGCGCACCCCAGCCCGAGCTCGCTGACCGCAGAGCTGGCCCGCGTGGCCGGCTCCGCGTTGGAGGGCTCCGGCAGCTCCGTGGAGGTGTCCGACCTCTATGCCATGGGCTGGGATCCGGCGGTCCGCCTGGAGGACTACGGCGCCGTCGAGGGCGGGGCCGAGACCGTCTCCGTGCGGTCGAGGCGCGCGTACGACGCCGGTGCGCTCGCGCCCGAGATCGTCGCCGAACAGGACAAGCTGCGCCGGGCCGACCTGCTGGTCCTGGTGTTCCCGATGTGGTGGCACGGTATGCCCGCCATCCTCAAGGGCTGGTTCGACCGGGTATTCGTCAACGGCTTCGCGTTCGGCCTCCAGGACGACGCCGGCCTGCCCCGCAAGTACGGCGACGGCGGCCTGGCCGGGCGGCGGGTGCTCGCGGTCGTCTCGGCGGGGGACCGGGCCGAGTCGTTCGATCCGCGGGGGCTGAACGGCGACCTCGACGAGCTGTTCTTCCCCTTCCTGCACGGGGTCGCGTGGTACACCGGCATGGAGCCGTTCCGACCGCACCTGGTCGCCGGCGTCGACCGGCCGGGATGGGACCGGTTCGACCGGGAGGTGGAGCGTCTGCGCGAGCGGATCGCCGGCCTCGGCGCCGAGGAGCCGGTCCGGTACCGCGCGCTGGCCGACGGCGACTACGGGCGGGACCGGAAGTTGCGAGTCGATGTGCTGCCGGGAGAGCGTGGAGTAAGGATCCACGAACGCCGCGACGGCGAGCGAGAGCTCGGCGAGCAAGGTCCGGCCGAGCACTGTGTCGACGATCACCGTCTCGCCTCGTGACGTTCGTTGACCTCAACTGTGGTTGAGGTTCTAGCGTCGGAAGCATTCGATGAGAGGACGACCAATGCCCGTCTACACCCTGCCTGAACTGCCCTACGACTACGCGGCGCTCGAGCCGCACATCAGCGGGCGGATCATGGAGCTGCACCACGACAAGCACCACGCCACGTACGTGGCCGGCGCGAACGCCGCGCTCGACGCGCTGGCCGCGGCCCGCGAGAGCGGCGACCTCGCCGCGGTGAACCTGCACGAGAAGAACCTCGCGTTCAACCTGGGCGGGCACACCAACCACACGGTCTTCTGGCACAACCTCTCGCCCGACGGCGGCGGCGTGCCGGACGGCGAGCTCGCGGCGGCGATCACCGAGCAGTTCGGCGGCTTCGCGGGGTTCAAGGCCCACTTCGGCGCCGCGGCCACCGGTATCCAGGGCTCTGGCTGGGCCGTGCTCGGCTGGGACAGCATCGGCGAGCGGCTGCTGGTGTTCCAGCTGTTCGACCAGCAGGCGAACGTGCCGCTCGGCGTCACCCCGCTGCTGATGCTCGACATGTGGGAGCACGCGTTCTACCTGGACTACCTCAACGTCAAGGCCGACTACGTCAAGGCGTTCTGGAACCTCGCCAACTGGTCCGACGTCGCCGCCCGGTTCGATCGGGCGCGCGCCGCTACCGGGAGCCTCATCACGGCGGTGTGACGGCCGCCATGAGGCTCCTCATCCCAGCGGTGTGACGGCCGACGGCGCCGGACTGTCGGCGCCGAGCCAGGCACCCCACCCGCCGAGTGCAGACATGGTTGCGGCCCTCAACGCCGAGTGCAGAGTTGGTTGCGGATATGAACCCGGTTTAACCGAACCACACA